>CAJOIR010000001.1 GCA_905234685.1 Paludibacteraceae bacterium
TCCTGGGGCTGGAGAAGGTTCCAAGGGTTGGGCTGTTCGCCCATTAAAGCGGCACGCGAGCTGGGTTCAGAACGTCGTGAGACAGTTCGGTCTCTATCTGTTGTGGGCGTAGAAATTTGCGGAGGTCTGACACTAGTACGAGAGGACCGTGTTGGACGAACCTCCTGTGCACCGGTTGTTCCGCCAGGGGCACTGCCGGGTAGCAGCGTTCGGTTCGGATAAGCGCTGAAAGCATCTAAGCGCGAAGCCGGCTCCAAGATTAGATTTCATTAAGGGTCGTTATAGACGATGACGTTGATAGGCTGCAGGTGTACAATGGTGACATAAAGCCGAGCAGTACTAATTACCCGAATTCTTTTTCTGTACAGATAATTTCAGATGTTGTGTTCTTCTGTTTCGATCAATATGTCAAATCGTATATTAAGGTGGTTATAGCGCTGAGGTCCCACCCCTTCCCATTCCGAACAGGGTCGTTAAGCTCAGCAACGCCGATGGTACTGCGCAAGTGGGAGAGTAGGTAGCCGCCGTCTTCAGGAGGTTCGTCCGCAAGGGCGGACCTCTGTTTTTTGTGTCTGTATTGTATATGCTAAGGGAGCGAGAAAGTAGCGGATAATGCTACTAATGCAATGATGCGAGATACTGCTGTTCAGGTTGCCCCGGAGTTGCTACGAGACGCGCCTTATACAGGCAGCCGAGAGCATGAAGATCCATGATAGTGCTGTATCCGCTCCGAGAGATGATGATTTCTGCAGCAAGGAGTACATTCTGCAGTTTGCGGTCATCAAGATACGGTACAAGAGTTATGTTGCCGTGCTGAACTGTGGTCTGCGGCATACCAGTCTTGCCACGTACTATAAGGACCCGATCCTGACGGTCAGCATAGTGTGAGATAATCTGCTGCTCAAGTACAGTACGCTGAGGCTCCAGTCCTGAGAGAACTGCCACGATGCGGTATGCCTGCTGAGCCGCTTCTTGTCCGTCTGTAGCTGAATCAGGATTATCTGCAGTATTCTCTTTAACAGGGAAACGCGTTAACGGACCTATGAACTTGGCATTGCGCGGTATCGGCAGTTTATGACTGAGTTCTCCTGAGAGGTTGTTCGCACCTGCATAGTCTGGAATCCAGCAGTGAGTATATTTGAGAATTATATGTCTGTGAACCGATGCAAGCAGCGGCTCCAGCCAACGCAGACGTGGCGGCGTTTTGACAAGGAGCTGGTGCGTGATATAGATGGTTTCTGGTTCTTTAGCCAGTTGGACCGGCTTCTTAGGTTTGGCATATCTTCCAAAGTACCGGCTTTTAGGCTTAAGGTTGACATATAGCCCGAAACGGTTGTCTGATATGATACGGTCGAAGCGCTCGGCTGCAAGAATGCGCTTGAGTGCATAGTGGTCGCGTATGCTCCAGCTGATAAGTTGAGGCAGCGCTTTTGCCATTGCCCATGTCTGACTGTTGCCCTTGCTGTACTTGAGGTTCAGAGCAGGCATGGTTATGTAACGCAGTTGCGGAAAGTGCTGTCTAAGCAGAGTGAGACTCTCACCATCACCGGCAATGACCACTTCACAATGGTCATCCAGATATTTATTGATTAGCGGTATGCAGCGTGAGGCATGCCCTAATCCCCAATTCATGGGTGCGATGAGAATCTTCATACAGTGTTGTTTATATAGTCAGTAGTGTGGCAAAGCCAAGACTGCGCAATGTGTTAGCTATCTCCTGCATCTTCTCGGGACTTATCTTCTGCAATGTGGTGCATGGTGTAGTCCTGTCGATGACGTAAATCATTATTTCTTTTGGAGCTATCTGCCTTACGAGCCGGTAGTAGGCATCAAGTTCTTCCGGAGTAGTGTTGTCTATTTCATGGTTTTGACATGTGCCTTTCAGGAAACATGTCTGCAAGGTGAAGTCGTGGTTGAACTGCTTCAGCATTTCCACTATGCTGGCCACTGTGAGTGAGGTGTTGACAGGTTGGTCGATAAGGTGCATGGTGCTATCAATGGCGGAGTCGAGTTTCAGTATCCGTTTGTCCGCCAGCATGAGTCCCCGTACTACATCAGGTCTATGGAGTTGTGTGGAGTTGCTCAGTACGGACACCTTGGCATCAGGGCAGAGCCTGTCTCTTAACGAGCATGTGTCGCGCATGATGCCTTCAAACTCAGGATGCAGTGTAGGCTCCCCATTGCCGCTGAAGGTGATGGTGTCTATCTGGCAGTCTGCTGACAAGAGTTGCTGCTCAAGAGCCTCTGCTACCTGCTTGTGCGAAGGCAGCACGGGATGTGAGACTGGAGTATTCCATCCGCATTCGCAATAGATGCAGTTGAAGGTGCATAGTTTGCAGTCGGTTGGCATCAGGTTAACACCAAGCGATGTGCCGAGTCTGCGACTGTGAACAGGACCATATATTATTTTGTCAAAAAGCATGACTGTCAGTTGTATATATTATGATAATATTCTGTTTCCAAGTAGTTTGGCAAGTTGTTTTTCAATGTTTTTGAGCCTCATGTCTTCTTGCAGTAGTTCCATTACCTGCTGTTCCTGCCGGTTCTCCTGAGCGTGTTTCAGTGCGTGCTGAATGTATGTCTTCCGTTGCTTGACTATGGTTAGTTGCAGCTCGTATATGAGTTGCGGTACGAGGTCTGAAAGCCTGTCGGCATCAGTGGGCATATTAGTTTCAGTACGCACATTCTCCGAAATGTTTTGACGACTATAAATTTTGCTCCGTTCGTAAGGTTCGGGTATAAGCTGTATTGCCAGTTGGCTGATGTCGGCATTCTGGTGGAACTTGAAGAACTGCTCTGCATCAAAGTCCGGGTCGTTCTGGTGCAGAGTGAATTCCTGAAGGACCATATTGTATATTGGGTTCTGCAGGTTTATGTTGTCCTCGTTGAGTGAGTCGATGATATATTGCCCTACATTTGAGTCGAAGAGCGGCATGTGGCCGTAGCGTATCAGGACTTGCAGGATATTGCGTATGTTGGTGTCAAGAATATCATTGTCTTTGAATAAAATATCGTCTATAAAGTTGTTATTCTCTGTTGTAGTGATAGATGGAGTAGTAACTATATTTTTTGTTTCATCATTTTCTGTTTGTGTGTCATTTTCTTTATCAGTTGTTTTCCCTGATAATCTTTCATTAATGATTTGATTACATTTTTTTAATAGTGCTAATGCCCTATTTTGATCCATTTGCATTATTTCAGCTACATCTTTTAGATAGCGTCCTCTGAGAATTTTGTCTCTAATCAATGATATAGATTGTAACATATCTTTGATGACACTATTACGCTTTATCGGGTCGGAGGCTGCATCCTGCAACAGCAGATTGGTTTTGAAGCGTATGAAGTCCTGTGAGTTGTCATGCAGGTACTTTTGGAAATCCACTGCATTGAGTTTGCGAGAGTATGAGTCCGGGTCTTCTCCCTCTGGCAGCAACACCACTTTGATATTCAGTCCTTCCTCAAGCAACATGTCAATGCCTCTTAATGCAGCATGAATACCTGCAGAGTCTCCGTCGTAGAGAATAGTAACGTTCTCTGTCAGCCGGTGCAGCAACAGCACCTGCCTGTGTGTCAGTGCAGTGCCACCAGAGCTGACCACATTCTCAATGCCTGCTATATGCATGGATATGACATCCATTTGTCCTTCCACCAGATAGCACATCTGCTGCTTGGCAATAGCTTGCTTTGCCTGAAAGAGTCCGTAGAGTTCGTTCTGCTTGGAGTAAATGGCGGAGTCAGGTGAGTTGACATACTTTCCTGTATGTTCTTTCTGCTTGAGTATGCGTCCTGCGAATGCCACCACCTTTCCTGAGACAGTAAATATGGGGAATATGACACGGTCGCGGAAACGGTCATAAGGCTTGCCATCGTGTTGCGAAATACCGCAGAGACCGGTCTTGTTGAGGAACTCGTCTTTATAGCCTGCTTTGTGAGCTGCAGGATACAATGCATTCTTCTCTGGTGAGTAGCCGAGTTGGAACTTGCGTATGATGTCCTCACGCAGTCCGCGCTGGATGAAATATGACAGTCCTATGTTCCTTCCTTCCTCAGTGTCCCACAACTGCTCCTGAAACCACTTGTTCGCCCACTCATTGACCTTAAAGAGAGACTCCCGTTCGTTCTCCTGTTGCCGCTCTTCATCAGTCATCTCCTTTTCCTGGATTTCAATGTGGTATTTGCGTGCTATCTGTTTTAGGGCATCGGCGTAGGAGCATTGCTCATATTCCATGACGAAGTTAACAGCATTGCCTGCCTTGCCACACCCGAAGCACTTGAATATGCCTTTAGCCGGTGACACTGAGAAAGAGGGAGTCTTCTCATCGTGGAAAGGACAGTTGCCCCACAGATTAGCCCCTCTGCGCCGCAGTGACATGTAGTCGCCAATGACATCTTCTATCTTGGCGGTGGCATATATTCTATCAATCGTCTCTCGCGGAATCATAAGGTCATTTACGATTTGGTCATTACTTTCAGAAGTTCAGGAAGTAGATACCTAAACGAATGCTCCATTCATCAAAGCGTGCACGCATGGAGTATGATGTAGTCCCGTCAGTCATGGTGAAGGCATTGTCGCGGTAGTGGTTGTAAATACCGAAGTTGTAGCCTCCGCGTATGTAGTAGTTTTTGTATTGGAATCCAGCACCCACGCCCCATTGTATGTTGAACGGTGAGTAGTCAAGATTTCCGTCGTTGTCGGCATCAGTCTGATAGTGATTGGAACTCTCGCTGGATGTCTGACCGGTGGCTTCGTTGCGTCTGGCTACAGTACTCTTGAATGAGAAGTTGTATTGCAGTGTGGGACCTGTATAGGCGATAAGCCATGTGTCGGTTGCTATGTTGAATTTATACTGCCATTCTATAGGCAGTTCAAGTGAGTGCATAAGATGTGATGTGCGCACTTTCTTGGCGACATAAACATGGTTCTCTACCGTCCATTTGCCAGCGTAGGCGGCAAAACAGTAGTTAAGACCAAGTGTCATGCCGAAGCCTTTAACCAATGTGGCATCGTAGATAAACCCTACCTTCAGACCGTTGATGACAGTGGTGTTTGACAGTTTCTTTGTGTCGCTTGCAGTGTTCTCGCGCAGGATAGGCTCAGTAAAGCCGAGTTGTACGCCAAGCGACTGCTTCTGTGCTGTGGCGGCTGATGCCATGGTGCATAGCACAGCAAGTAATATTGCAAATCGTTTCATCAGTGTTTTCCTTTCCTCTTGTTCTTTTTGCTATTGTTATCTTTGTTGTTGTCAGTGTCGGTTTCTTCTTCTTTAGGCGCAGTGTCTTTGGCACTGAGTCCTGTCTGTTGCGGTCTGGGTGTGGGTTCAGGATGACGGAATACGTCTTCCGGTGATACAGGCCGCTCTGCCTCTGCCCAGAAGAAGTTGCCGAGACGTTGTTGCGACTCTGATATCTTGTCCAAAGGATACATGCTGCCTGTAGTGGCGGTAGTGAATAGAATGTGGTCTATATGCCGTTCTTTCAGGTAGAGTTTCACGTAGCTTGATTGTGTCTTGTTGCAGCCTACTACGGGTCCTCCGTTCTCGTCTTCATGCGGATAGAACACTGTCTCTGCATTGCCGTTGATGTCAATCTGACGTATCTCCCCGTCAGTTATATAAGCCAGTATCTCCTTGCCTGAGAGTTGGTTGAACATGTCGATGTCGTCTTGCTGTGATACAATGGAGTTGCCTATGCCGTGCGCATGGTCCACTGCTCCGTTTTTCATAAAGATGGTTATTGAGTCAGCGCTTATCTGCTGGTCGTCGCTCCATAACACAGGCAGGCCGCACAGTATCATGATGGAGTCACGGTTGTTTGTGACAAGCGAGTCACACAATGCCTGCATGTCGCTTTTGTATATTCTCACCCTGCGGAATGCTCTTACGCGTCTGTATGAGGTGTCTTGAGTCAGTGTGTCCGGCGGCTGCCAGGTGAGCACGCTGTCAACCATTATGCTGTCTTTTTCAACCAGTGAATGTATTTGATACGGAATCTCTTCGGTGTAGAGCGTATCGGCATGCATGTATGTCTTGTCATCTTGTGACCAGTCCACAAACAGAGCACTATCGGTGGCAAAACCGTATTTGTCTGTCTCAAAGAACTTGCCCTGGTTGCCGTATAGAGTGCCTTGCTGTACTGAGTCTATAAGCTCCATGTGTCCGCGTATGTCGCCTTTGCCTATAAGTTTGTCATAAAAGATGGTGTCGCCTGTCAGTGACTTGTGGTCGTTGTGTATCACTTGTGACCGTTGCAGGAGCATCGACTCTTCGGTTTCTGTGTTGTACCAGCCGAGAGTGCTCAGTATAGTTGTCTCCTCTTCATACAGTATGCGGGTAGGTCCTACGAGGTCGGCTATCTTGGTGCCTGTATTGTATTTCAGGGTGTCGGCAGTGAGGGTGAAGCGGTCGTTGACGAGTACAACGTCTGTCTTGAATACCGCCTGCTTCGTTGCTGTGGTGTACTGACCCCAGCGTGAGGTCAGCGTGTTGAGACTGTCAACTATCTTGCCTCCCGTGTAATACCATGCAAGGTCGTTAAGACGGTCATAGTTCAAAGAGTCGGTAGTTAGAGTAGTGCCCGTGTGAATCAGTTTGACGTGTTTGCGAAGACGGGCAAATTTGGTGTTACCGTCGTAGTAGAGAATGTCTCCCAGTGCTTCTATGGTATCGCCCTGAAGGAGGCGCACATGACCGAAGGCGTCAAGCGAGTTGTCTTTCTCATAGAAGAGGGCAGAGTCGCAGTACATCAGTGCCGAGTCATGACGGAAGATGACGTTGCCTTTCAGCAGTTGGGCGTCCGGGTAGCGTTCTTCATCAAACGAGAGAGTCTCCGAATGTTCAAGATACACCAGAGTCTCTGCCTGCAGACAGACAGAGACTACAACTGACAATATGAACAGACATCTTTTCAACACTCTGATTGTTCATTCCCAATCATGCAGTATTAACTTTGCATTATGGATTATCTCACCCAACCCGGATAGTGAAAGTCGCATCCTTGCCATTCGGGGTCTATGGCTACGTATGTCTCCTGCTGTTTCTTCTGTATCCAGTTTTCTATGAAGTCTGACTTTAAGTGGTTTTCGTACATCTCACGAATCACCTGGTAGTCGTCTGTCAAGTTGGCTTTATGAACATCTGTCTTGCTCTTTAGGCGCACTATGGCGCATATCTCCTTGTTCTTCCTCTGGTCAATCATAGAGAAGGGCTTGCTTATCTCCCCGATGTTCATGCTGTATATCTGGCGCGCTATCTCCGGAGGCAACTCCTGATATTCAAACTTCGATGCATTGGTGTTCTCGTTGGTCATGAGACCTGCGTTCATCACTGTATTCTTGTCCTCGGAGTATTGGATTACCGCCTGTTCGAAACTCAGTTTCTCCGTGCGCACGAGGTTGGCAATCGAGTCGAGTCTTGTCAGAGCCTTCACCTTGTCGTCAGCCGAGATGCGTGGCTTTAGTAGTATGTGGCGGCAGTTGATGCGTTCGCCGCGTTTCTCAATCAACTGGATGATATGGTAACCATATTCGGTCTCTACTATACGGCTCACTTTCTTTGGGTCGATAAGGTTAAACGCCACCTCTGCAAATTCTGGCACCAACTGACCTCGTCCTACAAAACCCAGTTCGCCGCCCCGCTTGGCTGATTCTGTGTCTTCGCTGTAGAGTCGTGCCAGCATCGAGAAGTCGGCCTCACCGTTGTTGACACGCTCGGTGAACTCTCTTAGGCGGGTCTTGATGCGGTCCGTCTCTTCGCGTGGCACAGCGGGCTCAAAGGCAAGCATCTGCACTTCCACTTGTGCCGGTATGGTGGGTATCGAGTCTTGTGGCAGCGACTGGTAATAGCGTCTTATCTCTGCAGGCGTGGACTTGATGTGCTCTGTCAGCTTCATCTGCATCTGCTGGATTATCATCTGGTTGCGCACCTGCACTGTCATTTCTTCTTTCATCTCCGACATGGTCTTGCGGAAATACTCCTCCATCTTCTCTTTCGAACCTATCTGCGAGAGGTAGTAGTTGATACGCATCTCCACCTGGTGCTGGACGGAACTCTCATTGGCCTCCACTGAGTCCAGTTCTGCCTGATGCAGAAACAGTTTCTGAACGGCCAGCTGCTCTGGTATGATGCAGTATGGGTCGCCTGCTATCTGCTGACCTTCGTACTGCGCTCTCAGGCGTTCTTCTTCCACTTCGCTGCGGAGTATAGCCTCTTCACCTACTACCCAGATTACTTCATCTATCACGTTGTCGCGTGCGGTGGTATTTAGGGTAACAAGCGTAAGTAGCAATATCAATAGATTATGTTTCATACGTCTTATTCGTCAAATTCTATGGTGTCAAATGCAGCGTCCTCGTTGTTCTGTGTGGAGGCGGTGTCAACTTCGGCGCTTGCTGTTTCTGTCAGGCTTATGCTGCTCCCGGGTCTCTCTTTGAATATCACTTCTCCTTTCTCGAGACCTCTTTTCCACATCCTCTCCCGCTCTTCTGCAAGCCATTTCATTTGGCGCATGTTGAGCAGAGTGTTTTCTATGGCAGGGGTTGCGTATTCTATCGGCAT
Organism: Paludibacteraceae bacterium; assembly: GCA_905234685.1. Taxonomy (GTDB): domain Bacteria; phylum Bacteroidota; class Bacteroidia; order Bacteroidales; family Paludibacteraceae; genus Colicola. The sequence goes on from CAJOIR010000001.1 coordinate 8,553, forward strand.
CTGGTCGCCCACCATCTTTTTCTCTGTTATCTGAAGCAGGTAGGTCGATACCGAATCCTGCATCTCTATCAGGCTGTTGTGCTTGAGCAGGTCATTCAGACTGCCTTGTGCTATAGGCAGGCGCAACAGAACGTTGCTCTGACGCTGCCACTGGTCGGTGAACAACTCGTAGCCTGATGCGTATTGGTAGGCGTATTTCTCTATGTTCTCCATGTTCTCGTCGTTCAGGTTGGAGAGCCATTTCTTCAGTTTCTGCTGGTCTGGAGCGTCCTTGTGTATCACAAGAAGCAACCCCTTCAGCAGATTGTCTTTCAGGAAGAAACGGTCAGGATACTTGTCATAGAAGGCAAGTATTGAGTCCTCGGATATGAACTTCGGCATGCGCTCCCGTACAAGTTGCTCCTCATAGCGCTGTATGTACAGCATACGCCTGTACTGCTCTACCATGGCTTCTATCTGACTGTTGTCCTTCAACTCACGGCGCGCCCTCTCATACATGAGCATCTCTGTAGCCCACTTCTTTATGTACTCGTCGGCAATGCGTGCGCTGTCTTCGCCGGTCAGACCGCTGATGATACCTCGCAGGTCCTCTTCGTACAGCTTCTCGCCTCCCACTTGCACTACGGCATCGCCAAGCTTGTAGCGGTTGATGATGTCGCAACTGCTCACAAGGCAGCATACAACACTAATTAACAATAGCGTTTTTATGTTTTTCATAGGTATATAGTGTGTTTTTCAATATCTTTGTTCTTTCAAAAAGTGCACCAAACTGCAATGCAGGTGCTTTTATCCCGTCATTAAGGTATAGGTTTGGGTTTACTTCGACATGCACCTCGTCGTATATGCCTGTCTCAAGTATGTTGTTCAGCACCGTTGCACCGCCTTCCACAAGCACTGAGTGGATGCCTCTTGAGGCAAGGTCGCTCAGCACGTACTCCCACCTCGTGTCGTCTGAATACACTATGGTCTCCGACTCCCCACTGAAGATGTTGTATGACTCCGGCACCCGGTGTCTGTGGTCAAGCAGCACACGTATCGGGTTTCTGCCTGACCAGTGTGTGTTCAGCAGCTTCGGGTTGTCGGTAAGTGCTGTGTTGGCGCCCACCATTATTGCCATGTTCTCCGCACGCATCTTGTGAACTATCTGTTTGCTGACGCTGTTGGATATCACCACACGCCTGTCAGGAGAACCTATATAGCCGTCTGCTGTCTGTGCCCATTTGAGTACTACATACGGTCTGTGTTCTTCGTGAAGGCACATGAAGCGGCGGTTCAAATATCTGCATTCCTTCTCCAGTACACCCGTCACCACTTCGATGCCTGCTTCTTGCAGGCGTCTCACTCCTCTGCCTGCCACTTCCGGGTTCGGGTCAAGACTACCGACAACCACACGTTCTATCTTCAGTTCCTCACGCCGCCGTATTATCAGGTCTGCGCAAGGAGGCGTCTTACCCCAATGACTGCAAGGCTCCAGATTGACAAACAGTGTCTTCGGCAGAGACGTATTGTTGTCGCATTTCATGCCGGCATGGTTCACAATTGTTCCCACTTTGCTCAGGCAGTCCACTTCTGCATGTGCCTCACCGAAACGGTGATGCCACCCCTCTGCCACCACACGCCCTGTGGTGCTCTCTGCAAGCACGGCGCCAACCATCGGGTTCGGGGCTACATAATACTCACCTGCTTTCGCCAGCTCCAGACACCGCCTTATGTATATCTCATAGTCCATCGCTCGTCTGCCCGCTTTGCGCTTTCCTCTTTTCTCATTCGACTATTCTTACTACCTTTGCAACCGCAATGAACAATCTGCTGCAATATATCACTACGTCGCTGCAGGGTTATCTGCCTGATGATGAGCTCCGTGACACTGCTCTTTGGATCGCTGAGGAGGCTACGGGGCTTTCCCGGACAGAAATACTCTGCAAAGATATAAATAATATTCCGAATTTGGAAATATTATTATCACGACTTCGAACTGGTGAGCCGTTGCAATATGTATTCGGTAAAACCGACTGGGGAGGTATGACGCTGAAACTGAGCCGCGCAACCCTTATCCCGAGACCGGAAACATGGGAACTCGTTGAACTTGTTGCGGCACATTTTGCTACTCAAAACTGCCTACGTGTGCTTGATGTGGGAACTGGCTCAGGCTGTATTGCAATAGCATTGAAACGCCGTTTCCCTCAGTGGCAGGTCGAAGCGTGTGATATCAGCGAAGAGGCTCTACGCATAGCAGAGGATAATGCCAGGACAAACTCCGCCGACATCCGCTTTTTTCAGTGTGACATTCTCAGCGATGATATCCCGGCATGCGACCTCATCGTCTCCAATCCGCCTTATGTGATGCAGCGAGAGGCGGCGTCTATGGACTCTCGCGTCCTACTGTATGAGCCGCACGATGCCCTTTTCGTCCCTGATACCGACCCCTTGCTCTTCTATCGCCGTATTGCATCTATGCACAGGGCTCCTCATCTCGTCTTAGAGATTAACCCCTTGTGTGCTCCTGACATCTCCGATATGTTGCATAGTCTCGGCTACGACTCCGTTGATCTTCACTCCGACATGGCAGGCAAAACCCGTTTCGCCCTCACCTGACTCCATTCAGCCTCTTAACCTTTTAACCATTAGCCTCTTAACCCTTTGTTTTAGCCCCTAATCCCCTAACCCCTTAGCCTTTTTACCTCTTCACCCATACTTTATTGGGTGATTATTGGGCTATTATTGGGTGATTATTGTGTGATTATTGTGTGATTATTGGGTGATTACTTATATTCCAAGGTCAATTATATACTGTTTTAACCTGATTTTTCCCTTCTGTCATGCGTGTCTGTTGGAACAATCAGACCGAAAAAACAGTCTGATTTTGGCAGATTGGTTGATAGCCGCCTTGCTCATTATTGATACACGTATTTAACGAAATTCAATAAAAAATTGTCTTTCCATTTTTTTGTAGTATATTTGCAGCGTGAAATTTTACTAAACTAAAAATATAATGCTTATGAAGAAAATTTTTCTCTCTCTGCTATGTGCAGCAATGACAATGAGCCTCTGGGCTACTGATCCTGTCGTGGGTGATACAATCACCTTTACTTACAAAGGCAACACCTTGGCTTACAAGATCTCGGCCAAGAGTGGTGGCAACAACAGAGTTTCCATTGTTTATGACAATGTGCACAAACCTTCAGGATCTTTGGTTATTCCTAACACCATCACCGATGAGGGAGGAACTGAATATAAGGTAAATGTCATTTCTATGGATGCCTTCAACGGCCATAGCAACGAATTGACTTCTATCGATTTCTCCGAGAACACCTATATTACAACAACCAATCAAAGCTCTTTCAGGGGTTGTGTTAATGTTACCAGTATTATTCTGAGTGACTACATTACTGAAATTGCAAGATACAGTTTCCAGGGCTGCAAACTGACTTCTATTGATTTGAAGAATGTTGAAGCTATCGGCATGGCCAATTTTGGCAGTTGCAATATTACTTCGGTGCATCTGCCCAAGTCGCTTTCTTCTTTAGCTGACCAAACATATTTGTTTAGACACGCCACTACAATTACTATTGATGAGGAGAATACAAAGTTTGCAGTAGTTGGCAATGTGTTGTACAACAAAGCGCTTACAAAGATATATTCGCTACCCTTAGGTCTTACATCTGGTGAACTGCATATAGAGCCCACAGCAACAGCGGCTATTTTCGGTGCTATGGATGGTTGCAAGGCTACAGTGTATTTCAATAGCCGGGTTCAGCCGGAATGGGGTCCGGACTACCGCAACTCTCCGGGCGGCGATGTGATTGTGGGATGCAGGTTCTATGATTTCTACACAAGCGGCACTTTCATTGGTGGTGATCTCGGTGTCGGAAACGACTTCTCTCAAATCACATCACTTACCGCAAAACTTCTTGATGAAGTTAACGTGGTTGCGACGAACGGAACGGTGGTATTCAACGATACAACAGACTGCAATCAGGTAAAGGTGACCGTTACGGCAGATGACGGATATACATTTGTGGACTGGTTTGACGGAGTCAAAGACAATCCTCGCACGTTCATAGTAACCGGCGACACAACTGTTACTGCGAACATTAAGAAGAATCTTGTCGTAGGCGATGCTTTCTTTGCTCCGACGGTGGAAGGCGTGAATGTGACATACAAGATTCTTGCAAAAGAAGCTGGTAAGATGGAAGTGCAAATAGGAAACGGTAATAACGCCGCTATCGGCACCAGCCTGACAGGAAATGTTACCATCCCTGAGAAAGTGGCCTATTATGACGAGGTGTATGATGTAGTTGCAGGTGGTAATAATGCGTTCAAGTTATGTCAAATTGACACGCTCCGTTTGCCGAATTCGATACTGCGCTTAGGCAAACAATTCGTATACGAGAGCAAATTGAAATATGTGAATATCCCGAACCAACTGGAATACATTCCTACTTTTGCTTTCGCTTATTTATACTACATGGATAATATCGCGATTCCGGCCAGTGTTAAATATGTTGGCTATGGTGCGTTCTCCTTTGACAACCAATTGGCAACTCTGGAAGGTTGGGACCCAAGCCGCTTAGAGCGCGTAGGAGCACAAGTCTTCTATAACGCGACCAAACAGGAAAATGCGCTAACCAAAGATAATGGTTTCCTCTACTCCGGTGACATCGCTATTGGCGGAAATGGAGCTTCCCAAGGCAGAGTGATTGCTTTCAAAGAAGGCACGCGTATTATTGCCGCCAGAATCAATTCTAATGACGCTTGTGAGAAAGTCATCTTCCCTGCTTCGGTAGAAGCTATAGCCAGCCACATGTTTACTTACATTAATGCGTTGGATACAGTAGTTGTTGAAGCGCTGACTCCACCGGTTATTTACTATGGTATCAATAATGGCGGTGGCGATATTATGACCGATAAGAAAGCATCTGATATGTGCGATGGCGGAGTGCCAAACCAAGGAACGCTTAAGTATTATGTTCCGAAGTCCGCTGTTGCAGCATATAAATCCAGCGAGACATGGAAGATGGTTGACCTGCGTCCTATCGGTGGCTGGACAATCACATTCGTTGACCATGACGGCGAACATGCACAGCAAGTGGAGCAAGGCGAAATGCCGGTTATTCCTGCCGTTGAACCCTATTACACGGAAGAGCACATGTATGTCTTCGATCATTGGGATGTTACTCCGGTGGCTGCTACGGCGGATGTGATTTACACTGCCGTTTACGATGAGCAGGCACTGCCGACTTATTATGTTTGCTTCTATGCAACGGAAGCGGATGCTCTGGCAAAAGAAAATCGCATCCACCGCGTAGAGAAAGTTCGTGGTTCGAGTGCCGTAGAGAATGGCGTTACCGCAGCAGGCAAACTCACTCCGAGAGCATGCGAGATGGTTACCGACTGGAATGGCGGCGACTTGACGAACGTGACGAGTGAGATGCACGTATGGCCGACATGGGGAACCGGCAGATTTACCGTTGTGTTCTATGTTGATTCAGTGGCAGTCAAGACACTTAATAATGTAGAGTGCGGCGATGAGATAGAAGCACCGACCGATTTCGATGTTCCGGCAGGCAAGATGTTTGACCACTGGGACAGCGATGCTTGGCAGCATACAGAAGCGTTGAGCGGGAACCTTGACATACATGCTGTTTTAGTGGATGCCCCATCAGGAGTCAATAATATACAAGACAGCATGTTACAATGTACTAAGGTAATGATTGACGGTCAACTCTATATCATCCGCGGCGAGCACATATACAACGCACAGGGTAAGAAGGTAAAGTAATCGTTCCGCAAGAATATGAAATAAATCAACAATCAAAGATTTTATATGAAAAAAGTAATTCTTTCGCTGCTTCTTGCAGCCGGTACAATGACAACGTACGCCGCAGCCGGTGTGGTGAATGGTGAGTTCACCGTTAATGCCGACGGCAAAAAAGTACTCTTCTCGCAAGGTAACTTGCAGGCAACAACTACTGACCTCGGTGCAAACTGGACATGGTCTTTTGCTGAAAATCAGTGGGACTTCATTGGCAATGCTGCCGCAAACAATGCAATCAACGGTAACGGTGTGGTTACTTCTAACGGAGCGGTGGATCTCTTCGGATGGAGCACTGCCGCAAATTATTTTGGCATCAACAACAGCGATAATTCCAGTAAGTATTCCGGAGACTTCGTTGATTGGGGCAAAATGATTGGTGCTGGCTGGTACACTATGAGTAAAGACGAGTGGGTGTATGTGCTCAACACCCGTACCGGTGATAAAGCATCTACAGTAAACGAAAATGCTAATATCCGTTATGCCAAGGCAACCGTTAATTCCTATAAAGGAATTATCCTTTTCCCTGATGGCGGCACTTTCGCTGCAAGTGAGTTCACAACCGTAACTTCTCTTAATAAGGGGAATGCTGCATTTACAGCCACAACTTGTACTGCAGACCAGTGGACGGCTTTGGAAGCAAAGGGATGTGTTTTCCTGCCCATTACGGGCTACCGTTTAAGTGAGGTGGTGTATAGTGTCAATGTCGATGGTTTCTACTGGTCGTCAACCCCGGTAGATGAGTTCAATGCGTACCTCGTGGTCTTCGGTTCGGACTTCTTCAATCCGCAGGGTCAAACCACTCGGGAGAGCGGTCAACCTGTGCGCCTCGTGCATGAGCCGGCAAAAGTGGGTGATAAGTTCAAAACCGCTTCTGGAGAAGATATGCTGCAATACGAAGTGACAGCGATCACGCCTGATCTTAAAGTGAAAGTGACACAAAGCGGACACACCCTCAAAGAGGGGACAGACCTCGTAATCCCTGCTTCTGTGAAGTATATCGGTCAAACATTTGCTGTAACGGAAATAGAATCATCGCCTAAGTTCGGTAATGCTAAGACAATCTCTCTGCCTAACTCATTGAGCAAGGCGGTTAGTTGGTTTGTTGGCGAACTGGGTTCGCTTGAGGCGTTTATCGTAGCAGAAGACAATCCGATTTATACCGTTGTGAACGGTGTGCTCTATACGAAGGACAAAAAGACTCTTTATCGTTGCCCGGCAAAGAAGGCCTTCACTTCCGCAGACTTCCAACCGGAGACAAAATATTTGGCAGGGTACGCTTTCTATAAAAATACTGAAATAGGAGAATTGGTAATTCCTAATACGGTGGTCTCTACGGAAACCGGAACATTTAGTCAATCCAGCCTCACCAGTGTTTTTATCCCGAGTTCAATAACCAGTATGGCTAATGGTGTCTTTTCGTCCTGCGCGAGCCTTACTTCTGTAGAGTTCGAAAACTCGGCTTTGATGAGTATTGCTTGGGACTCGTTCAATAACAGTAAGATTATGAACGACCAAGGCGATTTGAAGATTATTGACAGTATAGCCGTTAAATATACAGGAACAGCTGACACTGTCGCTATTCCTGAGGGCATAGTCAATGTGGCTTACTCCTTCATTTTTGTGGAATACAGTTCGGCACAGAATCTGACAACCGTTATTCTGCCTTCAACGATGAAAACTGTGTACTACCAGTTCCTTTCATTCAACAGCGTAAGTACCAAGTTCCCGAAACTGGAGAAAATTATCTGCAAGGCACAGAATGTGCCGAACGTAATGGGCTCGAAACTTGAGATAAATTCAGCCAAAGACGTGACACTGGTTGTGCCATGCGGCAAAGGAGCAGACTACACTGCAGCAACGAATTTCTCCAATCCGTTCACAATTGTTGAGGAAGGCTTCGTTTATGACGTGACGCTAAAACAGACCGAGGGCGGAATAATTGCTTATACCAAAATGGAAGAATGTAATGGAATTGAACTGACCGCTACGCCGGACGAAGGATATGAGTTCGTTAAGTGGAACGACGATGATACCGATGCCAAACGTACTGTCGCTGTCAATAGCGATATGGAATTCTCCGCTACCTTCGCTTTGCAGAAGTTTAATGTGACCATAGTGGCAGAGAACGGTTCTGTAACCGCTAAGGACACAACGGAAGCACCGGTTGACCTGTCACAGCCGATTGAGTATGGCACGAAACTGATTCTGACCGCTACGCCGGATGAAGGCTATGAGTTTGACAGCTGGACGAACTATGACCCGGCAACAGGTCTCACCGTTACCGTTGACGTCACCGTCACCGCTAACTTCAAAGAAAAAACATCCGGCATTGAGAATGTACAAAGTGACTTACAATGTACAAAGGTCATCCGCAACGGTCAACTTCTGATTATCCGTGACGTAAAAGTTTTCAACGCTATCGGACAAGAAGTGAAGTGATTAAATTCGTTAATCATTAAGTATACTACAAAAAGGCGCAGCCTTCCGGCTACGCCTTTTTGTAGTATTTGTCTCTATACCTCAGATTACCGATGTGCTTCACTTCACAAGTTCTTCTGCGACTATCTCATATTCAAAGCCTTTCTGCATTGCATACCTTATCGCACGTTCGCGGTCGTCTTTGTAGTGGCTTAGAGCTTTCATGAGTTGCTTTCTGTATGAGTTTTCATCAATTTCTGCGAGAGCAAGTTCTATCTCCAGTTCAGGCAGACTCTTGCCTCTGAGCATCATACGTATCTTCACTCTTCCCCAACCCTGATATTCAACCTTATCATGCACATAAGCTCGGCAATAGCGCTCAGCGTTGATATAGCCTTCGTCTTCCAACGACTCTATAATCTCGCTCCGCCATCGCTCTTCTTTGCAACCCCACTGCCACAGTTTCTCTCTCACCTCAGAGGCGCAATGCTCGCTCCTGGCGCAGTATGTCTGTGCTTTGAGCAGCAACTCTTCTTTTGTCAGTTCATCTCTCATATCACAATTCGTAAGCTATGCCTATTGCATGCTCGTTCTTGCGACGTGTGGTAAGTTTGGCATCCTCGCCTTGCAGTTTGGCGGAGCGGAATCTGCCCCAGTCGTAGCGGTAGAAGAAGTTCAGTGTGCCTCTACTCTTTGTCTGCCCTTCCGAAGTCTGTCTCTCAGGCAGTTTGTATTTTATTCCCACAGCAGTTCGCCAGCGCTCAAGATATTGTCTGCCGCCAAGTCTGCTGTATTCTTTCTCGTTGAGGGTGTTGGCGAGTTCTGTCCACACATACGGACTCAGTCTGTGACTCTTTATGTTATACGACACCGAAACGTAATGCCTCAGGGTCAGAGCATGCCTGTTTGTAGTACGCATGTCTATATCATCGAAGCGCATGTCGTCAAGCAGACGCTCACGCAGCGTGAAGCGCCAACCCTCTACGCTGTATGTACCAGTAATGCCGAAGTATATACGGTGTTTGATAAAGGTGTTAGGATTTTTGAAGTGTCTCTCCCACGTCGCTTCAGTGGCTGCTCCTATTATCTTGAGCATGTAGCCTGCATCAAGTTTCAGGTATTTGATTGGCGAATAGACAAGTGTCACTGAGGTAAGCGACAGGTCGAACAGAGTTTTCGGAGAAAAAGGATACAGGTCAAATCTTATATCCTCGAAGAAATTGAGTGTTACTGTCTTGTGTAGTGGCAGGTTATAGGAGATGTCAAGTCGCAGTTGTGCTGTTGTCTCGCTTCTGGTCTCCTCACTTACATACTCCCATGCATGCAAGCATGAGAACGTGAAAAGCAACACGGATATCAGTAGCAATCGTTTCATGTTGCAAAGGTAATAATAATTTGTATATGTGACAAGGAATATGTAACTTTGCAGGCAACAAAAGGCAATCTTTATGAAACGTGTAATTCTCATTATATTATATGCTTGCACCATTCTGCTCAGTGTCGGTGCACAGCAGGCTAAGTATATATTCTACTTCATTGGTGATGGTATGGGTTGTAACCAGGTTAACACCACCGAGATGTATATGGCAGAACTTGAAGGGCGTATAGGCAGGAAGCAGTTGCTAATGACGCAACTGCCTTTCTCCGGTCTCGCTGCCACCTTCTCAAAGTCCAACAGTATCACATGCTCTTCGGCAGCAGGTACTGCTCTCGCTTCGGGAGAAAAGACCAATAACGGCACTCTCGGATTGGATGACAATGGTAAACGCACTCACTCCATAGCAGAGAAACTGCATGAGCAGGGGTGGGGAGTAGGCATAATGACCTCTGTCAGCATCGACCACGCCACTCCGGGTGCTTTCTATGCTCATGTTCAGAAGCGCAACGACTACTACACCATAGGTACTCAGCTCGCAGCCTCAGGTTTCGACTTCTTCGGAGGAGGTACTTTCTATTATCCTTACCCAAAGAAAAATTATGATTACAATAACAAGTCGCTTTATCAGCAATGTCGTGAGCAAGGTTATACCTTTGCAAGAGGCTATGACGACTACCTCGCAAAGAAAGACTCTGCAAAAAAGATGATTCTCATTCAGGAACATGAAGGACTCACAGACGACTACAAGGGTCAGGGTATGATACCTTACCGTATCGACCGCAAGGAGGGTGATATGTCGCTTGTTGAGATAACCAAGGCGGCTATTGACTTTCTCTCTTCACGTCACGACCGCTTTTTCATGATGGTGGAAGGAGGAGCAATCGACTGGGCTTGCCACTCCAACGATGCTGCTGCTGCCATCAACGACGTGATAGAGTTCGACGAGGCTCTGCGTGTGGCGTATGATTTTTACCTGCACCACAAAGATGAAACGTTAATTGTTGTTACAGCTGACCATGAGACAGGCGGACTTGCACTCGGCAATTCAGACTATACCCTCAACCTGCAAGTACTGCAAAACCAGAAGGTATCACTCTCTGTTCTCTCTGATGAGTTGCAGACAATGCGAAAGCAATACGGCAAACGCCTGAAATGGCAGCAGGTGAAGCAGTTGTTTGTTGACAGACTCGGTCTGTATGAAGCAGTGCAGTTGGATGCAGACGAAGACGCTGTCTTGCAGAAGCAGTTCAAGCAGATGCAGAAAGGCAAGAGCGGTGATGTGAAGACTATGTACAAGCAGGTCGCTTCTCTTGCCAGAGCTGCGGTGGCGCTGCTTGACACGAAGGCTCATCTTGGTTGGACAACAGGCGGTCACTCTGCCTCCGCTGTACCCGTATTCGCGATAGGTGTGGGTGCAGAGCAGTTTACAGGTTGGCAGGATAACACGGAACTGGCACCTAAGATATTGAATGTCGTAAAGTAGATACTTTTAACCTTAACATTAACCCTTACACATGAAACATGATGGCGGTTGGCTTGAGGTGATAGGAGCGCGGGTGCATAACTTGCGCAACATCAATGTGCGTATCCCTCGCAACCGTCTGACTGTCATCACTGGTCTCAGCGGCTCCGGTAAATCAAGTCTGGCTTTCGACACCATCTTTGCTGAAGGACAGCGGCGCTATATTGACACCTTCTCCTCTTATGCCCGCGGTTACATAGGTAGCATGACGAGACCCGATGTTGACAAGATAACAGGTCTTTCGCCTGTAATAAGTATCGATCAGAAGACCACAAACAAGAATCCGCGTTCCACAGTTGGTACTGTGACAGAGGTTTACGACTACCTCAGGCTTCTCTTTGCAAGAGCGTCAACGGCATACAGTTACAATACTGGCGAAGAGATGGTGCACTATACCGACGAGCAGATTCTTGACCTGATAATAAAAGAGTTTGCTGGCAGACGTGTGCTCTTGCTCTCTCCATTGGTGAAGAATAGGAAAGGACATTACCGCGAACTTTTTGAGCGTTACCGCAAGAAAGGCTTCATGTATATGCGTGTCGACGGAGAAATGACAGATATCACCTTCGGCATGAAGACCGACCGCTACAAGAACCACTCCATCGAACTCGTTGTTGACCGTTTGAAGATAAATCAGCACGGTATCGCTGCAGAACAAGACCGTCACAGAGTCTTGCAGTCTATTGACAAGGCTATGCAACATGGTGAGGGAGTGATGATGATGGTTGATGCTGACGATGTAAGTAGTGTGCGCTATTACAGCCGCAACCTGATGTGTCCTACTACGGGTATCAGTTATGCAGACCCTGCTCCACACAGTTTCTCTTTCAATTCTCCACAAGGAGCTTGTCCGCATTGTCACGGACTTGGCACGGTTACGCTGCTTGACATGGAGAAGATAGTGCCTGACAAAAGCCGCTCGTTGCGTGACGGTGCTATACAGCCTCTCGGCAAATACAAGAAGTCGGTGCTCTTTGAGCAGGTTGACGGAGTGCTACAGAAATACGGATTCACGCTTGACACCCCTTTCTCCGAACTCTCCGAAGAGACTGTGGATGAACTTATGAATGGGACGGTGGATGCCGATGTGTTCCGTTTCAACCGTTATGAAGGCATACTCCACTATCTGGAGTTGCAACAGGAGAACTCGCAGACAGAGGCTGAGATTAATTGGGTTAACAGATATAGCAAGGATGTGCAATGCCCCGAGTGCAAGGGCGCAAGACTTAACAGGGAGGCGTTGTCGTTCAAGATAGCGGGTAAGAATATCGCCGAACTTGCAGAAATGGATATCTCAGACTTGGCTTTATGGCTTGATACTGCATCAGAACACATGACAGAGCGCCAGCAGATTATCGCCACAGAGATACTGCGCGAGATAAAGTCAAGAATAGGCTTTATGCTGGATGTAGGCTTAGGTTATCTCTCTCTTGCGCGTACTTCCGATTCACTCTCGGGAGGTGAGAGTCAACGTATTCGCTTAGCTACGCAGATAGGCTCCAAACTGGTGAATGTGCTCTATATCCTTGATGAGCCAAGCATAGGTCTTCACCAGCGTGACAACCGCAGACTCATCAATTCCCTCAAGCGACTCCGCGACATGGGTAATACCATCATCGTTGTGGAGCATGACGAGCAGATGATGCGTGAAGCTGACTGGATAGTTGACATAGGACCTAAAGCCGGCAGACTGGGAGGCCGGGTAATCTTTCAAGGTACACCTGAGGAATTGCTTAAGTCCGACACCCTTACTGCCAGATATCTCGTCTCCGGCTTCAACCATAATCCTGACAACCTGCAACCTGTCAATATAAAATCTCTTTCGTGGCTTACTCTGCGCGGTTGCAGAGGCAATAACCTGAAGAATATAGATGTCAGTTTCCCTCTTGGTTGCATGATATGCGTCACAGGTGTAAGCGGTAGCGGCAAATCCACTCTTGTCAACCAAACGCTTTTCCCTGTGCTTAGTCAGAAGTTCTACCGCTCGCTTATGGAGCCTATGCCATTCGACAGCATTGAAGGAATAGAGAATGTTGACAAGGTGGTATCGGTTGACCAAAGTCCTATAGGAAGAACACCGAGAAGCAACCCCGCTACTTATACGGGCGTTTTCTCCAACATACGACAGCTGTTTGCTTCTGTACCCGAAGCTCAGATAAGAGGATGGAAACCTGGGAGATTCTCGTTCAACACAGCAGGAGGAAGATGTGAAGACTGCGCTGGAAACGGCTATAAGACAATACAGATGCATTTCCTCCCTGACGTATACGTGAAGTGTGAGACATGCTCCGGCAAACGTTATAACAGGGAGACTCTTGAAATCCGGTTCAAAGGCAAGACAATCTTCGATGTGCTTGACATGACTGTCAATCAGGCGGTGGAATTCTTTGAGTCGCAGCCAGACATTCTTAGCAAGATAAAGACTATGCAGGAGGTTGGATTGGGATATATTAAACTCGGTCAAAGCAGCACTACTTTGTCAGGCGGCGAGAGTCAGCGCATGAAACTTGCTGCAGAGTTGTCAAGGCGTGATACGGGCAAAACAGTGTATATACTTGATGAACCTACCACCGGTTTGCATTTCGATGACATTCGCGTGTTGCTTGGAGTGCTGCGTCGTTTGCAGTCGCGAGGCAACACTGTGATTATCATCGAGCACAACCTTGATGTCATTCGTTCGGCTGATTATATTATAGATATGGGTCCTGAAGGTGGTGCAGCGGGAGGAAAGATAGTGGCAACAGGAGCAGTGCAGGATATAAGACAGAACAGGAAAAGTCTGACAGGAAAATATCTGTGATATATATTTAAGACCGGATTACTCCCTAGACTTTAAGCCATAAATATTAACCACACAGTGTTACTCAGTATCGTAGTCATATTGCTCATTCTGGTGTTTGTGCCTTTGGTATGCAAACCTTTGCGTGTGCCGCAGATTGTAGGCTATATAATAGCAGGCATTGCTGTGGGACAATACGGGTTTGGTTGGGTAGGCGAAAGCGAGACTATACGCATGCTTGGCAAGGCAGGAATGATATATCTCATGTTTCTTTCAGGTATTGAAATCGACATGAATGATTTCCGTCGCTCCCGCAACAAGAGTCTTGTATTCGGTTTGCTCACATTCAGTGTGCCTTGTATGCTCGGAGTCTTTGCTACTCGTATGATGGGTTATGACTGGCTGCCAAGTCTTCTGCTCGGTTCGATGTATGGGTCACATACTCTAATGACTTACCCTGTAGTGTCGCGTTACGGCTTCGGACGTCAGACTATAGTCAGTGTTGTCGTTGGAGGTACGATGCTCGCTATTGCGCTATCGCTCTTGTCGCTTGGTGTGATAACATCGGTGTCGAATGGAGAAACGGGCATGAGTGCGACACTGCGTATGATTATGTATGTGACGCTTTTCCTCGTCATGGTGATGTGGCTATTTCCTCGCATAGCGACATGGTTTATCAAGCGCGTTGACGATGCCATGTCGGAATTTCTGCTGGTCATGCTCCTTGTGGCTCTTGCGGCATGGGTAGCCGACTTGGCAGGACTTGAAGCCATCTTCGGTGCCTTTGTGGCAGGCGTGGCGCTCAACAGACGTATTCCGAACCTCTCGCCGTTGATGAACAGAATCAGTTTTGTTGGTAATGCATTCTTCATTCCTGTCTTTCTTGTAGGTGTGGGTATGATGATTGACGTACGTGTGTTCACAGCAGGCTGGGGTACTCTGTTTGTAGCTGCGGTGATGCTGGTAACCAAACTGGGAGGTAAAGGACTTGCCGTGTGGCTTTCGTGTCTGCTGCTTAAATTCGACAGGCTTAACGGCAGACTCATGTTCGGACTTTCAGCAGCATCGGCTGCAGGCACACTGGCAGTTGTAGCTATCGGCTATGACAACGGCTTGCTTGGCGTGGAGATGCTCAACGCTGCCGTGCTACTCATACTCTTCTCGTGTCTCATAGCATCTTTCGTCACCGAAGAGGCTGCAAGAAAACTTGCTCTCGCCGAGAATCTTGCTGAAGGCGGCAGTGATGCACACAGACAGGTTCTTATTGCGCTCTCAAATCCGCAGAATGACACAGCTCTTGTTGACATAGCGCTCTTAACAAGCAGGCAGAACAGGAAAAACACATTTGCCGCCCTTGCTGTATGCAACACCACCGATGAAGAAGATGCCGCCCGACAGAAAGTGCTTCACGCAGCCAGATATGCTGCAACTTCCGACGTTGAACTTGAAATGATCACTTCGCTTGCTGCCAATACCGCAAACGGAATCCTGCAGATAGATCAAAATAATGATTTCAACACTCTCGTTCTCGGACTTAATTTCGACAACGACAACTCCTTCGGTGACGTGGCAACCCATATACTTCATTCAGTGCAGCAGCAGGTTATGCTCTATAGACAAGTCCAACCGCTAAACACCATTGAGCATTTGCATGTCGCCGTGCCTAAACACGCACACAAAGAGGTGGGGTTCGTCCAGGTTTTCGATGCAATCAGACAACTTGCCGTGCAGACAAGTGCACGACTTACTTTCTATTGCAATAGTGAGACTCAGAAAGTCCTGACAAACCTCTGCAGGCAGGAACGAAAGAAACTCAACGCACGTTTCATTGAGATGGAGGACTGGGAAGACTCGCTGATGATTGCAAAAGAGATGAGCAGGAACGATATGCTTGTGCTTTTGCAGGCAAGACCTGCAACGGTAAGCTACAACCCCCTATTCGAGTCTGGGGCATACCTCATACGTAAGTTCTATTCCGAACATAACGTACTCGTCATTTACCCCGAACAAACAGGTACTGCCCTTTCCGACAGCCTTATTCACGACTATTCAGGTACCACAGAGCGAATCTCTATTGCCAGCAGGTTGTATAACCGATACCTCTCATGGCAGCGACGCAAACAAAGGTATCTGTAACAATTTGTCACATACAGGTTAGATATGTCATTTCTCAGGAACATAGTACAACAATATGCTAAGCGGCTTAACCTCTCTGCAGAAGGTTCTGACCGCGGAGTGCAGAGGGCGTTCTTTTTCGTTTTTCCCAACAGGCGTGCGGCTATGTTTTTCCGCAGATACCTTGCTTCGGCTGCAGGACGGGCAATATTGTCTCCGCAAATTATTACCATTCAGCAACTATTTGAGCAACTGTCTCCGCTTAAGCCAGTTGAGCAGACAGAGCTGCTATTCCGGCTCTACAGGGTTTACCGTGAAATATACCTTATTCCGCGAGGTGTGGACGAATCATTCGACAACTTCGTTTTCTGGGGCAGAATGATGCTTTCTGACTTCAACGAAGTAGATATGAATCTGGTTGACGCTTCGCGTCTATTCCAAAACCTTGCAGACCTAAAGGATATAGAAGAACGTTTTTCCGGACTTGGTGAAGAGCAGCGAGACTCGCTCAAACTATTTGCTTCCGGATTCCGTTCTGGCAACGACAATGTGTACCGTGAGAAATTCGTGAATTTTTGGCAGACTCTGTTGCCTGTTTACAAAGGATTGCGCACTCAGCTTCTCAGTGAAAAACTTGCCTATACAGGCATGTTGCAGCGCGAAGTGGTGGAGAAGCATGCTCCCAAACTTATTTCTGAAATGCAGAGCAATGGAAACCGTTTTGTATTCATAGGATTCAATGCTCTTACTGCCTCTGAGAAACGACTTATGCTCATTCTGCGTGATGCCGGAATAGTTGAATTCTGTTGGGATTACGGCCATAAATATCTGTGCGACCCGAAGAATCTCGCTTCTCTTTTCATGCAGGAGAATCTAAAACTCTTCCCGCAGACTATAGTTATTCCTTCAGATTCCGACAAGTCAGCTGCCATCCACCTCGTCAAGATACCGTCTGCTGCGGGAGAGGCTCAGATGACAGGCAGACTGTTGGAAGAAATGGCATTGCGTTCGGATTCTGCTGAGGATGTAGAATGGATGCAGACAGGTGTGATACTCCCCGATGAGCGTATGCTTAACATGGTACAACGCTGTATACCTCCGTGTGTTACTGACATGAATATCACCATGGGGCAGTCGCTTGCTCAGACACCGGTGATGTCGCTTTTACAGCATCTCGGAGAGTTACAGATGCTACAGAAGAAGCAGAAGGACGTCACATTCTTCTACTACCGACCCGTTCATGCTATAATGTGTCATCCGTATATTGCAGGCAGATTGACCACAGAAGAGAGTTCTGTCTTAACTGAGATGAAGCGTTCAAACATGACATTTGTGCCGCAGACTTGCTTTGCTAACAGTCGGTTGTTGAGTCTTATTTTTACTACTCAGTCTGATATTGCTTCTACAATATCCTGGCTCCATCAGATTTTGCTTACAATACTTTCCCCCCTCACTTCTAACACATCACCCTTAACCCCTCAACATTCCGAATACATCTGTCAAACATTGATGCAACTTAACCGTCTGAAGACTCTGACGGAGAGATATGGTGATATTGACTTGTCTCTAAAGACTTTCTTCCAACTGCTTACCAACCTTGTGGCTGCATTGCGTGTGCCTTTCGAGGGTGAGCCTCTTGCAGGATTGCAGATAATGGGTATGCTTGAGAGCAGAGGTATGGATTTCAAGCATGTCATTCTGACTGATGTCAACGATGATGTGCTTCCTGGGAGGAGACAGCAGCAAACATACATCCCCAACGACCTCAGAAATGCATACGGTTTGCCAACACCCGAGCGTCAGGATGCAGTGTTTGCATACAACTTCTACCGCCTAATAGCGCACGCAGATGAGGTGTGGCTTCTGCAGAATACGGCAAGTGACGATATGCGCTCCGGAGAAGAGAGCAGATATGTGACGCAGTTGCGGTATGAGTATGGTGTTGACATAGATGTAAGCATTGTTACAGGTAAACCAGAGACAGCAAGAGAAGAACTGAAACAGGTACAGAAAGATGCTAATGTAATGCAGGAACTTTCTGCGTTCATACATAACATACAACCGATTGGCGATAACATCGAGTCGCCCCTACGACCATCTCACTCTTTATCTCCTTCAGCACTCAATACCTATGTGCAATGTCCGCTCAAATTTTATCTGCAGTATGTGCACTCGCTTCGCGAAGCTCCAAAGATAGACGAAGGTATTCGTGATGACAGTTTCGGTAATGTGCTTCACAACGTTATGCAAGAACTCTATCAACCGTACAGAAATTCAGTTCTCCGCGAAGAGTATCTTGTTCACATGAAACGCAGAGTACATCAGACGGATTTGGTGGAGAGACTCTACATGCGCGAACAATATCACACGGAGGATGTTTCACTTGACGGTAAAGACAACCTTGCAGTGTATGTAATCAAACAGTATGTCACTAAAGTGTTAGATTATGACCTCACTCTCTTGCCATTTCGCTATATCGACTCGGAAGTTTCCTGTGAGACTTACTTCCAATTCACCAGTTTACCAGTTCGCCAAATCAGCATCAAGGGGGTGATAGACCGCATTGACGAGAAAGACGGAGTGATACGTATTATTGACTATAAAACGGGTTCAATGCACAATACTTTTCCGTCTATGAGCGAAATGTTTTCTCCTTCTTATGCTTTGAAGTCGGACCACGTACGGCAGACTCTCCTTTATTGTCTGCTATATGCAAACAATTCGCATGGCAACACAACTGTAATAGAACCGCACGTATATTATGTGAGAAAACACGGAGCGGAGATTGACGTGAAGATTGAACCACCAAAGTCAGTTAGCGAACCAGCAAGAGGTTTTCAAGGTGTCAGAGATGATTTTGAAAAGGCACTCCGGGGAGTACTTGATGACATCTTCAACAGTCCGAACCCTTTCAGCGGTAATATCTCCGAGCTATGCGATTACTGCCCATTCTCGGCGGTCTGCAACATGAAATAAAAAGAGAATTCACTGCTTTTGCGTCACTCTTGCCACCAAAGGTTTGTATGTGGCGGGTGCGCATGGCAATGGTAATTCGTCATCAATAGTGATGATTGCCAACGAAGGCGGCATTGAGAACAAAATCACTTACGCCGGATGCATTGAGACTATTGATGAAGATGTGTTCAAAGAACTGTTCGACCCCGACAAAGAGGAGGATTTCGTTGGTTACTCAGCCGTGAAAAGTGTGAGAAGATCAGCGCCTGTGACTGATGAACCATTCCGCGTGGCTCTCTCGCTAAGCCCGTTCTCATTGAACCAGTTTGAACAGGGTTACACATTTAATGTTGACGGTAAGACGGCTACTACGCCGAAAGAATTGCAGCAGATTTTCATTGACAAGGGGGCAACCGAGATGTATGTTCGCCTTGCCACCAAGCGTCACAAGACTTATCAGGCAGACGGAAAGACTCTTGACAACACAACAGACGGTAACCCTGACGAGAATGCAAATGTACATACTTTTGACCAAGTGATGCAGACTTGCAAGATAGCTGCCGAACTTAACATCCCCATCAACCCAGAGGTTATGTGTGCATACATATACATGGATATGGATGGCACCCAGGCTCCCCGTTTCTACGAGAGTGACTATCCGGAACTATATGCCAAACCTGAGTTTGCCTCAATTATGAAAGGCAGCAAATGGGAGGAATTGAGTCTTGAGGATATATGCAAAGTGCTGGAGATATATGGTGAGTTTATAGGTGATTCCATTCTTGCAACAGGGTGTACAGTCAACAATTGGAATCTTGGTAACGAAGCGAACTTCGGCTTTGCAGGAATTGGCATAGGTATGCCAAATTCGTTTAACCAAAAACTGGCAAAGGCAGGTCAGATGAAGCGTTATATGTCTTCGCTCTTTGGAGTGGCATGGTTGAAGAATCACGTGTGGAAATATGAAGCACAGACACTTGCTGCTGTCAAGAAGGGTATCTTGAAAGCATATGCCAATGCAGGCAAGGACGCGTCAAAAGTTCGTTTTTCCACCCACATAGCGACTGTGGTTGCTACGCCGCGCAGTTGTGCATCGTTTTTCACATATATGGCTAAACACGGTTATGCAGTGGAGACCGCAGGCATAAGTTATTATCCGAGCGCTCCTGCTATGTCGTTCAA
Source organism: Paludibacteraceae bacterium (assembly GCA_905234685.1). GTDB lineage: Bacteria > Bacteroidota > Bacteroidia > Bacteroidales > Paludibacteraceae > Colicola. The sequence goes on from CAJOIR010000001.1 coordinate 28,720, forward strand.
TAAATGGAAACTATTCACCAAGACAGTTACACGAATCAACAAAAAATGCGGTGTGCCTGTTTTTATAGGTGAGTTCTCTTATCCTTCACAGGATATGGTTGGTCCGTTCGCAGGCTGGAACAAACAGTTAAAGGGTTACAACAAAGACCAGCAGGGTCAGGCTGATATTTATAAGGATGTCATAGCTTGGGGTAAGGACAACGGTCTTGCAGGTATCCGCTACTGGGCACCAGACTATGAAGGCGAATGGTATCCCATGTCAATGTTTACTTTTGAAAACAAAGTAGGTGTAGCAAAGACCATATTAACCAACCATAAGGAGATTGTAAAATGAAAAAGACTATCATACTTGCGTTTGCTCTGATATGCAGCGCAGCGACTTTTGCTCAAAGAGACTATACAACGCTCAAAGCATTGAGTTTCGGAGTTGGTATCCCCTTTGAATGTCGTGACTTGCCAGGTATGGGTACCACACTGAATATCGGATACGACTGTGCATATCCTGTAAATAATAATTTTGCTATGGGTTTCTACCTGACTGGAGGTGGAGGTTTCTGGGGAGAATACAAGAAATACAGTGCAACCGACCATGCACATGTTGTCTTTCGTCTCACAGCCGGTTTGATGATGATGATAGGTGACTTGAACAATCGTCCTTATCTGCTTGGTATAGCACCCTGCACGGGTTTTGGACTATATGACATGGATATGGTGCTACCCATTGAAGTTCGTTTTGGCAGATATATAACAGACCATTGGTATATAATGGGAGAACTGACTTATCACCATTCCCTTGCTAACGAAACAATGTGTTTTGAACCTGCAATCCGCGTAGGTTACAATTTCGGCCGCAAACACTAAGGTCCTTACCCGGCAGGTTATTGTCAGAATTCAATAGTTTTATCAGTCGTAGCATCTGTTTGCTGCGACTGATTGTTTGTCAGGTGATGTTGTTTTCGGAAAATCATATTTTAATGTGAATAACTTGCATATATGGCGAAAAATGTTTACTTTTGCAAACAGATATTAACCGGGATAATATATGCAAAGCAATACAAAAACCAAGAGGTCAAAGCGTTCTCGCACAGGATTGTGGGTTATTCTTGTAGCGGCTATAGTCTTAGAGGCTGTTTCCAGTTTGCAATACTTCTATAGTCGCGCCGGTCTTCGCGCTGAAGCCGAGCGTCGTGCTCAGAGCGAACTCCGTCGAGCAGAGTTGGAAATCAATGTTGTGACAGCACAACATGAAGCAGCTGTGAGGATGTTGGCTATGCTTGTAGAAAGAAACCTCAACAATGCAGATTCTGTATTTTCCGCCACGCGCACGGTGTTGGAATGTTTGGACAATGTGAACAACGTATGTGTAGGTTTTGTACCGGATTACTTTCCGAAATATGGTCGCTGGTTCGAGCCATACAGCAGCCGCGAGACAAAAGATGGAGAGGAATACATCTACACTCATCAGATAGGCGGCGAGAACCACGACTATCTGCAGATGGAGTGGTTTAGTAACGGAATGACTATCGACAGTACATGGTGGAGCGAACCTTATTACGATGATTCGGGTGCGCGAGAGATGGTGGTGAGCTGCTCCTATCCTATACACAATCCGAAAGGCGAGATAGTAGCAGTGGCATTGGTTGACCTTTCGCTTGAATACTTGCAGAACATATCCGAATACTTGCAGGTATACGCCGAGAGTTCATATTCCATTGTTTCCAACAGAGGTCTGGATATAGTACCGCCGCCAGACACTCTGCCAGGACGCAAGTACCATATTTTTCGCGAGGAAATTGACGCTACAGGATGGTATATATCCATCATTATTCCGGATGAAGTGATATATGCAGACCTTAATCATATAGGTGAGATTGTAGGGTTGCTGATGCTGATAGGTCTGATGTTGCTTCTGCTGATTGTATGGTACGCAGGGCGGAGCAACAAACGGCTTCTTGAGTACACTGCAAAGAACCAGCGCATGGAGAGCGAACTGCGTATAGGAAGCGCTATTCAGAATGCAATGCTTCCAAAGGTGTTCCCCCCATTCAACGACCGCCTTGACCTGGATGTGTATGGTAAGGTCAATCCTGCCAAAGAAGTGGGAGGCGACTTGTATGACTTCTATGTCCGCGAAGACAAACTATTCTTCTGCATAGGTGATGTGAGTGGGAAGGGAGTTCCTGCGGCACTCATCATGGCAATGACGCGTGCGCTTTTCCGCAGCATTACGGCGCATGCTGATAATGCAGCGGTTATTGTCAGCGAGTTGAATAGTTCTTTCACTGAGCAGAACACTCAGAATATGTTCCTTACACTCTTCCTCGGAGTGCTGGATTGCAAGACAGGTGTGCTGAACTATTGCAATGCTGGACACAATGCGCCGACTTTAAACAACAAACTCTTGCCTGTAGTACCCAATCTTCCAATAGGTATAATAGGCGACTTTGAGTATCAGGCGCAGAGCACGCAAATGTCGTACGACGACCTGCTTTTCCTCTATACCGACGGCCTGACAGAGGCTGAAAACATAAAACATCAGCAGTACGGTGAAGAGCGTATGCTTCAGACACTGTCAGGTATCAACAATAACCGTCCTCGCGAAGTGATGGATATCATGCAGAGTAGCGTTGAGTCGTTCGTGGACGGGGCAGAGCAGAGTGATGACCTCACCATGTTTGCCATACGATATCAAATACCCGCCATTGTCATGCGTAATGACATACAGCAAATCCCCACACTTGCAGAATGGATAGACGGTCTTGGAATACCAACAGAACTGAATATGCCTGTCAATCTCGCCCTTGAGGAGGTCGTTGCGAATGTAATGCTTTATGCCTATCCGAAAGAAAACAGCGGAAAAGTATTTGTTGAGTTCACAAAGTTGTCAATCTTTGATTCACAGACTTCTCTAATATTTACTGTTTCAGATTCGGGTGTTCCTTTTGACCCGACCTCTCAACCGCCTGCAGATACTACGTTAAGTGCAGAAGACCGTTCTATCGGTGGTCTTGGTATACATCTTGTCCGTCAGCTTATGGACGAGATAACATACCGCCGCGAAGATGATAAGAATATACTAACACTCATTAAGAAAATATGAAAACCGACATCACCATCAACGGCAATCAAATCATTGCCTCTTTCTCCGGAAGACTCGATACCGCTGCCGCAGTACAGACTTCCGAGGACATTAAACCTTTGTTAGAGGCAGCCGGCAAGGAACTTATTCTTGACTGCACTGACCTGGAGTACATCTCTTCATCAGGTCTGCGCATTTTCCTTTCTGTCCGAAAGGAAGCAGCGGCACATGGCAGCAAGGTTGTTGTCCGCAACATCAACTCCGACATACGTCAAGTATTCGTTATGACCGGCTTTGTAAGTCTCTTTGAAATCCAATAAGACTATTATGGACTTCCAGACTCAACTTATATTGGAGGAGTATGATGCGCAACTTCCAGTCGTCCGACGTCTGGAGCAACTGGTGCAGGACACGCTGAATGATGCCATCGACAGCAACGGTCTTATTGTCACTGCCGTCAAGACCCGCATCAAGACCCGCGAATCACTTGCCGGCAAACTTGCTTTGAAAGGAGGCAAGTACCATTCTCTAAGCGATATCACCGACATACTTGGTGCCCGTATCATCACTTTCTACACTGATGATGTGGATCGTATAGCAGCTATGGCGGAGCAGATATTTGATATTGACTGGGAGAATTCAGTGGACAAGCGCCGTCTGCACGATACCGACTCGTTCGGTTACAACTCACTGCACTACATCTGTCGCTTGCCCAAGTCAGTGGTTGATGAACCTGAGCTCAACAGTATCCGCTTCGAACTGCAGTTACGTACTACGCTACAACATGCGTGGGCTTCCATCAACCATGACATTGGCTACAAGACAGGAGTGGAGATACCGCGCGTCTATCTGCGACAAATAAACCGCCTCGCAGGTATGCTTGAGATGGCGGACGATGAGTTCAGCCGCATACGCACCGAAATTAACGACTACCGCCGACGAGTGCAGCAGCTCGTCCAGAACGGCAGACTTGACGATGTGCAACTGGACGGCGACACATTCCACAGTTATCTGCAGGCACGACCCTTCGACATGCTCAACCGCCGCATAGCAGCCATCAACCAGGCGGAGATACAGGAAGTGCCGCTTGACGGCTACCTGCGCGTGTTCATAGCCCTTGACTGCAAGACTCTTGGCGACATAGACCGCCTGTACAAATGCTACGCAGAGGATGCCTATGCTCTTGCCCGCCACCAGCTCGGCAACACCGACCTTGATATCATATCCTCTTCTGTGGGCATTCAGAACATCTGCATAGTATGCATACTTGCCACCGGCGGCGGCAGAATAGGTCTCACCCGCCTCTTCACCGTTCTCAACGGCGAGAACGACCAAAACGCTCTGCTCGCTGACATAACGTATACCCAAGCCTCTAACCTGCCATTCATGAAATGACCATGGAACCTACACTTATCAACCTCAACGACTACATCCGCACTGGCGAAGGAGCTAATGGTGCAAGTTACAACCATAAGACCGACAAGAGCATCATGCTCAAGATGTACTTGCGCAACTTCGATGCGGCAAAGCATGAGCTTGAGATGGCACAGAAGGTATATGCCGCAGGCATACCCTCTCCGGAACCAGGCGACCTCGTTACTGACGGACAGCAAATGGGTATCCGTTTTCACCGTATAGAAGGGAAAAAATCCTATTCGCGCGCTAGTGGCGACAACCCAGAGCGCACCGAAGAGTACGCCCGCGAGTTCGCACAGCTCTGCAAACGTCTTCATTCTACGCATGTTGATACTGCACAGTTTGAAAACATACAGAACCGTCTTTACAAGATGCTTGCTGACAACCCGTTCTTCACTCCGGAACAGAAAGACAAACTCCATGCGTTTATAGCCGCAGCACCTGATACTGACACCGCTATACACGGCGACCTGCAGTTCTCCAACGGCATCTTTGTGGAGAAGGACGGCGTACGGATGCCGTATTTCATTGACCTCGGCGACTTCTGCTACGGCTATCCGATGTTTGACTTGGGCATGGTCTATCTCTGCTGCCTATTGAACAACGAGTCGTGGACTATGGAGCAATACCACATGTCCAATGCCACTGCCGCCCGCTTCTGGGACGCCTTCGCCCGCGAGTACTTCCTCACTCCCGACTGCCCGCTCATAGCCTTCAGTTCCGTTGTAGGTCTTGACTTCGGTCCTGGTGCCGACCTTGCCGCCATTGAGAGAGCAGTCCGCATCTATGCCGGCTTGAAGACCATTATGATAGAACGCGATACCCACCGCCCTATGCCTGAGTTCCGCGCCGTGCTGGAAGAGACGATATTGAAGTAGCGCAAGGGTAGCCAATTACCGAGTGATGAGCGGGAGAAAAGCAAAAGAAAAACAATATAAAAATGTATTTTTTTTGAAAAAAGTTGCATTTCAGGTGATAGATTTACCCATATTTTTGCCTTATATATGGAGGGGTATATTAATCAACAAAGGTTCAAGACAACTTAGAGAATAAATGTTTTGTATGAAAAAAATGTATCTTTGCAACAAAACAAATTGACCTATGGCAAACAAATTCATTGACACTGACCTGCTTGACAGAGCAATAATATTTGCCGTCAAAGCACATCATAATACTGAGCGTCGTGGCAAAGGATTCCCTTACATCGTTCACCCTATGGAAGCAGTGGAGATAGTGGCTACTATCACTCCCGACCAAGAGTTGCTTGCGGCTGCCGCGCTGCATGATACCATAGAGGACACCGACGTGACAGTGGAGCAGATACGTGCTGAGTTCGGCGACCGCATAGCAGACCTGGTACATGCAGAGAGCGACCAGTTCACAGATGGTGTAAGTGAAGAGGACAGTTGGCATGACCGCAAGCAAGCAGCGATAATACGCCTGAAAAACGCACCTCATGATGCGAAGATTGTGGCTATGGGAGACAAACTGAGCAACATGCGCGCCATAGCCCGCGACTACGCTGTGAAGGGCGATGACATATGGAACATATTTCATGTCAGTGACAAAGCCTCGCATGAGTGGCACTACCGCGGTCTTGCCGACTCGCTGAGTGAATTGGGTGATACGTTTGCATACAAGGAGTTTATCTCCCTTATTGATCAAGTATTCGGATAATAACTTTCAATTTTAAATTAATATGGACAACAAATTCATCGTTACTATCGGTCGCGAGTTTGGCACAGGCGGTCGTCAGATAGCCAAGGAACTGGCTGACATACTCGGTGTGAAACTTTACGACCGCAAACTGCTTGACTTCATGAAAGAGCGATACAACCTCACGCAGGATGAGATTGACAAGATCAAAGGTAAGAAGCAAACCTGGTGGACAGAGTTCACGCGTCTATATCACCAAGGTATGCAATGGAACGAGTCGCGTTATTATGAAACCCCGACAGAAGACATAACCTCGCAAAAACTCTACGATGACGAAGAGTTGATTCTTCGCTCACTTGCGGAAAAGGAGTCGTGTGTTGTTCTCGGTCGTACAGGATTCCATATTTTCCGAGATAACAAAAATGCGTTCAAGGTATTTCTTATAGCGGACAAGACGTACCGCCGTAACATGGTGGCACGCCGTCTGAACATAAACGAAGGCAGTGCCGACCAACTAATAAACAAAGTAGATGAGGCGCGTGAGAACTTCACCAAGACCTTCAGCGGCAAGAGCCGTTACGATGCCCGCAATTACGACCTCGTACTCAATGTGAGCGGTTTGGATTCCAAGAGTGTTGCGCAATTTATAGCACAATGTGTTGAGCAAAAGTTGAAAGATTAAGATACATGCATTCCAAGTCGTTACCGATAGCATCACTGGTGTTTCTCGCCGTAGCCATGGCGGTGCAGTTTGTTGTGTCGTACCGCCATGAGCAAAGAGAGTTGGTGAACAATATCGAATATAAGATGGAGTTGGCACAGAAAGACTTCATCTTTGAGGTGTACGATATGCACGAGGCTACTGACGATATCAACCATTTCTTCATGGAGTTCGTTGACGAGCCGGATGAGCAGTATGCGCTGCTGAAGACTGTTCTGTCACGCTTCCCGGACCTATACAGCTGTTTTGTCTGTATCCTCCCTGAATATGCTCCCGTGAAAGGCAAGATATATGCTCCTGGTGCCTATCGACCGCATAATCAGGATACTATTCTGGCATTTGATTTTGCGGACATAGTCGATATTCCAGCCCGTGACTGGTACACAGGTACGCTGCAAAGCGATGACGATGAAGACGGCTATTGGAGTCTTCCTTACAAGGATTTCGATTATGGAGATCCAGTCTTTACTTACTCGCAAAAGATATACGACGATGAGGGTCGGTTGATAGGTATAGCAGGGGCTGACTACACTTTGACATTGATGAAACAACTGCTGAAAGACATCCGACCTTACGAAGATGCAGTTTGCCGGCTGTTAAGCACAGATGGTTCACTTATCGTAGAAATAGGTTCAGGCGAAATGAAAGATATGATTATAAAAGAGAAAATCCTTTCGCCAACAGATATGCGCCTTGTGATAGGCGTGCCGAAGCGTCATATCCGCATCGATATAACTCGAACGAGTTTGATCACCCTCGCTGTGTTGCTATTCGGTTTCCTGACATTGGGATTCCTGCTTTTACATATCCGTCGTGAACGTGAAGCCTATACCCGTGTAGAGACAACCAACAAACTGATGGAGAAAGAACTGCAGATTGCCAGCCATATACAGGCGGGTATCCTCCGTCATGATTTTCCCAATGACGGTCAAGTTTCATTGGATGCAGAGATAATCCCTGCGCGCGAAGTCGGCGGTGACTTATATGACTTTTACCATGACGGCAACGACTTGTTGTTGCTAATAGGTGACGTGAGTGGCAAAGGTATACCTGCGGCGATGTTCATGGCATCAACGGTTAACCTGTTCCGATCGGCTGCACGCCACCTTAGTTCGCCGAAGCAGATAATGGAAGAGATGAATGCTGTACTGAGTGAGAACAACCCGACGATGATGTTTGTTACCGCCTTCGTCGGCAGGCTACATTTGTCTACAGGACAATTTGTTTACAGCAACGCAGGACACTGCGAACCTATAGTAGTCGGCAATCAGCAGACTGTCTGTCTGCCAGTAGAGCCGAATATTCCGTTGGGCTATGACGGGAAATACAAATTTTCAGAACAGGGGACGATGCTGGGCCAAGGTGACACGTTGGTGCTGTATACCGATGGAATAACAGAGGCGCGTAACCAGCAACATGAGATGTTAGGTCGTGACCGCTGGTACAAAATTGCGGGTGGAAAATCAAATCTGTTGAAGGAGGTAAAAATGTTCATCGGGATAGCCGAACAGGCTGACGACATAACGCTTATGACAATTTGCAAAACCAGCGAAGTACATTCTGTCTGCCTGCGTGTTGACAACATGATAGACCATTGGCCCATACTAAGGAATGCCATAAATGAATACGGATTATGTGTAGGCATGGAACAACGGACACTGAAAAAGACAACGTTGGCAATAGAAGAGGCGGTGGTTAATATCGTCAATTACTCGCAAGCGGAGTGGATAGAGTTGAGAGTAGAAAGACAAATGACTGATGTGCCCAAAGGAAAGAGCATGATGAAGATTATTCTAAGCGACAACGGCGTTGCTTTTGACCCTACACAACAAACCTATGTCAACATCGACCAAGCCGCTGCAGAGCGACAGATAGGAGGCATGGGAATTGCATTGTTGCGCCGCATTGCCGACGAACTGCAATACCGTCGCACAGATGAACAAAATGAATTGACAATCATTAAATACATATAATTATGCAAGTAATAATTCAACCGAACGAACAAGAGACTATCGTTCGACTCATTGGTGAACTGGATACTATAGCCACCACCAAACAGGCAGACGAGTTGCAGCATGTGCTGAATATCGCCGATCAAACACTGGTCATCGACTGCAGCGAGATGGAGTACATCTCTTCTGCCGGTTTAAGGTTCTTCATGCAACTCAAGCGTGCGAGTGAGTCTAAAGGCGGCAGCATACGTGTTACACATCTCAACGAAGATGTAGCAGATATCTTCCGTATGAGTGGATTTAACAATATATTTGAAATACAATAGTCACCTGTCATAAAACATAATATCTATGAGAAGTCCGTTGAGTCAAAGTCAGTTAGGCATATATTATGCATGTGTGACATCAGTAAGTGGGGAATGCAACTACCAGAACCCTGTATTGTTCAGTCTGCCTGATTCTGTGGATATCAGGCGTTTGCAAGAGGCAGTGTACGGTGCACTATGTGCGCATTCTTACCTTGCAGGACACATAGTGCTGAATGATGACGGTGAACCCGTGTATGAAAGCGGTACATTCTCGACTATGGAAGAGTGCGTGCCTGTTAGCGAGATTACCTCTATTAACGAAGTGAGTCACACATTTTCGCAGACTATGGATATCTATTCAGAGCGTCTCTGCCGATGCGAGATATACCTTACCCCATCGCAGAATTATCTGTACATGGACATCCACCATGTACTTGCCGACGGCTTTACCATAACTATAATCCTGCGGGAGATAGAACGTCTCTATGCTGGAAAGAAAGCTGCAGGAGAGATGCTTGACGGTGTGGCGATTGCTGAAGCGGAGGAGGCACAGCGAAAGGACACGGCACTGATGGACGAGGCTCGAGAATGGTATGCAAACAATTTTTATGATGCCGCAGAAACAGACTCACTCCCGATACCTGAACAGCGTTCCAACGAACAAGAGAAAATAGTTTATAGGCATTATCCTCTGACGGTAAGCAAAGAAGACATACAGGTGATTATGCATCGCTTTGATGTCAGGGAGAGTACAATAATGCAGGCGGCGTTCGGACTGCTGTTGGCAACCTATAGTGCAGAGGACAAGGCTTCGTGGTGTACCGCTTATTTCGGGCGAAGTGACAGACGGACACTAACTTCTGCCACGATGATGGTACATACGCTGCCTGTGTTTATGCGAACATCTGCAGACATGACCGTATTGCAAATGCTCTGTGCACTACGGGAACAGATGGAGAGTACGCAACACTATCGATATTACGCCTATCAAGACGCAGTCAGAGACATCGCACTGAACAATCAAGTGATGTTCGTCTATCAGGGCGCGGTATTGGCAGACAAGCGCAGTCTGCATCTGGATGGCAATTTGGTGCCTTATACCGACTTGCGGCAATTAACTCCGGGTTGGAAACTGTGTGTTGAACTATTCGGTATTGAAGAAGGCTATTCATTGAAGGCCGGTTACAGCAATGCTGACTATTCCGACGGGTTTATGCAGGAACTGGCTGAATGTTACAGCACTATACTTCACTCCATGGTACAGGCGGAATATGTGCGTGACCTTGAGTGCTCTTCCCCGAAACAGAGAGAGTGGCTTGACGGACAAAATCCAACAATTAAGAAAACTCCGCTTACCGAAGGTAAAACCCTTGTATCCCTTTTCAAGAAACATGTGGCGGAACAACCTAATGCCATCTGCTGCGTAGCAGGCGACAGACGTCTAACATATGAAGAGGTTGACCGCTTGTCTGACACACTTGACCCGCAATATGTCATACTATGCGGAGAACGGGTAATAGGATATACAGTGCCTCGCAACGAGCAGATGGTTATAGTGCCACTGGCAATTGCCAAAGCAGGTATGACAGCCATGCCTCTTGACGGCAGTTATCCCGCTGAACGGCTTGAATATATGAAAGCCGATGCCGCCAAGTATAACGGGACAGACGCTTTCATACTTCTCTACACATCAGGCACAACTGGCACACCTAAGGGAGTGATGCTCAGCGAACGCAATCTCATAGCATTGTTGGATTACCATGTGCCATATATAGGACTTACCAATGAAAGCAGATATGCATCATACGCAGGCTACGGCTTCGATGCTTACATGCACGACCTGTGGGGTTGTATTTATGCAGGAGCAGCTATACATATTATCAGTGATGACATCCGCTTTGACATGGCAGCCCTCTACGACTATTTCTGTCGTGAGCATATCACCCATATCTTTATGACCACCCAGGTGGCGACACAGTTGGTGATAGACTATCCTGATATCCCCGGATTGGAATACCTCGGCACAGGAGGTGAAAAACTGATGACTGTCAATCCTCCATCATACAAATTCCTCAACGCCTACGGACCTACGGAAACGACCTGCTATGTGTGCAGTTATTGGGTGGATAAGAAAGAGACGAATATACCAATCGGCTACCCAACAGCCAATGCAGAACTGTTTGTCGTTAACAAATATGGCAAGCGAGTTCCTTGGGGTGCTGCAGGTGAATTGCTTATTACTGGTGAACAGGTAGGATTGGGTTATCTCAATCAGCCTGAACGCACCAAAGAGGCGTTTGTGGAATGGAATGGCATGAGGTGCTACCGCACAGGTGACATTGTTCGATACCGCTCAGACGGGGCGATAGAGTTTGTCGGGCGAAAGGACGGGCAAGTGAAGATACGCGGTTTCCGCATTGAGTTAAAGGAAGTGGAGGCAGTCATACGTCAGTTCTCCGGTATTGAGGATGCCACGGTTCAGGCTTTTGATGCTCCAGCCGGTGGCAAGTTTATAGCAGCATATATAGTCAGCAAAGAGACGATTGACATACATGCACTGAAGTCCTTTATACTTGAGCAGAAGCCTCCATATATGGTGCCTGCCGCAATCATGCAAATACCAGCTATACCTCTCAATCAAAACCAGAAAGTGAACCGCCGCGCTCTGCCAGACCCGGTTATGACTGGTGATGACATGAAAGAAGAATGCGCAGCTCCACTGAATATTCTTGAAGAGGAACTAAAGAGAATGGCAGCGGATATTGTTGGGTCGGACAACTTTGGCATAACAACCGACCTGAGAGAGACAGGGCTTACTTCTATATCTTCCATATCTTTGGCAACAAAGGTGTATAAGCGTTTCGGAGTATCATTGGATGCAAAACAGATGGTGCATGGTCTCACCATTCAGGCGATTGAAAACGAGATACTGAAGTCACTGCTTTCCGGAGGTAGTGATGCAGGCAAACAACAATCTATTGATTCTTTGACAGCACAATTGGAATCCAGCGGTCCTTTTCCACTCAGTCATGCACAAACAGGCGTCTATTTTGACTGTATGAAGAATCCCACCTCCACAATATACAACATTCCGATGCGAGCGCGTATGCCGGAAGGAGTTACAGCTGAACAATTGCAGCATGCAGTTGAGCAGGTTGTCGCCAATCATCCGGAATTGCATGTATGTTTCGCTACAAACGAAAAAGGTGTTGTTCAGGAGATTGTTGCCAATTATGAACTACAGATTACAATCCGCACATTATCTGAGGATAGAATCGATAGTTACAAAGAGGAGTTTGTGCGTCCGTTCAATCTCAACAAAGATATGTTATGCCGCTTTGCTATCGTACAGACCGAGCAGGCGTTGTATCTTTATAGCGACATGCATCATCTTGTATGTGACGGTGCATCGTACGATATATTCTTCAATGAACTTTGTGCTCTGTTGGAAGGTAATCCGATAGAACCAGAATTATGTTCATATGCACAGTTCGTTGCAGACGAGAAGGATGCCGAAACAGGAGAAGAATTTGCCGAAGCCAAGTCATTCTTCCACTCGCGTCTAAGCGAGATAGAAGGTGTAACGGAATTGCCCCCAGATCTCACTAACCCGCTACCGCAGGGTGAGATAAGGCATGTGTACGCTCCTATGGACTTTGCGGCAGCAGAGCATCTTGCGCATGAGGCTGGTATCACACCTGCCAGTGTAACACTTGCTGCGGTGTTCTATACTCTTTCGCGTTTTGCAAACAACGAGCAAATATGTATCACCACCATCTCCAATGGGCGCAGTAAACTGCAAATGGCAGAGACCATGGGTATGTTCGTGAACACCCTTGCGCTGAGCGCCAAAATAGGGAAGCAGAGCGTTCTTGATTTCATCAAGGAGACAGGAGTACAGTTTGCCGAGACTCTGACACACGAGTACTATCCTTTTGTGCAGATAGCAGCAGACTATGACCTTACGGCAGAAATAATGTTCGCCTACCAGATTGGGGTACTCCGCGAATATACTGTCCATGGACAAACGTTGCAGTTGGAGAATATGGAACTGAATATTCCCAAGTTCCCCATTGCGTTTTATATCATGGAGGTTGATGGCAGACCGAGTGTGACTATAGAGTATGACAACGGCCGCTACTCACGCGAGATGATGCAGAGTCTCGCGCAGTCAGTGTCAAACGCAGTTAGCGCTTTTGCCGTCCAACCGCAGGCAGCATTACGCTCAATATCTTTGCTTAATGACGCTCAGACCGAAATACTTGACAGTTTTAACAAAACAGCTATTCCATACGATGACACACAGACCATCGTCTCCCTTTTTCGTAAGCAGGCTGATTCCACACCAGATAACATTGCAGTGGTTTATCAGGACAAACGTTACACCTACAAGCAAGTTGATGAATTGTCTGACCGTATTGCTGCAGGTCTGCATCCGACCACCAATGTCATTGCCATTAAAGTACAACGCAGCGAATGGATGGTTATAGCAGCTTTAAGCGTTCTCAAAACCGGTTGTGCATATCTGCCCCTTGACCCAAGTTATCCGGAAGAACGTTTGAACTTCATGCAACAGGATGCCAATAGTTGCATATTACTTACTGAAAAAGAATTAGTTGAACTGACTAGATGTCAGAATTCAGGGACTAAGGAATTTGCCAAGAGCAAACCCTCTGACCTGTTCATCCTCCTTTACACGTCAGGTTCTACCGGCGTGCCGAAAGGCGTGATGCTGGAGCACGGTAACCTTGTAGCTTTCTGCCATTGGTATCATCGATACTACGACCTCCATGAAGGTGACAAAGTGGCAGCGTATGCATCGTATGGTTTCGATGCCAACATGATGGATATGTATCCGGCACTTACCTGCGGCGCTACAGTATATATCATTCCCGAAGATATGCGTTTGAACCTTCCGGAATTAGGCAAGTATTTTGATACGGAGGGCATTACACATTCATTCATGACCACGCAGATAGGCTACCAGTTCGCTACGAACATAAAATGTCACTCGTTGAAACATTTGTCAGTAGGTGGAGAAGCCCTTTCTGCTCTCAATCCTCCTGACGGCTACAAGATGTACAACGGCTACGGTCCTACGGAGTGTACCATCTTCACCACTACCTATTGTCTTGGTGAATATGAACAACACATACCAATCGGCAAGCCTTTGGATAACCTGCAACTATTTATCATGGATACTGACTGTCAGCGTTTGCCTTTGGGTGCTACCGGTGAGTTGTGGGTTAGTGGTCCACAGGTGTCACGCGGCTACCTTAACCAACCTGAGAAGACTGCCGAGACATTTGTCGAAAAAGGTGGCATTCGGTTCTACAGGACAGGTGACATTGTACGCTATCTGCCCGATGGTAACATCCAATTTGTCGGTCGTCGTGACGGACAGGTGAAGATACGCGGTTTCCGTATCGAACTCAAGGAAGTGGAAACAGTCATCCGTCAATTCTCTGATGTAAAGGATGCTACGGTTCAGGCTTTTGAATATGCAAATGGTGGAAAGTACATAGCAGCATACATCGTCAGCGACAAAACCATTGACATTAACGCTCTTCATGCGTTCATCCGTGAGCGTAAACCTCCTTATATGGTACCTGCCGCAACGATGCAGATAGATTTTATTCCTCTGAATCAGAACCAGAAAGTCAACAAAAAAGCGCTTCCGACCCCCGTATTTTCGTCAGGAGAGGGCATCAGTGGTTATGTGGAGCCGTCTACTCCTACAGAACATCTCTTCGCAGATATCTTTGCTCATGTTCTGAATCTGGACAAGGTAGGAGCAACAGACAACTTCTTTGAGTTAGGAGGTACTTCGTTGATGGTAACCCAAGTTATCATTGAGGCAGATAAGGCAGGCAAACATATCGCCTATGCCGACCTGTTCGCTCATCCTACGCCGCGCGACCTTACAAGACTCGTTGAAGGTTCTCATGAGCAGGATAGCGAACCGGATGTTGACCACGAGATTGCTGACTTTGACTACACCGATATCAGTCATATTCTACAACGCAATACTCTTGAAACATACATTCATGGTGAAAGGCAGACATTAGGTAATGTTCTGCTGACCGGTGCCACAGGATATCTCGGCATACATGTACTGCGTGAACTAATTGAGTCGGAGGCAAAAACTATAACCTGTCTTGTACGAGGCAAGAGTAAGGAAGATTCAGAACGGCGTTTAAAGAACCTGCTATTCTACTACTTTAATCAACGTTTCGATGAACTATTCGGCACGAGATTGCTGGTTATCAATGGCGATGTGACAAGCGAGATTCATGCTGACAATATCAATACTGTGTTCAACTGTGCTGCTAATGTAAAGCACTTCTCCAAAGGCACAGACATTGAGGATGTAAATATAGGAGGTGCGCAACGTTGTGTGGACTTCTGTCTGGCTACAGGTGCGTCACTAGTGCATGTATCTACCACCTCTACAGGCGGAGTGTGGGTTGGTAACGATGAACCGGACCCGTTGCTAACCGAACAGACGATATATTTCGGACAGTATCTTGGCAACCAGTATATGCATTCCAAGTTCCTTGCCGACAGGCTTATTCTTGAGGCAGTAGCGCATAAGGGACTGAAAGCTAAAATTATGCGTGTAGGTAATCTTGCTGCACGAAGTTACGATGGTGAGTTCCAGGTAAACTTCTCCACCAACAGTTACATGGGGCGAATAAAGATATTCAATATGCTCGGTTGCTGTCCGTTTGAACAATATGACCAGCCTACGGAATTCTCACCTATTGACGAAACAGCACGAGCTATTGTGCTGTTGGCACAGACTCCTGACGGGTGTACTGTATTTCATCCGTACAATACACATACACGTCTGTTAGGTGATGTGCTGGCAGGATTGGAAAATGTAGGTACTCGCATCCGGTTCGTTGAACAGCAGGAGTTTGTTATGAATATGCAGCAGGCAGCACAGGATTCGGAAAAAGCTTCAATGCTTACTACTATGCTCGCTTATAAGGATATGGCACACGGGAAGCCGGCACATGTAGTGAAACGTGACAACGAATACACCTCGCAAGTGCTGCTCAGACTTGGTTTCCGTTGGTCTGAGCCTGATACAAACTATATAAACCGCATGCTTATAGCTATCGGACAGTTAGGATTCTTTGACTAAGGATATGTATAATAATCCACAGAAAAAGTGAACATCCTTTTTGAGAATATCACCAATGCCCGCGACTTGGGCGGAATGACAGGTGCCGGTAGTCATAAAATACTTCCTCACCGACTATTACGCACCGCTCATCTGCATGATGCCACTGACAATGATGTCGTCCGCTTGCGAAGTGAGTACAATCTCTGCCGTGTGTTCGATTTCCGCTCATTGGGAGAAGCAGAGGCCATTCCCGACCGTGAGATGGAAGGTGTACAGTATCACCTGCTACCCACCATTGACATGCGCGCTGAGCAAGACACAGGTAAGCCTATTCCTGAAGAGGCGTTCTTCGAACTTGACAGGCATATTGTCAATTATTCCTTCTATCCTGAGGTACAGCAGATGGCGGCTAACATGTACCCATCGCTTATCCGCTCGGAGTTCTCACAACTACAATATGCGGCTTTTCTACGTCTTATCGTAGAAGCACCTGAAGACGGCGGAATACTCTGGCATTGCGCTCAAGGCAAAGACCGTACAGGGTGGGGTGCGGCATACCTGTTGTTTGCATTGGGTGTTGACCGGGAAGCGATAATAGAGGACTTCGACCACAGCAACGATGCCTACCGCGAGTTAGTCAACCGCTTGAATCAGGATATCATTAACAAAGGTGGCGGCGAAAACGAGATGAATGTAATACAAGCTTTCATGGGTGTTAGTACATGTAATTTCATTCGTACGCTTGATCTCATTGACAGCGAATACGGAGGGATGACGGCATATTTGCACGATATACTCTGCCTTACCCACAATGATATAAAACTGTTACGCAAGAGATTTTTAGAATAATAAACTTTTATATTCAAAATACCATAATTATGATTCACATCAATGAAGAGGTGTCGCGGTGTCTGTTATGCGCCGACGCGCCATGCGGCAAAATTGCTGCACGTGCAATCAGAGCATTGCGTTTTGAGAACCACTGGACTGCAAACGAACTGTTCAACACTATGAGTGAGGGGGAATTGCAAGCAGCTGAGAAAGCATGTATCCACTACGACAAGCCGATTCGCATCAGTGAGTTGGCTAAAGTTACCGCTGAAAACAGAAAGCCCGCTCAAGTTGCTAACGTGGGTTTGCCTTCATTGGAAATCAACTTTTGCGACATGGTTTGCGAAAATCCTTTCTTTCTGGCATCATCGGCTATTTGCACCAACTACGACATGGTTGCCCGTGCACTTGAAGCCGGCTGGGCAGGTGTCTACTACAAGACCATTTGCAAACAGGACATACGTGAAGTGTCGCCTCGTTTCGACGCTGTACGTAAAGAAGGCACACCTTTCATCGGTTTCCGCAACATGGAGCAACTTTCTGAAAACCCGTATGAAGTTGACTTCGATATCCTACATCGCCTCAAACAAAACTACCCGACTAAACGAATCATTGCCTCAATAATGGGGCAGACCGAAGAGGAGTGGATTGAGCTCGCCAAAATGGCGGAAGATGCAGAATGTGATGCAGTTGAGTTGAACTTTTCATGCCCGCAGATGCGCCTTACAGGACTTGGTAGCGATATAGGTCAAAACCCTGAACTGATACTCTTCTACACTTCCTATGTGAAAAATGCTGTTAGCATTCCGGTCATTCCCAAGATGACACCAAACATAATGTCTATGACTTCGCCAGCACTTGCATGTTTCTACGGTGGTGCCAACGGCATTAGCGCAATCAACACCATAAAATCAATAACCATGTCACACGATGCCGAGGTCAGCAGTAAGAAAACCGTCTCAGGTTACTCAGGTAAGGCGGTGAAGCCTATTGCTCTGCGTATGATTTACGAAATGACAGGCAATCCCATTCTCCACAAGGCCGGCATTGAAAAGCATATGGATATCAGTGGTATAGGTGGAATTGAAACATGGCGTGACGCACTTGAGTTTCTGCAACTTGGATGCCGCAATGTACAAGTATGCACTGCTGTCATGCAGTATGGTTACCGAATCATTGACGACCTAATTCTCGGTCTCAAATACTACATGCGTGAGCGCGGCATAGTGGAACTAAAGAAACTTGTTGGTGAAGAACTGAAGAACATAGTTCTACCGTCAAACCTTGACCGTGACACAATGGTATTCCCTAAAATCGACCGTGAGAAATGTGTTGGTTGCGGGCGATGCTACATATCATGTGCTGACGGAGGTCATCAGGCTATTGAGTTCGGCGAAGACCGTAAGCCGCGTATCATAGGCACAAAATGCGTAGGATGCCATCTATGCCGTCTGGTTTGTCCTACACATGCTATCGGACTTGCCAAACGAATGGTGAAGAAATAGTCTATTACTGCAAATATTATGGTTGAACTCGGTGAGTGCTTTCTGCAAAGCGCTCGTTCCACCATACCCATAAGAGGAATATCACTGCGTAGAACATATACTTGAATACGTAGGCATGCATGAGGTCGAAGAGTTCCGGATGGTGCTCCACGATAAGTGCAATGCACGTGATACGCAATATGTTGAACAGGTAGATGCACAACCAACCTAACGGTATGAACCACAGTTTGTGCCAATGTCTGCCGCGTGCAAAGAGCATGATGACAAGCCAGATAAAGGCTTGTTTAAGTGCAGTGCAACTCCACACTATTCGCAAACTGTTCCCCGACGTAAAACGAAGTGTGTCTGGAGGGTACCAGCATACAGTGTCACGGGTGAGACTGACAAGAAAGAACACTGCTTTTGCCACATGACGCGAGAGATAGTCGAAAGGCAGAGATATGTTCATACCAAACCAAAACACAGGTCCGCCAAGTTCGTCTGCTTTGATTGTCAGTTTCCAGAAGAAGTGTGCACCAAGAAGACAAACCACAAACAACAATATGTTATACCACTTGTTCACTTTTCCTACATTACCGTACGTGCAAATGGTACTGCGTCTATCGGGCAGAAGTCTTTTGCCTGATACTTGAACCACGCAGCTTGTGCTATCATAGCCGCATTGTCGGTCGTGAAGGAGAATGGAGGTATATACACCTCAGCGTGATAACGCTTGCCGTAGTCCACGAAAGCAGCACGAAGAGCGCTGTTTGCACTTACTCCACCTGCAACAGCAACATGGTCGATACCATAGTCCTTTGCTGCCTTGCGCAGTTTCTTCATCAGTGTGTCCACTACCGTTTTCTGCAATGAGGCACAGAGGTCGCACTTGTTCTTCTCGATGAAATCAGGATCACCAGGCAGACTGTCACGAAGGAAATACAAGAATGACGTCTTCAATCCGGAGAACGAATAGTCATAACCGTTTATGTTCGGCTTAGCGAACTTGAAACGCTCCGCATCACCTTCTTTTCCGAGACGGTCGATCCAAGGACCACCAGGGTAAGGAAGACCCATTACTTTGGCGCATTTGTCAAAAGCCTCACCTGCCGCATCATCGATAGTCTGACCTATTATCTGCATATCATTCCATTGTTTTACGAGCACTATCTGACTGTTGCCGCCGCTCACGAGCAGACACAGAAACGGGAATGACGGGTGACGCTCATCCGGCTTGCCTTCGCTCACGAAGTGTGCAAGCACATGACCCTGTAGATGGTTCACCTCTATCAATGGGATATCTAATGCAAGCGACAAGCCTTTTGCAAAACTTGTACCTACAAGCAACGAACCTAACAAACCCGGACCACGAGTGAACCCTATCGCACTGATATCTTTCTTGTCTATTCCAGCACGCTTCAACGCAGTATCTACAACAGGGAGTATGTTCTGCTGGTGAGCACGACTCGCCAACTCGGGAACAACACCGCCATAAGACTCATGAACACTCTGAGACGCTGTGACGTTACTCAGCAGAATGCCGTTGCGAATAACTGCTGCTGAAGTGTCGTCACAAGAACTCTCGATGCCAAGAATAACTATGTCTTCGGTCGTTTGGTGTTTCATGTTCGGAGATGAAAAATTTTCAGGTGCAAAAGTAGTGCTTTTTATTTGAACACGCAACCGCCGGAGGGTGACAAGCGGAGATTTGTTCCATAATTTCCGTTGCCTGCATCCCTTGTAAGAACTAAATTCTTTTTTCAACATTCCATGACGGTCGCGTTGCCAAACTCGGCTTCGTCCGGTTGCACAAGACCTCCGGTACTTGCACCATCCTTGCTCTTGTTTACGTCTTTTTTACGTAAATCATATAGTGAGTTGTCAGAATGGTGAATTTTAGCCTTTGGAATGTCACACTAAATCAGAGGTTAGATTGTTGCTGATGTGAGATAGATATATTGCAGCTGTGAAATAAAGATATTGCATTTGTCATTTGTTTTTCGTACCTTTGCAGCCTTGTATGTATATCTATTTTTTGCTGATACGAATTGCATCGTTGTGGAACGATAAGGCACGCCGTCTGCTGCGCGGTCAGCGTGCAACACTGTCTCTGCTTCAGGAACGTCTCACTAAAGGACATTGGGTGTGGTTTCACGCCTCCTCTGTCGGCGAGTTTGAGCAAGGACGACCAATAATGGAGAGGCTTCGCAGAGAACGACCCGAACTAAAGATTCTACTGACGTTTTTCTCACCATCGGGATATGAACTCAGGAAAGACTGGCATGGAGCCGATATCATTACGTATCTGCCTTTTGCCACGCGGCGAAACGCAAGGCGTTTCTTAAACATAGTAAAGCCCGAAAAGGCAGTATTCATCAAATATGAGTTCTGGCCGGCATATCTGAAAGAACTTCGCAAACGCGGCATTGCAACCTACAGCGTGGCTTCGGTGTTCAGACCAGAGCAGTTCTTCTTCCGACCAATAATTGGCAAACCTTATCTGAGTCTGCTTCATTGTTTCACACATCTTTTGGTGCAGGACGAGGCATCGAAAGAACTGCTTGCAGAGCATGGAGTGGAGAACGTCACAGTATGCGGCGACCCACGTTTCAACCGTGTGGCACAGATTGCCTCAGAGGCAAAAGAGATACCGCTTGTTGACAGGTTTACCAGTACTGACAGTTTCAGAAACATGATGGCTGAAGGACGGTGCACAAAGATTCTGGTGGCAGGCAGCACATGGGTGCGCGACGAAGAACTGCTGAACAAATATATTGTGGAACATGACGATGTGAGGTTGGTGCTTGTGCCGCATGAGACCGATGAGAGGCACATACAACAGATATTCCGTATTTTCGAAGGGCGTTACATACGTCTGAGTGAGGCTACACTGAGGAATGTCGATTTGTACAGAGTGCTCGTGGTTGACGAGGTCGGCATGCTCTCAAGCATATACCGCTATGCAACGGTGGCTTATATAGGCGGCGGCTTTGGTAAAGGTATACACAACACGTTGGAGGCAGCAGCATACGGAGTACCTGTAGTCTGGGGCAAGAACTACAAACGTTTCCGTGAGGCTAAGGGCCTGATAGCGGCAGGCGCAGGTTTCGCTGTAAGCAACTACGCCGAACTCCGTGAGGCACTCGACAACGCCTTCATGAATGCAGCAGAGGCAGGCAAGCGTGCACGCGAATATGTGCTCTCGGAGACCGATGCCGCAGAAAGGATATACAATATGTTGTTTAATGTTTAAAACTTAAAACTTCGCCGTATTATGATTCGCGATTTAAGCATTAAACATTAAGCGTTAAACGTAAGATAATTATGAAACCAAGTATTCCAAAAGGGACAAGAGACTTCGCGCCAGAGGAGATGGCGCGCAGAAACTACATATTCGACACAGTGCGCAGCGTGTTCCGTCTGTACGGATTCCAGCAGATAGAGACTCCTGCCATGGAGAACCTGAGCACGCTGATGGGCAAATACGGCGAAGAAGGCGACAAGCTGCTCTTCAAGATACTCAACTCCGGCGACTGGAGGCAGGGTATCACCGCAGGAGAGTTCACCGACTTCACAATACCGCAACTCACCAACTGCATAAGCGAGAAGGGTCTGCGTTATGACCTTACAGTACCGTTTGCACGCTTCGTTGTGCAGAATAGAGAGAAAATCCAGTTTCCTTTCCGCCGCTACCAGATACAACCTGTATGGCGTGCCGACAGACCGCAGAAGGGCAGATACAGAGAGTTCTACCAGTGCGATGTAGATGTGGTGGGTACTGACTCGCTACTTTGTGAGACGGAGTTGATTCAGATTGTGGAAGAGGTTTACAGCCGCCTTGGCATACGTGTGCGGTTGCATTTGAACAACCGCAAGATACTTGCCGGAATAGCCGAGGTGATAGGAGAGAAGGAGCGGCTGACAGACATAACAGTGGCTATTGACAAACTTGACAAGATCGGGTTGGAGAACGTGAACAAGGAGCTTGTGGAGAGAGGTCTGAGCACTGAGGCTATCGACCGCCTGCAACCGATACTGCATCTTGAAGGCGGCAACAAGGAGAAACTCTTGCAGTTGAGAGAGATACTCGCCGAAAGCGAGACAGGTATGAAGGGCGTTGAGGAGACTGAAGAGGTGCTTCGCCTCACCGCTGAGACAGGCGTTAAACTTGACATCTTGCTCGATCTTACATTAGCACGAGGTCTGAACTACTACACTGGTGCTATCTTCGAGGTCAAGGCACTTGACGTGGAAATGGGCAGCATCACAGGCGGAGGAAGGTATGACAACCTGACAGGCATATTCGGCATGCCCGGTGTGTCAGGTGTGGGAATAAGTTTCGGTGCCGACAGAATATATGACGTGTTGAACCAACTCGACCTCTACCCAAAGACCAGCAGTGAGCAGACACAGGTGCTCTTTGCGCACTTCGGAGCAGAAGAGCGCGACTATTGCATGCGTGTTGCGGCTATGTTGCGCAGAGATGGGGTGAACACTGAGGTTTACCCCGATGTTTGCAAAATAAAGAAACAGATGAACTATGCCGACCAAAAGCAGATACCCTTTGTGGCTATCGTGGGTGGTGATGAAATGCAGGCAGACACAGTGATGCTGAAAAACATGCAGACAGGAGAACAACTGAGCATCGCCAAGACTGAGATACATAAACACATATCATAATATCAATACACATATCATGAAACAAAACACAATATTCATTGCCGTGTTGCTGCTGATGTATGCTGCATGTATTCAGGCAAAACCCAAGGCCGGACACTATGACGCTATCAACAACATGTCGGGGCAGGCATTGTGGGATTCTATATATTCCTGCACTCAGAAAGGCTATACCGACCTCACATACAAAGGTCTCTTCACTGCTTATGAGAAGACCGACACCGATGAAGACAACAATATAATAGATATGTACGGAGGTTGTGTGTTCCCTTTGACAAAGAAATGCGGCAGTTATAACAAAGAATGCGACTGCTACAACCGTGAACACTCTATTCCCAAAAGTTGGTGGGGCACGCCTAAAGAAAGCAAACAGGGTAGCGACATATTCCATCTCGTACCCACCGACGGCAAAGTGAACGGTATGCGTGGCAATCTCGCCTTTGGAGAGGTGAAAGACGGTACTTCCGACTATACATACAACCAGAACTATCGTGGCACTTCTGACCTTCAAGGATATGATGGTACTGTCTTTGAACCGCGTGACGAATATAAAGGCGACTTTGCAAGAGGGTATATGGGTACTATGGCAAAATGGAATCTCAAAGCTACTCTGGACGCAGGGAGTAGCACCTTCACTGGAGAATATACGGAGGATGGTAACTTCGGACTCACTGAGTACGGCATGTTCCTACTCATGAAATGGCACAGACAAGACCCTGTGTCAGAGAAAGAACTCAAACGTAACGATGCCATAGAAGAGACACAAGGCAACCGTAACCCCTTTATCGACTATCCTGAACTCGCTGAGTACATCTGGGGAAACAAAAAAGGACAAACCGTGAGACTCACTGAACTACACTCGGCTTATGGCGACGAACCTTATGTTGAGATACCTGTTCTCTACGCTCCTCTCGACAGTTCTATTGTTTATACCGATTCCGCATGCGTTGGGGACACAGTCACACTATGTATTCGTGCTGAAGGCGACTTTATGCCTGACATGCAACTAAGCATCATGGGCGACGATGCAAATATGTTCTCCGTCTCACCTACTTCGCTCACATCACAACAACTCAGCGAAGGACACGATGTCTGCATCATATATACACCTACAGAGCAGGGTACACATAACGCCACGCTCGTCTTCAGTAATGGCGTGGGACTTAAGAACGTAGAGGTCTTTATTCAAAGCACTACTAAACAATCCTGCCAATATACTATACCCGACACACTCAATAACGCTGTAAACGATATATATTACGATGACTACTACCTTGAGGTTACCAATGACAACCTCCATTTCATCAGTGCCACTTGCAAAGACTTCGTGCTCTACGACATTTTTGGCAGAACAATAGCACAACAACATACCGCACAATTCAACATCAATCTCAACAAAGGACTCTATGTTGCATATATCAACAGAAAAGCACATAAGATACTTGTAAAATAAAGGATATGAACACAACAGAACAATTTGACCTCATTGCTGCACGCTGCAGAGATATCTTCCAAAAGAAGATGAAGGACTACGGACCATCGTGGCGTACCATGAGACCTATTTCCATAGTCAACCAACTGTTCATCAAGGCTAAACGTATTCGCGAACTTGAAACCACAGGAGTAAATCTTGTGGGCGAAAGTACCGAAGGCGAGTTTATGGCTATTGTCAACTACTCCGTGATGGGTCTCATTCAGGAGGAACTCGGATATGCTGACACCGTGGATATGACCGCCAAAGAGGCAACTGTTTATTACGACAAATACATAACTGAGGCGCGAGAACTGATGATACGAAAGAACCACGACTACGGCGAGGCATGGCGCGAGATGGATAAAGAAGCTATCACTGACCTTATATACAACAAGATTCTGCGCAACAAGACCATACTACAGAACAACGGCAAGACACTCGTATCTGAAGGTGTGGAAGGCAACTACTTCGACATGATAAACTATGCAGTGTTCAATCTGATAAAGGAGCAAGAATCAAAGGCATAAAGTTTAATGTTCAAAGATAAAGCGTATGAAGAAAACATTTCATATAACAGGCTCGGTGGCAAGGACGCTGCTTGGTCTTGTGTTCATATTCTCAGGATTCGTCAAGGCTGTTGACCCGCTTGGAACTACTTATAAGATTGAGGACTATCTGAAAGCTTTCGGTGGTTTCTTTAACTACCTGTTACCTGCCGCAGAACCTGCTGCATGGTGCCTGATAGCGTTCGAGTTCGTGCTGGGAGTCTCTCTGCTGCTGAATGTAAAGACCAATTGGACTTCGTGGTTAGCATTGTTGCTGATGCTTGTGTTGACACCATTGACCCTTTATATTGCAATAGAGAACCCTGTAAGCGACTGCGGATGTTTTGGCGATGCACTTGTGATAAGCAACTGGGCAACATTCTGGAAGAACATGGCGCTGCTGACGCTCGTTGTCGTATTGCTAGTGATGAAGAAGCATGTCCCACCGACATGGCGGTGGCAGGCAGAACTAGGTATATTCTGTATAGCACTCGTCTTCGTATGCTGCTTTATGCTCTATGCAAGGTTACACCTGCCAGTGATGGATTTTCGTCCGTACAAGATAGGTAACAACCTGCCCGAACTGATGGAGTACCCTGATGATGCCGAACCTGACCAATATGAGGTGTTGTTTGTATATGAACAGAACGGCAGACAGCAGACATTCACTCTTGACAACTATCCCAAAGACGACACTACATGGGTGTTTGTTGACCAACGTTCGAAACTGATAAAGAAAGGATACGAGCCTCCTGTGCACGACTTTGAGATAATCACTCTTGAAGGTGATGACCTGACAGACGACATCCTCACTGCTCCGCAGGCTGTGCTGGTAATAATGTATGACCTCCATAAGACAGACCGTAATCAGGCGGATAAACTCATGGCAATCATTCATGAGTATCCCAATGTCCATTTCCTTACCGGTTCAGGAGAAGAAGATATAGTTGCCTTTTCCGAGGAACTTGGTTGGGATGAGGAGACAATGATGAGTGTGTTCTGCCAGACCGACCCTGTCACACTTAAAACTATAGTCCGCGCCAATCCCGGTGTGATAGTTTTGGAGGACGGCACCGTGGCTGACAAATACAATATGAGAAACAAATAATCAACAATAAAACACAGATATTATGAGAACAAAGATGGTTGCAGGCAACTGGAAAATGAACAAGACCCTGCAGGAAGGTGTAGCACTGGCTACCGAACTGAAAAAAGCAGTAAAGAATCCGAAATGCGAAGTGGTTATTGGCACTCCGTTCATTCATCTCGCTACAGTGGCAGAACTCTTGAAAGGAAGCCCCATTAAGGTGGCAGCAGAAAACTGTGCAGACAAAGCATCGGGTGCTTACACTGGTGAGGTGAGTGCTGCTATGGTGGCTTCGACAGGTGCTGAGTATTGTATACTCGGTCACTCCGAACGTCGTGCTTACTATCATGAGGACTACGACATACTGCGTGAGAAGGTACTCCTCGCTCTTGAGAATGGACTGAAACCTATTTTCTGCATTGGTGAAGTTAAAGAAGAGCGTGAGGCAGGCAGACAGAACGAAGTGGTGCGTGCACAACTCGAAGGGTCGGTGTTCAACCTCTCGCAGGAAGAGTGGAAGAACATTACTCTTGCTTACGAACCAGTATGGGCTATTGGTACCGGTCTCACTGCTACACCTCAGCAAGCACAGGAGATGCATGCCTACATACGCAGTCTGATAGCTGAGAAATACGGCAAGGAGGCAGCCGAGAACACCACTATTCTGTACGGTGGCTCATGCAATGCCAAGAATGCAGCAGAACTATTTGCCAACCCCGATGTTGACGGTGGCCTGATTGGCGGTGCCTCTCTTAAAGCTCCTGACTTCTGCACCATCATCGCTGCAAGATAAGGCACTGTTAAAGATTAAGAGATTATAAGAGGGTATGTCGTTTTGGACACACCCTCTTGTTTTGATTTTTCTCTTTCTGCTATCGTATCATCAGATGCTCGGTGTGACCGTTGATGCATATTAGATACAACCCTTGCGCTGGACATGGTATGCCTTCACCTTGATGTATCATACCACTATAAATCGTATGCCCAAGCATGTCGTAAAGCAGAACATCTGCTTCGCCATTGAAACCACTAATAAAGATTCTATCGCCTGTCTGATGCAGAACGAAGTTGACATCTGAATTTTCAGTGCTGGTTATTACTTCTGTCTGCTGACTGATATGCAACACAAAACGCTCATTGTACTCACCTTGGGCAAGAGACACTGAATAGTCATTGAGTTCAAGATCAGTACTGCAGTCTGTTTGTTTATCATATAGTATGACATTCATACCATTTAAGGCCTCTCCTTTACTGAAAGTATATTCATCTGTTGTGGTAGTCTTAACAAACAGAGGCACTTCTGTAGTTGTTGGCGGCAGATTGTTGGCAGCAAGATCAACATAGAGGTCGCCGTTGTAGCAGCGTGTGTAGATATTGTCACCGTTATTGATTATTTTGGTTAAATCCTGTGACATGTCAAAGCCGTTGGTGGCTTGTTCATAGACCTGAATATATGTGTGGTCTTGCACTTTGTCATCGCGCAACAACTGAATGTCAAGCAAAGCAGGTTTAGTTGTTTCAGTCTTCTGACGTGCAATAATCTTGTCGCTTGCTGTTGTTGCAACATTATTCCAACGGATATTACCTTCATATTGGAATAAGTAGGAATATGTAGGAGAGAAGGTAGTAGAATTAGGTATAAGAATTTTCACCTCGTAATCACCATCTTCCTTTAAAACATAGCAATATTTAGCCTGATTGTCTTCTTCTCCTTGGTTTTCATCTAGTGCAGGACTAAATGTTGCTGTCATTTTACCATATCCAGGCATACCTACCAGACGCCAGTTAACATCGCTTGTACTGTGATCTATATTTTTTGACCCGGTATGTGTAGGACCTGTATAATTCATTTCGTCAAGTGTAGTTGTCAATTCATTACTATTAGAAAGTGTCCCAATCTCTGTCTCCAATGAAGGGAAATACAGTTGCACTCCGTTAGTCTTTTGAGAAGATGTAAGATTTGCCACTTGCAGAACATAACCTTCACCGCGTTGAAGAGTTTCATTAATTCCCACTATTTCCCAAAAAGAACCCGTGTCAGAGTATAACCCTTGCTGTGCACGTTTTTGACCATTATATCTCAACAAAGCCCATTTGCCAAGATATGAACCGTCCAATCCGAAGATATCAGATACTTTACATTTGTATGGCAGCGAAAAGAAGAATGAACCCATGTCGCCGCCTGCCATGGTGAGGTCAGACTCCTTAATCTCTATTACAGTGAATATCTGTTTGATATTGCTTACTTCAATACCTTCTCCCAGGGTGATTGATTTCAAATCTCTTGCAGCATCGCTGTTGCCTTCACGCAGTATCATCATAGATGCGTTAAGATTGATGGAGGAGGTTATTTCATCATCAGGAATCCATGCAGTAACAAGGCGGCCTGTCTTGAAGTCATAGATGAGTCTGACTGTCTGTTCAGATTCACTACCTGTTAATTGTACTCGTTTATGTTTATCTACCTCTTCTTCGTCTGTCCCAAACAGATAATATCCCTTATCAAAGAAATTGGAATACGCTATTACCTTTGAATCTTTATTTGCTTTTACATCAAGATAGTAAATCCAATTGTGCATGTCATTGAACGTACCACACCAGAGTGTTCCTATGCTAGGAATATTACTCGGGATCGTATTTACTGCAACATAATCACCAGTTTCTCCTTCTGCAACATTGGTTCTAAACAATGTATGGGAGTCTGAATCATAAAGCATTAGAAAATGTTCGTTTCTCTGTGTCGCACCTTTGAGTAATGCTCTGCCGAAATAGTTAGTCTTGGGTTCGTATGCAAAACGAACATTGACACTGTCGCGTGCCGCATCTATTTTTGGACGGGTAATATCATTCCATAGAGTGTCATTGGCTATTTGTTGTGATATTCTGTGGTTGATATTGTTACCTACAGTAGCAACAAGGTCGTTTTCGCCTGTTGCTCTTACCCAATCAACCCAATAGTAATGATACGGATTCGCTGTAAAACCTTCATTACCCGACTGGTAATATTCGAATGCAGTGTTATTCCCTGCTTTGTGATTAAGGCTGTTTCCAACGGCATCGGAATAGAGGTGATAGTCACCGGTATATATAGTAAAATTACTTACCGTGTTTGTGCCATTGAAGTCTGCTGTATATACGTTGTCTTCTGTTATTCCTGAGCGTGTTATTGTTGCAGTGCCTTGCGTTGTCCAAACACCATTAACGAGTTTCTCAAGCGAGAGTGTTCCTGCATTTGTGCAATAGAGCGACATAGTTCCCGAGTTAACAAGTATATTGGAATAAAATGTGCCGTTTGCAGTAATTGATTTCAAGCGGTAGGGAGATATATCTCGTTCAGATAAATAGCAATCATTTGCATCACCATCGGTTTTAATATACCATATGGAATTATGATTAGAAGGTTGTTTCTTATGTCCTTCTGTGCCATCAGTAGGTGTCCAGTCATTAGGGATTCCTGCATTGAATGTCTGGTTTGTGGTAGTTCCATCGTTTAGCCAAAAACGTTTGTACCAAGTATCAAGAATAACTTCATAATAGTTTGTAGTGCCATTTTTGAAAGCAACCTTCATAATGACACCTGGCCAAACAGCATTATAATCAGAACCACCAGAAATTTGATTCTCATGCAAATATATGTTACTCCAGTCACGTGAGTCTTCTACATATATAATATACTGCATAGGGAGTTCTACGAATGCGGATTCTTCATTAGTATCAGTTACTTTCATTCTCACACGAATACGCTCGTTTTTGGGATCGTTGAGTGTGAAAGTGTACGAATTGGTTGTACTGTATGCTTGAACTTCATTCCAAATGCTCCCACCGTCTGTAGATTTTTCAAATTTGTAATGCAGTGTTTGACCAGATATGGTAGTTCCACTTTTCGGACCAACTATAACAGTGCTACTTTGCCCGATTTTAAAACTACCACTCTTTGCTTCTACAACAGGCTGTGGTATTGTAAACTGAGCATAGTAATTGTTACCGTTATTGCTGTAATATATTTGCTCAGGACATGTTGCACTATTTGTGGCACGATTGACATCTGCTGTAAAGTAAAACTGAACATAATAGTTACCAGAGGGTTTATCTATAGGCATAATGTTATTATCTCCTGTCCACATCCATTTCTGATAAGTGTTGCCGTTATTAGTGTTTTGAGTGTTAACGACGGTAGTGTATACATCACTAAAATCACCTGAAGCAGACGAACCTGATACTCCCAATCTATAATATAAATCCAATTTGCTGACATTACCATTATTCTTTTTCCAAGTCCATGCTCCAAATTCTTTTATAAATATTTTGTTGGTAGTGCCTAATAGCAAGTCGCCTTCGTTTACACTTTTAGATTTATCTCCATCACTTACATTGAACTTTATCCATGGTTTTTGGTTAGTATCTTCCCACCCTGAAGTCCAGTCTGTAGTAAATGAAGCATCATTGTCACCATTCTTATAGACAATCTTTGCGCCTAAATTATTATTGTTTACATAAAAATCATTTGGAATATTAGATGTAGAATTCCCTCGTCCAATATTATATCCCGAGACATTATTAGGCATATTAAAATAATACCAGTTATTACCTAAACTTATTGTTGCTGTCCATTGCCAATCATTCTCTGAATGTTTTATATAAGCTGTATAGCCATCATTCGTCCACCATCCTTGGAAATTAATATATATAGGATAGGCATTGACTTGCTCAACTTTAGTGAACAAAAGAAGAGTAAGTGTTACGATGATTCGATATGTGTGGTGTACTGGTTTTTCTATGGGTGTTTTCATATCGGTTAACTTTTTATATGAGAGAGTCCGATTTTTAACAAAGAGAAGGCGGCATATATTGCCAGAAGCAATAGCAGAACCAATTCATTGCCCACAGGCGATACGTTGTCTTGCTCACCAGGGTCAGGTAGCCCCCAATTGCGACGGCGAGTGGTATTGGTATTTACAATATCCACATCTTTTGCAAACGGTTCATAGATGGTTGAGGACAAGGAAGTACTTTGGTGAGTAGAAGACTGTGAAAGGGATGATGAGAATGATGTAGACGTCGCCTGATACGATGTCGCAGGCATAGGTGTTGATGCTGCATTTGCTGTTGAATGCAATGTGTTTCCCGTTGGTGTTACAGGAGACCATAAGACACCTGACGAACTGTGCACTCGCTTGGTCTGCAGCGCTGCGTCTGATATCACCTGATGTGCGCTCAGGAGAAACGGCGTCAAAAGCAAGAGTATTATTGTCAGTGTCCTTTTCATTGGTCAGATGTGTCTGTCGGTTTCCTGCATGTATGTTGAGGCTTGCATAACAGGCTTGCAAAGGTAGGTATTTGTTATGATAAATACAAATCAGCAGTGTTGAGTTGTTCAAGCCGTGCATCAACAGCTTCTTTCGCAGTCTGACGTAGTATATTGTCTTCTATATGTGCCACCGTCTCCTCTGCAAAAGCTTGAAGCAGAAGGTGTCTTGCCTGCGGTGCGCTGAGGCAACGCTGCTGCATGTAGAACAATGCCTTTTCGTCAAGTTGACCTGTGCTTGCACCATGTGAGGCTTTCACATCGTCAGCATATATCTCCAGTTGTGGCTTTGTCTCTATTCTCGCCTCGGTTGACAGCAATAAGTTGCGGTTAGTCTGCTGTGCATCAGTCTTCTGCGCGTCAGGAGCGATATACAGTTCTCCAGTGAACGAGGCAATCGACTTTCCGGTGAGGATATATTTCAGCAGTTGTCTGCTTGTTCCCCCGCCTTTGTTATGTCGTACTCTGGTCAAACAGTTCACCTGTTGCTCGCCGCGTGTCACCACCAGACCCGCAATCTCAGTCATACAACCTTCGCCTTCGTGTTCTACTGTGACGGAGTAGTCCGCACTCAGGTCTGTGAGATGAAACATGTGTATGCATAGTCTTGACCCTGCATGCTGAATGACATGCAACTCAGTACCGGCAGAATCAAGCAACAGGATATCTTTCTTCTCGTTTTTATGTAAAAGGAGTGTCTCCATTGCTATTACATGTCAATTGCCGGCTATCAACTCGCCGAAGCCCTTCTCATCAATCTCTTTCGCCAGTTCTGCTCCTCCTGAACGTACTATTCTACCGTCTGAGAGTATATGCACAAAGTCGGGTTGGATGTATTCAAGCAGACGCTCATAGTGAGTAATCACCATTGCCGAGGTGTCGGGCTTGCGTATCTTGCCGAAGCCTTCTGCCACTATTCGCAGTGCATCCACGTCAAGGCCAGAGTCTGTCTCGTCAAGTATGGCGAAACTTGGCTCCAGCATTGCCATCTGGAACATCTCGTTGCGTTTCTTCTCGCCGCCTGAGAATCCCTCGTTCACACTGCGGTTGGCGAGGTTGCTGTCCAACTCCACTATTGCACGTTTCTCACGCATCATGCGCAGGAAATCTGTTGCCGAGAGAGGTTCTTTGCCTTGATATGCACGCCGCTCATTAACTGCTGTCCGCATGAAGTTCACCATCGAGACACCGGGTATCTCTATCGGGTACTGGAATGAGAGAAAGATGCCTTCGCGCGCTCTCTGCTCTGGGGGCATCTGCAGCAGGTCTTTACCGTTGAAAGTCACTTCTCCTGCTGTCACTTCGTATGCAGGGTTGCCTGTCAGCACTGCCGAGAGGGTGCTTTTACCTGCACCATTCGGACCCATTACGGCATGTATCTCGCCGTCACCTATCGTCAGGTTTATGCCCTTCAGTATCTCTTTGCCTTGTATAGAGGCATGTAAATCAGTTATCTTTAGCATATCAAAATATCAACTGTCAACTTTCAACTATCACCTTCATCACCGTCTTGCCTACTGCTTCAAGTGTGGCATGCGATATGTGATTCATGTCGTCATGCAACGTATGCCACCAGTGGGCGAAACCCGTGTCGCCTGTCGGATTATAATTAATTATGTCTATGCAGGGTATGCCTGCTATGGTGTTTATGTAGTAGTGATCGTCTGTTACGGGGTAGGACGGCATGTTGGCAAACAGACTACCGTAGCCAAGCCGGTCTGCTGTACGCCACACCTCCTCCACACGGTTGCCTGCGTATTGGACAGAATAGTACTCCTTCGGAAATACCGCATCTGGTGCTCCAACCATATCAAGCAATATGCCGTAGCGGTAGGTGCTTCGACTTTTAGACTTTATACTTTGACTCTCATTGTATTCTCTTGCCCACATCTGCGAACCCAGGCACCATGTGTTTTCGCGCTCCTTGCCTGTGAAGAATTCCGGTGTACCCATATCTTCGCAGTCGAAGAAGACAATGTCGCAATTCACCTGCTTGGCATGTTCAGTATTCCATAACCTGATCTGCCTTGCTATTTCGAGCAGCACACCTACGCCTGAAGCACCATCGTTCGCGCCTAACACAGGTTGTCTGCGACTGTCGTAATCCTCTTCCTGGTCTGCCCAAGGACGAGAGTCATAGTGCGCACAGAGCAGTATGCGGCGCTTGGCGGGGTCGCCGCCTGTGATATGACCTATTATGTTCACCACCTGCTGAGGCTTGCCTTCATAATCAAGCATCTGCCCCTGTTGTAACTCTACGTCACAGCCGAAGCGTTCCAGTTGCTCACGCAGATATCTGACGCACTCATAGTGTGCCCCGCTACCTGGTATGCGCGCTCCGAATGCCACCTGCTCGCTGATGTACATGTATGCACTGTCAGCAGAGAACTCCGGTGAAGGAGTCCCCTGAACTTTACCTGCTTTGCCGCATGCGCAGAGCAGACATGCCATCGCTATATAAATGAGTGCCCTTTTCAATATCACTTTCACTAAATTATCTGTTTAGGTTGAACTCGCCTATCGAGCGGTGCTTCTGTATGGCGAGTATCGTGTTGGCAAACGGTTCTGCCACAGAGAGTATCTTTACTTTCGGACAACGCTCTGTGTCGAACAGCAGAGTGTCGGTGAACACCAGTTCTTCAAGGTCGGAGCGCATTATCCTGTCGCACGCCTCACCGGACATGAGACCGTGGCTTACCACCGCCCTCACTGTTCTTGCACCGTTCTCTTTCATGAGGTGTGCCGCCTTGCATAATGTGCCTGCCGTGTCGCAGATATCATCGATTATCACCACGTCTTTGCCTTCTACGTCACCCAGTATCTTCATCTCTGCTATCTCGTTTGCTTTTTGACGGTTCTTGTAGCACATCACCATCGGAGCGTTCAGTCTTGCTGCGAACTTGGCTGCACGTTTCGAGCCGCCCTCGTCAGGAGAGGCTATGATGAGGTTGCTCAGGTTTAGACTCTGCACGTAGTTGGCAAAGGTGTTGAAACCGTAGAGCAGGTCAACGGGAATGTTGAAAAATCCCTGTATCTGCTCGGCGTGCAGGTCGATGGTGATGACGCGGTCTGCTCCTGCCACTTGAAGCATGTCCGCAACCAGCTTGGCACCTATTGACACGCGAGGCTTGTCTTTCCTGTCCTGTCGTGCCCAACCGAAATAGGGGATAATGGCGATTATCTTCGCTGCTGAGGCGCGCTTTGCGGCGTCTATCATTAGCAGAAGCTCCATCAGGTTGTCTGCCGATGGACGCGTAGCCTGAACCAGATATACAGCCTGACCGCGAATACTCTCCTGAAATTCTGCCGCATACTCGCCGTCGGCAAAGTGCTCTATGTTCACCTTGCTCAGTTGCTTCTGAAGCAACTTGCAGATGTTCAATGCCAATGGCTCACTTTGACTGCCCGCGAATATCTTGTAGCGGCGCGACTCTTCTACCATGCGTATCATACTAAGTGGTGTTTTGAGGTGTTGTAGATTATTGGTGCTACAAAATTACTGCTTTTTCACCGCACATACAAGAAAAAAAACATATAAAATGATTTTTGTTCCAAACATTGCTTTCAACCCGCATTTTTATACTTTTAACATGAAACTTTGGATATTAAACCTTAAACTCTCTGCACCCGTCTGCGCTGTTTCTGGAGAACAAATATCATATTTACGTAAAAAAGACGAAAAAAACACGAAAAAAGGACGAAAAAAACACGAAAAAAGAATTTACTTCCAATTCATGACTTTTTGCTCTCTGTCAGACCTCCGTGTTATGGTATAAGATTTGTATTGTATATGTCAGGAAAAGTTCTTACCTTTGCTGCCTAAATTGGGATAATAGTTGAATTAATTCAATATGATGATGAAAAATATTTTCTTTGTTATGATGTTAGGCATCTCCTTATGCCTCGCTTCATGTGTACACCAGAAACATGTGAACATCTATATCGCCGGTGACAGCACTATGGCTGACCGATACGACACCATCGAGACACCGGAGCGTGGATGGGGGCAGGTGTTACCTACCTTCCTCAGTTACAAGGCTACGGTCTTCAACCACGCCAAGAACGGCAGAAGTACCAAATCGTTCATTTCCGAGGGTCGCTGGGAGAAGATAATGCAGACCCTCTCGAAGGACGACATTGTCATAATACAGTTCGGGCACAACGACGCTAAGGAAGGCGACTCTGTCCGCTTCTGCACTCCCGAGGCGTATGCCGGCAATCTTACACTCATGGTCGAACAGGCAAAAGCTGTGGGTGCCAAACCGATTCTTTGCACGCCTATAGCACGCCGCCATTTCAAGGCCGACACTCTGCAATATGTGCATGCTGGCTACCCTGATGCCATGAAATCAGTGGCTGAAAAACAGCAAGTGCCTCTTGTGGATATGACAGCCATAACCATGGAGTGGCTTGCTCCGTATGGTGAGGAAGGGTCAAGACCTTTCTTCGTCTATGAGATGAAGCCGGGTGAGTACAGCAAATACCCCGAAGGCAAGACTGACAACACACATCTCCGACTGGCAGGCGCCGTAGCAGTGGCGCAGTTGTTCGCCAAGGCGGTGAAAGAGCAGAATGTCATACCTCTTGCAGAATATGTTGAACCAAATAATACACAAATCAAGTACACCACACCTTGTGGTATCAAATGATAATCAATAGACAGTTTATGAAGAAATCATTGACAATTATGTTGGCTCTTGCTGCCAATGTGGCTCTCTTTGCCCAACAGCATGCAGAACTCTTGCCTTACGCCGACTTCGAGCAGTGGGCAGTGCGTTATATCAAAGAGTCAGGTATCATAGGAGGCAACACTGCAGTGCTCTATGCTGTTGCACCAACCGACACAATAAGAGAGAACAAGCCTTTCAAGTACGGCACAAAAGGCAACATCTGGAGTGTTAGCAACGCATATGCCAAAGTCTCGGGTGTGGAGAAGGGTAGTGGCACTCTCAGACCTGAATACCGCGACAAAGCCAACGGCTATTGCTGCCGTCTGGACTCGAAACTTGAGACGGTAACCGCCCTCGGCTTCATTGATATTCGTGTTCTTGTCTCAGGTACTCTCTTCACTGGCAGAAACATAGAGCCCATACGTACACAGAAAGACCCTTATCAAAACATTGACTTCGGAGTGCCTTTCACTCGCCGCCCGGTCGCTCTACGCTACGACTACAAGGCAAAGATAAGTCCTGAGAATACAATACTGATAGCAAAGGGTTTCAGCAAACCGAAGAAGGTTGCCGGTCATGCAGAAGGACAGATACTTGTCGTACTTCAGAAACGCTGGGAGGATGCTGAAGGCAACCTTTATGCTGAGCGTGTAGGTACTGGCTTCGAGCGTATCGTCTCCGATCAGAATGAGTGGGTGAACGACCACGATGTTCCTATCTTCTATGGCGACATGACACAGACTGATATTTATAAGAAATACAACCTCTCTATGGGTCTTTGCCTGCCTATGCGTGCTACCAATTCCAAAGGTAAGATTGTGCCTGTTAAAGAAGTTGGTTGGGCGCCTGTCGGAACACAACCCACACATATCATTATTAACATGGCTTCAGGCTACCATGAGGCGTTTGTCGGTTACGACGGCAACACACTCTGGATAGACAATGTCAAACTGGTATATGAATAATCTTTGAATCCTTGAATCTCCCCATCTTCCCCATATCGCTCATAGAACAGATACTTTCAGGAGTGTTTCTCTTCTTCTGGTGCTACCAGTTGTATTTCTGGTGGCGTTATATGGCGGGTGTCAACCGCTGGTTGAGACGTCGCAAGAAAGGTAAGATACCCGTCGCAGAGACTCAACCTCCGGTATCAGTGATAGTGTGTGCACGCAACGAGGAGCATAATCTATCCGATTATCTTGCATCACTGCTTGAACAACAGTATCCTTGCTATGAAGTCATCGTGGTTGACGATGGAAGCGAAGACAATACACGACTGCTTGTTGAGCGAATGAAACGCAGATATCAGCATCTTCGACTCACCTTTGTGCCGCATGATGCCTGGGTGCGTTCTTCCAAGAAACTCGCTCTCACCCTCGCTGCCAAAGCTGCTCAGTACGATTACCTGCTACTTACTGATGCCGATTGTCGTCCTTATGGCAGACAATGGATAAGCGAGATGATGAAATGCTTTACCGATGGGGTTGAAGTAGTGCTCGGATATGGCGCTTATTTTGAGAAGAAGACGCTTCTCAACCGTTTCATTCAATACGACACCCTGTTCGCCGGTATGCAGTATCTTGGGATGGCATTTGCAGGTCATCCTTATATGGGGGTAGGCAGAAACCTCGCATACAAAAAGACCACTTTCTTCTCGAACAATGGCTTTGCAGGAATGCTTGACAGTCGTGCAGGTGATGACGACCTCTTCGTCAACAAGGTGGCAAGAGGAATGAATACTGCTATTGTGGCATCACCGGAGTCACTGACGTGGTCTGTGCCGCGTCAGACTTGGCAAGGCTGGTGGCAGCAGAAACTGCGTCATCTCAGTGTGTCGCCACGTTACAGAGCAGGCACTAAATTCCGTCTTACCGTAGAGCCGCTTACTCGCGCTGTATTGTATGCTGTCATGATAGCATTGATATGCTTCAATACTGTTCTCGGTCTCGCAGCAGTAGGACTTTTGCTTCTGCGATTCTTGTGGCAGATACTTATTATTGACAGGACTGCAATACGGTGGGGTATCAGATGTTTCGGAGTGGAATTGCTTTTCTTCGATATCTGGTTCCCTCTACGAACTCTTGTTTTTATGTGCCATATGGCACTTCACCCGCACCGCCAACGCTGGTAATTAAATATAACATTGAAAGTTAAACATTAAACATATCACCATATTATGGAAGAACAAAAACTTCAAATCAACCTTGCGCCCGAAGTGGCTGAAGGTATTTATTCCAACCTCGCTATTATCTCTCACTCCTCAAGTGAGTTCGTTGTTGACTTTGTTCGCACCATGCCAGGCGTGAAACAGGCTAATGTAAAGTCGCGCATCATCCTCACACCGGAGCATGCCAAGAAACTGCTCTTTGCTTTGCAGGATAATATAGGCAAATATGAGCAACAATTCGGTAAGATTCAGATTACAGGCAATCCTGTACCAGGTTCAACCGTGCCTCTCTCATTCGGAGGTGGAGAAGCGTAAGTAAACTGATAATATCTAAATAGTAAATAACCAAATTGTATAAATATCATGAAACATTTTCCAGCATCACAACTAATCATAAACGGAGACGGCAGTGCTTTTCATCTGCATATCCGTCCTGAGCATTTGGCTCAGAAAGTAATACTTGTAGGAGACCAGGACAGAGTCAACATGGTTGCTTCTTTCTTCGACGAAGGTAGTATAGAATGTGACATTCAAAGTCGCGAGTTTCATACCATCACGGGTCGCTATAAAGGCAAACGAATATCATGTGTCTCAACAGGTATAGGCACCGACAACATAGATATCGTGATGAACGAACTTGATGCTCTTGCAAATATCGACTTCAACACACGCATGGAGAAAGAGGAGAAGACAAGTTTGGAGATTGTGCGTATAGGCACTTGCGGTGCTATGCAGGAGGATATTCCACTTGGCTCATTCCTCGTCTCGCAGAAGTCTATAGGTTTCGATGGTGTTCTCGCTTTTTATCAAGGTAGAGACAATATTGCAGACCTCGGCTTCGAGCAAGCGCTTGTTAATTTTATCCACTATCCTGAGAAAGCAGCAAGACCATATATTGTGTCTGCCAACGAGGCACTTGTAGACAGAATAGCACAAACCGATATGCTTCGTGGTTGCACTATCGCTGCTAACGGTTTCTATGGTCCTCAGGGTAGAGTTCTGCGTTGTGACATTGCTGTGCCTGATATCAACGAACGCATATCTGCTTTCCGCTATGAAGGTCAGCGCATCACCAACTACGAGATGGAGGGCTCTGCTATCGCCGGTCTCTCGCTGCTGATGGGTCACAGAGCCATGACTGTATGCTGCGTCATCGCTCAGCGTAAGGTTGAAGCCGCTAACACTGACTACAAACCACGCATCAAACAACTCGTACAAACAGTGCTTGAAAGGATATAATTCAAATTCAATATTATCACCAACTCAGTGCGCTATGAAACGATTCCTTGTTGTTCTGCTTTCTCTGCATATATTCTTCTGTTGTTTTGCTTCTGTTGTGATAAGCGAGTCTGGAGGTTGGCTTGAAAGTGCATATGCAGAATGGTCTTCAACGGAGAACTATTCTGACTATAATGCTTATATATGTAAAGAAAATGGTTCGTATCAACTTCTTGACAAACCTCTGCTGCGTTGCTATGGTAATTATTATCGCGCTGATGCCTTGGGGCTGCCTGCAGGTAATTACCAGATGAAGATTGTGCCGGTAAGCGATAACAATGAATTAGAGAGTGAAGCGGTAGAAACACCTTTGCTGCAGGTCGCTGCTCACGACAGAAATGGATTCGCACATTTCACTTGGAAAAACGGAGTAGGTGCATATACTGATGCAGGATCACTGAAAAGTGGTGTCAAAGTGTTGTATATTCATGTGGGGAATGCCAAAACAATAACTACTGATGTTGTTACTTCTAACAAAGGTGCTGTCACTCATTGTGTCGGTTTACAGCATATCATTTCAGCTTATGAGAAAGGTCAGGATACGACGCCGCTTTGCATTAGAATCATTGGAACAATAGATGTCAATGACCTCGATTCTCTCGGTAGCAAAGAGGAAGGACTGCAAATCAAAGGAAGAAAAGCCGACACTGAACTCAACTTCACCATCGAGGGTGTAGGCAAAGATGCTCTCTTGCGTGGATTCGGTATCTTGGTAAGGAATTGCAAGAGCGTTGAGATACGAAATCTCGCTGTCATGACTGCTATGGACGACTGCATCTCGCTTGACACCGACAACTCAAATATCTGGGTGCATCATATTGATGGTTTCTATGGCACTCAAGGCGGAGGAGACCATGAGAAAGGTGATGGTACTATTGATGTCAAATCCGATTCCAAGTATGTTACCATCGACTATTGTCATTTCTGGGATACAGGCAAATCCACTATGTGCGGAATGAAAAGCGAAAGCGGGCCTAACTACATCACTTATCACCATAATTGGTTTGACCACTCCGACTCACGACATCCTCGTATCCGTACCATGAGTGTGCATATTTATAATAACTGGTTTGATGGTAATTCCAAGTATGGCGTAGGAGTGACAACAGGTGCTTGCGCCTTTGTAGAAAACAACTACTTCCGCAGTTGTGCAAAACCCATGTTAATCTCTATGCAGGGCACCGATACAAAGAATGGCAAAGCTGAGGCTGATGGCACTTTCTCCAAGGAAGACGGAGGTATAATAAAAGCGTATAACAATATTATTACAGGCTCCAAGACACTTGTATATTATGATGCAAGCAACTCTCCTGTGCATTTTGACGCCTATCTTGCTGCTAACAGAAATGACATCGTACCACAAGATGTGAAATCCAAAGCAGGTAATTATACCTATAATAACTTCGACACTGACCCCGCTCTAATGCCTGTCATCACTCCTGATGCCCCTGCAGATATACCCGTATTACTCGCCGGAGAACACGGAGCAGGACGTATGCAGCATGGCGATGTGACCTTCAGTTTCTCTGACTCTGACGATAGCAGTAGTGGTCTCAACAGCGCACTTGTTGCACTAATAGCCAACTATAAGTCTCCACTTGTTTCTATCCTCGGAGAAGATTACAACGTGGTTATAAACAGTATCGAAGATAATCATATTGACACAAGCCTCTCTTTTGACGGTCACGTGTTGCTTAATCCAGAAGGTAGCCTTCTCAGACTCTTCACAACTGCAGGTGTCTGCCTTGGTAGCACTACCAGAAAACTCATTGATACCGACGCTTTGCCTCGCGGACTTTATATCGCACAAACACACAGTGGCGTGCTAAAATTCTACAAATAACAGAATTCATAAATATTTCATGTATGAAAAAAACTAATATAATGATTTGCCTTGTAGGCATGTGTTTACTTGGCTGCCAGAATCAGAACAACAAAATTCAATACAACGTGGATCGTTTCTATGACCTTGAAGTCCTTCGCTACGATGTGCCTGACTTCGACCAGTTGACCTTACAGCAGAAGACTCTCGTCTATTATCTC
The DNA here is from genome assembly GCA_905234685.1 of Paludibacteraceae bacterium. Taxonomy (GTDB): domain Bacteria; phylum Bacteroidota; class Bacteroidia; order Bacteroidales; family Paludibacteraceae; genus Colicola. The sequence continues at coordinate 70,545 of CAJOIR010000001.1, forward strand.
ACTGAAGCTGCTTTGCAGGGGCGAGACATTCTTTATGACCAGAATTGCAAGTACAATCTTGCCATTCGCCGCACCCTTGAAAGCATATACACGGCTTACCCTGACAAGCAGGACGAGCAATTCCTGCTTATGGAGAAATACCTAAAGCGCGTATGGTTCTCAAACGGTATTCATCACCACTATTCCGAGGACAAATTTCTGCCTGAGTTTACACAAGAGTGGTTTGGAAAGGCATTGCTTTCGCTTTCTTCCGAAGAGTGGGTGGAATACGGTTGGCAAGACAACTACGATACTCTTATGGCGGTTGTCTTCGACCCTGATGTGCTTGCAAAGAAAGTCAATCAGGCTGACGGTGTTGACTTGCTTCTCACAAGTGCAAACAACTATTATGAAGGACTGACTCAGAAAGAGGCTGAACAGTGGTATGCCGCTCATAAAGACAACTCCCCAGAGCCTCTCTGGATAGGACTCAACTCCAAACTTGTCAAGACAGCAGAAGGAAAAATTGAAGAGCGTGTATTCCATGTTGGAGGACTCTATGGTGAAGCGTTGGAGAAAGTGGTTTATTGGCTTGAGAAAGCAAAAGAAGTAGCAGAGACCGACGAGCAGCGTCTGGTTATTGAAAAACTTATAGACTTCAACAAGACGGGTGACCTCAAGACCTTCAATGAATATGCTATTGCATGGGTGCGTGACCTCAATAGTCGTGTTGACTTTGTTAACGGCTTCACTGAGGTGTACGGCGACCCGCTTGGCATAACTGGTGCATGGGAGTCGATGGTTAACTTCAAGAACATAGAAGCTACAAAGCGTACCACTATACTCGCTGAGAATGCACAGTGGTTTGAAGATAACTCGCCGACAGCCAACGAGTACAAGAAAGAGACTGTGAAAGGTGTTTCTGCAAAGGTTATCAATGCCGCAATTCTAGGTGGTGACTGCTATCCTTCTACACCTATCGGCATCAACCTCCCTAATGCCAACTGGATTCGCAAAGAGTATGGTTCGAAATCTGTCACCATTGAGAATATAACTGCTGCTTATGACAAAGCTGCCCAAGGCAACGGTTTCAACGAGGAGTTCATGTTCTCTGACGAGGAGGTTAAAGCCGCAAAACGATATGGTGCTCTTACAGACAACTGTCATACCGACCTTCATGAGTGTCTCGGTCACGGCTCAGGAAAACTCTTACCGGGTGTCAGCAAGGACGCTCTCAGAGAGCATGCTTCTACTATAGAGGAGTCACGCGCTGACTTGTTCGGACTATATTATATCGCTGACCCAAAGATGGTTGAACTCGGCATTCTGCCAGACAAGGAAGCATACAAGACCGCTTATTACAAACAGATGATGAATGGTGCTATGACGCAACTTGTGCGTATAGAACCCGGCAAAGACATAGAAGAAGCTCATATGCGTAACCGTCAGCTTATAGCCAACTGGGTGCTTGAGCATACTGATGATGCCAACCCCGAAGTCGAGTGGGTGAGAAAAGAAGGCAAACTCTATCTCAAAGTCAACGACTACGAAGGCTTGCGTCGTCTCTATGGCGAGTTGCTCGCTATCATTCAACAGGTAACTTCTACCGGTGACTATGCCAAAGCAAAAGAGTTAGTAGAGACTTACGCAGTGAAAGTTGACCCTAAGATACACCAAGAAGTACTTGAGCGTTACAAGAAACTCAACCTTGCCCCATACAAAGGTTTTGTCAACCCTGTATATACTCCGGTAACAGACGACAGCGGCAACATCACTGACATAAAAGTGGATTACTCCGAAGGCTATGCAGAGCAACATCTGCGCTATTCCCGCGACTACTCTCCACTACCTACTTATAATTGATGATTTGAGAATTTGAATATAGTTCTCCCTATATCAAAAAGTATCGCCAATCGTCTCCTTGTCATACACGCCATGAGAGGAGACGATTTGGCTTCGTTTCCTATCGACACCACTACACCTGATGATGTCAGAATCCTACATGACAACCTTTGCTTGTTTGACGATACCGCAAGTCACACTCTCAACATTGACAACTGTGGCACTGCAATGCGTTTCCTCACCGCTTTCTATGCGCAGAAAACAGGTTGCGACATAGTGCTTGACGGGTGTGAGCGTATGCATGAGCGACCGATAGGTCAGTTAGTTGACGCTCTTCGTGAACTTGGAGCAGACATCAGTTATCTTGGTAGCGAAGGTTATCCTCCGTTACACATAAGGGGCAGACAGCTTACGAGTCGCACTGTTACTCTCAACAACCCGCAAAGTACGCAGTTCGTTTCTGCATTAATGCTGATTGGTGTGAAAGTGCATACCGACTGCCAGTCGCCATACATAGCAATGACTCAATCACTCATTGACCAAACAGGAAATGAAGCAACAAATGAGAGATGCTGGTCTTCTGCCGCATTCTGGTATGAGTATGTCGCCATTTATGGAGGCGAACTGTTTCTCTGCGGCTTAAGTAAAGAAAGTCTTCAGGGTGACAAGACAGTAGCAGACATATTCTCCAACCTCGGTGTAAATACAGTATATGAAAAAGAAGGAGTGAGAATAAGAAAGGTAAAGACAACGACAACCCATCAACCTTTGACTGTCAATTTTTCGTCTTGTCCAGACCTATATTCTGCTGTGTTTGCTACATGTGTACGAATAGGTGTGAAAATGTGTTTCTCCGGTTTGGAGTCGTTGCCTCTAAAAGAGAGTAACCGACTTGAAGCAATGAAGCAATTGTTGAAATACCATACAGTAAGTTCTTATGGTGACCATCGCGTGGCAATGGCAGCAATAGTGGCAGGCTATGAGGTAGATGACACTGCCTGCATCAGCAAGTCATATCCTCTGTTTCTTAAACAATGGCAACAATTACGCCCATAGTGCCTTACCGTCACGGAAGAATGCCTGACCACAGGCGTTTCCCCGCTGACACCATGTTTGTAGATGACGAAGGTAAAGGCAAGAAGTACGCGCTTCTGAAAGGTGTGTCTGCCGCGAGTACAGACTATGTGTGGTTAATGGATGACGATGTTACGATACCAGATTCTGCGATGTCACCGTTGTCTGACAGCACAGATGCCGACTTGATAATACTGCCTCTTATTATGTCTGAGGGTGACAAGAGTCTTCTCTCACGCTTGCAGCAGACAGAATATGCAGCGATACAGACGCTCACGCTGCTTTCTGCCGAACGTGGCAAACCGATTATGTGCAGTGGCGCTAATATGATAGTAAAGCGTCAGTGTTGGCTTGAGAGCGCGGAAGACCTTCATTACGACATTCCTTCCGGTGATGACATGTTTCTATTGGAGAGTTTCAAGCGCAGAAAACTGAAGATAACTGCCCGGTGTGAACCTTGTCTGCTTATTGAACCTCAGAGCAACATACGCGACTTACTCCGTCAGCGTATGCGGTGGGCTGGAAAGTCACCGCATTATACAGACAGGGATATCATTGCATGCGGCGTAGCAGTTTTGCTGATAAATCTTTTTTCGCTTCTCATTCCGCCATTGTGGCTTCTGAAATTCTGCCTCGAATTGAGTCTGTTGAGTTACGGCAGAAAGAATTACAACCTATCCCCTCACACCTCTGTCTTCGTCGCTCTGCTACTCTCTCTTATTTATCCGATTTACATACTGATATCACTCTTTGGAGGACTCTTCAGCCGCAAGTGGTAACAGGGCGGTTATATAGTTATCTTCCGTATATCTTCCGTATATCTTCCGTATATCTTCCGTGTATCTTCCGTGTATCGTTCGTGTATCGTTCGTATATCGTCCGTGTATCTTCCGTGAATTACAGGTTGGAATCAGGTGCAAAGAAGGTAAAAAGAAGTGGGGTGCTGAAGAGTGGAATCATAGGGGAAACGTATATGAAATAGAAATAAAATGCAGGTATTGTTTTTAAGTTTAAAAAATAAACCTTATCTTTGCGGTGTGAATATCAACAATTGTATTCCGTGATACAATAAGTCAGAGGATGCAATGTAATCAGTAAAATAATGTCATGAAATCAGGAAATGAATTGGATATTATAGACAGTACACGTGGGAAAGTTCTGAGTGACAGACATGTTACGGGTGAGAATATGTTCTTAATCTGGGGTTATCCGACGGAAGTGTTTCTATTGCTGGAATTTATCTCGATGCAGATATGGAATGCCGAGTGGTGTATGTGGTTGTGGGCAGGCATACCATTAGTGGGCGTGCCACTGATGTTTGTGAGTTTTCATAAAGAGCACATGGAGACTCACCGCACCGAAAGGAGAGAGTATATAATAATGCGAATATGGATATTCATCGGCATCGCATCTTGTGTGACAGGCTTTGCCACCGGTTTTACAGGGATATATGAGGAATGCTTTTTCGGTATATTATGTCTGTTGTGCGGCTTTGGTTGTTTTCTGACAGGAGAGCAACTTCATTTCCGCCCGATGGTAAGTTGTGGCGTTGCAGGCTCCTTGCTGTCAGTGACATTATTTTGTCTTCAAGACGAGTTGTGGCAATGGCAGATTCCAGCCAGTGCATTGATATTTGTAATAACACTAATAATTCCAGGTCACATATTCCGCAAACACGTAAGATATTATGGTATTTAAGTTCGGTTACATCAATCCTCTGCTTCATAACGAGCTTCGGCTGAAAATAATGGTAGCATTAGACTGTCTTGACAATGCAGACTTCGTATATCTGTGCGAGATAACAGAGGCTACACGGGGCAACCTGAGTGTGCAGATAAAAACATTGCAGGAGGCCGGCTACCTGAATATAAGCAAGAGCGGCTTAGGCAGGTTCTCTCATACAGTGTATTCAATCACACCAAAAGGGCAGAAGGCACTGCGTGATTATGAAGAAGGTCTGAGAGTGTTGTTTGAGCAAGAAGTTCCTGCAAAAGAGAAATATGAAGATAACAACATTAAAAATATTAGTTAACATTAATCATTATGAAGAAGATTTTCACTTTTCTTGCAGCACTGACAGTGACGTGCGCAAGTGTTAACGCCACGATATACAGTGGCGATTGCGGTGACAGTCCTGACGGTCAGGAGCCGACGAATGCAGTAACCTGGTCGTTTGATGACAGCAACGGTACTCTGACGATAGAGGGTACAGGTGCCATCAAGACCTTTTCAACGAACATGCCCACAGTGTATCCTTGGTACAGTCACCAAGCGAATGTTCAACGTATTATCATCGGTGAAGGCATTACCCACATCCCCGATTGAGCTTTTGCCATGTATGAAAATGCATTGTCTATATCGCTGCCGATGACACTGAAGTCCATCGGCAACAGTGCGTTGGAGGAATGTAAATTCTGGAATGTGTATCTTCCTGAGGGTTTGGAGACGTTGGGTGACTACGCGTTGGCGTTTCTGCCATTCCGCTCTGTAAGTCTTCCGAGCACAATAAAGAGCATTGGCAACGATGCTTTCAGTTACTGCGAAGACCTTGAGTCGGTAGGTTGCTATGCCGCCAATCCTCCCTCCATGGGCAACGGGGTGTTCAGTTATTGCGGCAAGCTTGAAGCAATCTATGTGCAGTCAGCCAAAGTGAACGATTACAAAGTGGCGCCTCATTGGAGCGATTCAGCTGCCATCATCATGACTCCTGCCGGCTACTGCGGACCTAACGGTTTTGATGAGGACTTAGATAACGACGAGACACAGGCCTCATGGGAGTTTGAGATGGCAACACATACGCTGACCATTACCGGCACAAAGATGGGGCAATACAACCGCCCTTGGGAGAGTTCAGGTATGGGTGGCACAGGAGGTGCCTTTAACCCTGACAATTTCGTCGGTTACCCCATTGGCATTTATCATGTCGTTATCGGCGAAGGTATTGTAAATCTACCCGCTTCCTCGTTTTACATGGAGATAGGCATTACTGACCTTGTCTTGCCGAGTACGCTGGTTTCAATAGGTATTGACGCATTCGGTGAGTGCTGGAACCTGGAGACTATCACATGCAATGCCGTCAATCCTCCTGCATTGGCAACAGCCGGTAATGAGACATCGGTATTCTATGACAACGACAAGCAGACATGGGACCAGATACCTATACCTACACTCAAGAGAATAGTAGTGCCTGCCGCCTCTATTGACGCATATAAGGCAGCACCGGGTTGGAGTGTCTATGCCGCATATATAACCGACGGCACATCTACCTCACTCAGTTCACTAAGTGCCGAGCAAAGAACGGCTGTAGAAGGTTGGTATACTTTGGACGGCAAGCGTCTGCAAGGCGAACCCTCAGCAAGAGGTTTCTATATACACAACGGAAAGAAAATAATCAAATAGTATAAGTCATGAAAAAGATTCTATTGCTTTTTGCAGGTCTGTTGAGCCTTAGCGTTAGTGCCCAGACCAGCGGCTCATGCGGTGCAAATGCCACATGGTCGTATAATGAAGGAGTCCTGACTGTGAGCGGGACAGGTGACATGGCTGACTATACCGACGGCCTGACAGATGCACCTTGGAATGCTATTAGAGCAAGCATCAGCGAAGTGGTAATAGGTGACGGCATAACACATGTCGGCAGGTTTGCCTTTACCAACTGTACGGGTGTCACAAGTGTTATAATAGGTGAGAATGTGGAATCAATAGGTGATGCAGCATTCGACAACTGCATCAATGCCGGTTTTACCAAACTCAATATACCAAACAGTGTAAAGAGTATAGGTATATTCGCTTTCTCCAACAATCACTTGAAATACATTTGTATTGGCAGTGGTATAAAAACGATAGGAGCGGAGGCATTCATGATGTGTCAGGATCTTGAATATCTTGGTTGTTATGCCCTCACTCCGCCGACACTCGGCAACAATGTCTTTAGTGGTACAACCAATCTAAAGGCGATATATGTTGCCGGTTATGCAGAGAACGGTTTCAGGTCAGCAGAAGGTTGGAGCACCTACGCAGACATAATAGGTGAACCATACGGCAACTGCGGAGAAGGTGTTGGCGATGAGGTTACAGATGCTGTGAGATGGAGATTCGACATGATGACAAACAGACTGGTTATCTCCGGCACAGGTGCCATAAAAGCCTATGGTCCGACAGGTTATCCGTGGAACAATGTGGCATTCAACCCTCTTGGCGGCGAATACAACATGTATTGGACAGGTATAAAGGAGATTGCTTTCAACAACGGTGTAACTATCATTCCAGACTGGGCATTCGCCATGCAGACCAACTGCGCAAGCGTAAGTCTGCCCAAGTCGCTGAAGACAATAGGCGCCAGTGCATTGGAGGAATGTGCCTTCACTGCTATCGACCTGCCGGAGGGCTTGGAGAGCATTGGCGACTATGCTTTTTTCGGCTCCAAACTCACTTCACTCATTCTTCCCAGCACACTGACTTCAATTGGTAACAGTGCGTTTCTTGACAATGCTGACCTTGCCACTGTTACCTCTGTGCGCACCACGCCTCCTGTTTTAGGCGATGCAGAACCCGTCTTCGGCGATGGAAGCACACTGAATGCAATCTATGTGCCATCTTCTGCTGTGAGCACATATAAATCAGCACCCGGTTGGAGTGCGTATGCCGCAAAGATTAAGGCAGCGCCAACCACCACCTTCACTTATACAGCCACAGAGAAGGAGACTGATTTTGACAGTTATGCCTATTTCAAAGGTGCGACAGGAGTTAAATCACACGATTTTGCTAATGGAGCAGGAACAGTGGTCTATGACGGCTATGTGACGGCAATAGGGCAGTCGGCTTTGACATATACCAAACTGACGAGTATCACCATTCCCGAGAGTGTAACATCCATTGATACATATTCATTCCAGGGCAGTGACCAATTGACAACAGTAATCTTCGCCGGCACCCCCGCTGTAACAACCATTGGCAAAATGGCCTTCCGCAGTTGCAAAGCTATGACAACATTCACCGTTCCTGCTTCTGTCAAATCTATTGAAGCCAGTGCTTTCTCCGATTGTTCGGAACTGACAACTGTGAACTTCGCCGGCACACCAACGATAACCACCATAGGTAATGCGGCATTCCAAGATTGCAAGAAACTGAGCACATTCACCATACCCGCTTCCGTGACGACACTTGGCACAACAGTGTTCTGGTTTGCCGGATTGACATCACTCAATATCCCTGCCGGCGTAACAAGCATAGGTCAGGCACTCACATGCTCATGCCCGATGACATCGCTGACAGTGGATGCAGGCAACACTAAATACGCCGACCTCGGGTGCAACGGCATATTCGAAAAGGGCAAGAACAGACTTGTCAACGGCTGTGTTGTTACTACGATACCCAATAGTATAGTCACTATCGGCGAAGAGGCTTTCTGGGGTGAAGAAGGAGCATTTTCGCTTGTATTGCCAGAGAGTGTCACCACCATAGAGGACCGTGCCTTCCACAAGGCAAGCGGAATGACAAGCATCATCATTCCATCGGGCGTCACATATATTGACGAAGAGTGCTTCTTCTTCTGCGACGGAATGGAGGATGTGTATTGCTATGCAGGTGTGGATGATATCACATGGCAGGGCAATATGCAGATGGCATTCAGTATGAAGTCTCAAAAATTTACCAAGTTCCATGTGTGGGCAGCTGATTTGACAGCATGGGAAACGAAATACCCTGATGCCAACGTTACCTTCGTGGGCGATTTGAGCGAACGGCCTTCAGGTATTATTGATATTATATCTGCGGAGCAACCGCGCATGGAGGGTTGGTACACAATTGACGGCAAAAAGCTGGCTGGTGAACCTTCAGCAAGAGGTATCTATATCCACAATGGCAGAAAAACAATAAAATGACAAAGAGTGTGAAAATGAATAAGAGGGTGTGTCAAACTTGACACACCCTCTGTTTCTTTTTTGATATCAGGGATTACTTATTCGGCGTTTTCCTCGTTAAATCCCTGAACAGGAGTAGCAATCTCCTGATTAGCCTCTACTGCCTGCTCGGTGATAGCCGACTGGTTGGGGTCAACGGTGACAGTGCGTTTGCTGATACCTACAGCGAAAACAGAGAACATAACTATCATTGCCACGAGAGTCCAAGTGGCTTTCTCGAGGAAGTCAGTAGTCTTTCTAACACCCATCACCTGGTTGCCGCTGTTGAACCCAGCAGCAAGACCTCCGCCTTTGGAGTTTTGTACAAGAACGAGCAGCACAAGCAGTATAGCTGCAATTACGATAAGAACGGTAAATAAGATATACATATTATTGTTTGTTGTTTAGTTTTGTCATTTGAGCCTGCAAAGTAACTACTTTTTTCTGACATACACAAATAAAATTGCAAAAAGTTGTTTAACGGTTACCATTTGGCTACGGTGTCGTTGTAGATGTTCTCTGCAATCTCTTTAATCATAGCAGCGCACAACTCATCCTGAACATCGTTAAGCAACTGTGAGGAGTCGAATGTCTGGAATGCCGAATATGTCTTGTCGAAACTCTCTTCGGGGTTTACGTTGTTGGTGAAGCGCACCTTGACCGTCATCGTCAGTTTGGTCTCGGCAGAATAGGAGTCTGCACTAACTGCCATAGGAGTAAGGTCGTAGCCTGTTATCTCTCCTTCAAGTTCAAGGTCACCACCGCGGCGGTTGATAGTGAGTCGTGTCTGCTTGCTGTATATATCTCTGATACCCTCACTGAGGTCGTTGGCGAGAGGCGGATGTACCAATGCAGCATTGTTCGGAAAGTCGGCAATAGCGATGGCTTTAATCTTGCTATAGTCGATACTTGCTCCGTTAAACTTGAATGATATAAGACATGAAGGCAGCGAGATCATTATAAGAAGCAATATGAGTAGTCTTGCGATTTTCATCTTTCGTCAGTTATAGACCATATTCCTTTATCTTCCTATATAGAGTACGTTCGGGCAGATTTATCTCAGCCGCAGTGGCTTTGCGGTTACCGTGATTGCGTTCAAGCGCTTGTCTGATAGTTTCACGCTCGGCATCCTGCATGGTGAGAGGCTGGACGACCTCCAACTCTTGACTGTTGTTACTGTCAGCAGCAATGCTGTTTGCTGTGTCTGTTTCTTTAACCTCCTCTACCTGTTGGTATTCCTCCTCGGTCGGTCTGCTTATGATGGTTGCAGCAGGTGTGGTGGTATTGTCTGCTACAGGAATAGTAGTTGTGTTTGCTGACAATTGTGCCACAACCCGTTTCAACTGGTCGATGTCTTTTTTCATCTCAAAGATCATCTTGTATAGCAGTTCCCGCTCGGTGGTAAAATCCTGCGCATAGCTGGTTGAGTATCTTGCGATAGCTTTCTGACGTTCTTCTTCCGGCAGATACTGACGCAGAGTAGCGGCATTGATTTCGCGTTTCTGCTCAAGCACACAAACCTGCTCCGCTATGTTTTTCAACTGACGTATGTTGCCTCTGAAGTAGTAATTCATCAGCAATGCGCGTGCATCGTCGGTTAGTCTGACGGGAGGCATCTGATAGCGCTCAGTGCAGTCGGCAGCAAACTTGCGGAAAAGCACAGGTATGTCGTCTTTGCGTTCTCTAAGCGGTGGCACGTTGATGGTGATGGTTGAGAGACGGTAGAACAAGTCTTCGCGGAATCGTCCTTCTTCAATAGCCTGACTCAGGTCAAGATTAGTTGCTGCTACAACGCGTACATTGGTTTTTTGCACTTGCGATGACCCTACTCGAATGAACTCGCCTGTTTCGAGTACACGAAGCAGACGCACCTGTGTCTCAAGTGGCAATTCACCCACTTCGTCAAGAAATATAGTGCCTCCGTCGGCTTCTTCGAAATAACCTTTGTGGTCGCCTACAGCACCTGTGAAAGCTCCCTTTACATGGCCGAAGAGTTCGCTGTCGATAGTACCATTGGGAATAGCGCCGCAGTTGATAGCAATATACCGCTCGTGTTTGCGTGCGGAGAAAGAATGCACAATCTTCGGGAAATGCTCTTTGCCGACACCACTCTCTCCAACCACAAGAACGGTGTAGTCGGTAGGTGCGACAAGGTATGCGCGTTCGATAGCGCGGTTGAGTTCAACAGCATTGCCAATAATGCCGAAGCGCAGTTTTATGTCTTGCAGTGTGTCTTGAGATATCATAATAGTGTGTCCTAATGGGCTACGATGCGCTCTATGGAGTTAATTCACGTTTGCAAAAGTACATTATTTCTTTTGAGTAGGCAAATATATATCAACTTATCATGTCATTATTTTTCACTTTGGATGTCTGACCTGACAAAGAAACATGTGAAGTACACAAAATAGCATATTCCTTTTATCAAGTTGAAGGGCATTTCTATCATCATAAAGAAGATCATGACAATGAGGAACATGCCAAGAGGCAGATTGCGTTGCTTCACGGCAGTGTATGCCACTGAACCAAGCATGGCAAGCAGTGCAAGCAAGGCTGGTAATCCAGACTGTTGCCAGTCGCCGAGGAACTGGTTGTGCGGGTTGCCGAAATCATGATTATATATCGTAGGTGGCAAGTCGCCCAAGCCTACACCTAACCACGGGTGTTGTTTGATATGTGATAAGGCATCGCTGAACAGATGTTGTCTGGCGGGGTCGAGCGACATGGAGGTCTTTACGTTGAACCATGCCCATACGGCAGTAACTGCAAGCAGAAAAAGCACACAACCATAACCGATGAGCCATGCACGTTTGCGTGGCAGAAACACACCTATACCGAGTAGCATGGTAACACTTGTCATCACAATGCCTATGCGGCTTTGTGTTAGTACCACAAGTAGAACGACCATTAAGAGATAGCCGAGCAGTTCAGCCCAATGCACTATGCGTTCGCGGGTGAGATAGATGCCGCTTATAAGACCTATTGTAAGCCCTATGGCGTTGAACGAAGGGTGTTGATACGGGTTCCATTCATATACCAAATAACTGCAATCCATCCTGCTTATTAAATGTTTTTTTGTGTCGAAAAAGTCGGCCATATTTAAGTCGTAGAGGTTGATGTTATACCACCACGTCAGACAACTCAGGATAGCGAAGATGACAGCCGAACGCATCACTACAAGCATGAGTTGCTGCCACTGCTCTTTATTCAGGTTGAAGGCACAGAAGGCGAAGGGTATACTCAACCATGTTAAACTGCGGCGCAACAATACCCAGCCCCAAGCGGGGTCATCAGACCAAAACCAACTGACGGCGAGGGTAAGAAAATAGGCATAGTAGAACCATAGGAAAGGCACGTTCAGGCGCAGTTTGCGGTTGAGGATAAGGTATATTCCCGCCGACACGAGAAATAGATTTGTCATGTTCACACTTGTACTGATAGTGTAATTCGTGCTGATGAGCATCAGTGCCAACGGTATGAGGTACAGATATTCCTTTGCAGATGCCTCATGTAGCGGCTTTTGGAAAAAGAACATTAGCACGGGCAGAGACAGTAGTACCATGGCAAGTAGGCTGTAGAGTACAGGTGCCGAGAGATACATGCCGGTGATTGTCCCGGACGGTCTAACAATCCAAAATAGCAAGCCGCCCATAAGAAGCAGGAGCAACTCAGAGACAGGAAATATGAGTGGTTTCAGCCGTTGCATAATTGTGTGTAAAGTTTGATATAATTGTTAAAGTGAATGTTGTATTGATAACTATGCGCATATTTTTGTTGTGCCTTTAGATGTCCTTTGGTGACGTTGCACAGACCGTCTTTAACCGTATTAGCCATCTGCTGAGGCTCGAAGTCCTCGTTGAAGAAGAAGGCATAGTTGCCGCCTATTTCTTTCAGACTGGTGAAAGGTGAGGAGAACACGGGTTTAAGTTCCGCCATAGCCTCTATGACGGGCAGCCCGAAGCCTTCGAAGAGTGAGGGGAAGAGGAAGGCGGCGCAGTAGCGGTAGAGCCACAGACGCTCTTCATTGCTGACTATGCCCAAGAGCGTGACATTGCATATACCGTTTTGCTTTATATACAGCCTAATCTGTTCGGCATATGGTGTGTTGTCCTTGCCTGCGAGATACAGGTGATAATCAGGCATATACTGCATCATGCGTACTATGGCGAGGAAGTTCTTTTTTTCTTTTATCTCGCCAATAGAGAAGAAGAAGGGCTTGTCGGTGCTGACCTGTACGGGTTTGTAAGACATCTCTTCTGCGGAGGCGAACTCCACTCCGTTATAGATGACGCGGACAGGCGTATCGGCAGGCACAGTCATCCAGCGGTGCAACTCCGTCTCTGTGAACTGCGAGATGCAGGTGATGAAGTCCGCTCGGTTGATACGAGCCTGCACGCGGCGGTGATACTGATCTGCCACCTTCTTGGATTTCTCATACATGAAGTTGAAGTCGTGTATGGTAAGCAAGTAGCGCGTGTCATGGGAGTAGGGACGGAACGAACTGAGTTGGTGTATGGCGTGCCACACATCAACCTTAGGGTAGAGCCAAGGCAGGAACTTATACAGTCGTTTACGTGGCACGTAGTCTGCCTTGTCGCCGCAACAACCATAGTATTTGCGTGGTACGAGTAGAACGAAGCGAAACGGCAACCGCGTGGTGTCAAGCGAGTTAATCAATCGCACGTAGTTGAGAGCTATCTGCCCGAGACCGCAATATGGATGTTTGAGGACTGACAGGTCAAGCAGTACTTTCTTTTGTATTTTATTGTTCATTTGCGAAATCTCCAATAACGTTTATGATACTTGAGAGTTAGTTGTCGGCATTGCTCAATCGGGAAAGAGCGTGCCTCGGCATATTTTTCCGCAAGGCGGAGGAAAAACTCATCGTCTCCCCACAGGCGTGCGAAGTTGCTGCATCCTTGTCGCAAAGAAAGAGGATGGGAAAAAGTCATGCGGTTTATGTCTATGACCGACATTCGTACTTCACCATCTTCTTTTTTATCGAATAGTATGTTCCCGGGTGAGAAATCTCGGTGACAGATGCCGTTTTCATGCATCGTTGCCGCCATCAGTGCAAGCGTCTTTAACACATCCTCATAACCATGTATGCCATGTTCACGAAACTCATAGAAGTTGTGTGTATAAGAGCAGAAGAGGGTGAGAAGATAACTTTCCGCAAGCAAGCCGCCTCGCTTGTTGAGGATAAATGCTATAGGTTCGGGTGTCTCTATACCGTGCTCAAGTAGAGTAACGGCATTATTGTAAGCCCTCACGACCTTGGATTTTCTAAAGAAAGTATATGCAATGCGGTTGAAAAAAGCAGGAGTGCGGAATCTCTTCACGCAGATTGACATGCCGTCAGGAGTGGTGAGCACTCGCACTTCATTACGCACACGGAACAGCAGTCTTCCTTCCTTTTGAAAGATGTCCGGTACGGCGGTTATCCAACCTCTGAGTGATTCATATTTATTACTGACGGTTATTTGCATAGCGACTGATATAGAGAATGAATATTATTGCCAATGATGTCATCTGTAAATTTGGCTGCTTGTATTGTTCCACGCTCAATCATGTTTCGGCGCAAGACATCATCAAAGACTAACATACGCAGTTTCTCCGCTATGTCATCGGTTTTGTGAGGGTCGGCATACAATGCCGCGTCGCCTCCTGTCTCGGCAAAACAGCTGCCTGTAGATGTAAGTACAGGCAGGTTTGAGCACAGGGCTTCGAGTATGGGAATGCCGAAGCCCTCGAAGAAAGAGGGATAGACAAGAGCGTGTGCCGACTGATATATGGCAGGTAAAGAGGTAAATGGTACGTTGTGCAGGAAGATAACCTTTAGATGAAGGCTTGCTGCCAAACGTTTCATCTGCCGTGCGTATTGAGACTCCCCGCCGATGACCACTAACGGTATGTCAAGCTTTGACATGAAAAGTGCCTCAAGCAATGTTTTCAGGTTCTTGCGAGGCTCTATGGCACCCACGTCAAGCAGGAACTCATGCGGCAGATTATATTGCTGCCTGACCGACTTCTTCTCTTCTTCTGTGACTGTCTTGCGAAAAAGATTGCTGCATCCCTGATACATGACTCTCACTTTCTTTTCTTCAGCACCGAGCAGTTCGATGCAGTCTCGCCGTGTTTGTTCGCTAATGGCTATAACCACATCCGCCACGCGGCATGCATAACGCACCTTTTTTGCAAAAAGAGCCCGATAGGTGGCACTATATAGTTCAGGATAACGAAGAAAGATGGCATCATGCACGGTCACTACCTTGCTCACTGTTGTTTTGTGTATATTCATCGGCAGCTCGCCGCTGAGTCCATGGAAAATGTCGGTATGGAGTTCTTTCAGTCGGCTTGTGCAACCGAATGTGCGCCATAGAGCGGGTGCTATTTGCCATATACCTTTTGGGGTTACTTCAAAGAAACAGTTGTTTTGCGGGAGGCTCTGCCTGCCTGCCTTTTTCGGATTGAAAAGTAGATAACGGTTCTCCGATGCATATTGAGCCGCGAGACGCAGGTAGTCGCGACTATAGTTGCCCAAGCCGCGAAAATTGTGAAAAGCACGTTTTGCATCGAAGGCGATGGTCATAGGAGGTTAAGAGTTGATAGTTGATATAGCGTAGTTTTTTACCTACTCGGAGTTGAATCATATCCGGCTTTTGACATTCGAGTATCTTCAAATTTTTATAAATAGTTACGGGGTTGTAAGTTTTTCGACAATCTGTTCAGGAGTTATCTTATCAAAACATCGGTAATCGTTGTATCTGCACCGTCGGTTGCCATATATTGAGCACGGTCTGCACGGCAGGTCTGTCTGTATGCAGTCGGCAGGGTCTTGTCCGAAGCCGTAGAATCCGGAATACGGGTGTGTGCACCCGTAGATACTTACCACACGTGTGCCTGCTAATGATGCAAGGTGCATATTGGCGGAGTCCATGGTGAGCATTACCTTGAGATGACTCATCAGTTGCAACTCCTCTTGTAGGGTATTCCTGCCTGCTACAATTTCTACGTTGTTGTACATATCAGCCCAGCGTTTGAGTATGGCCGTCTCTTCAATGCCTGCGCCGAAGAGGTATAACTTTTCACCCTTTTTGCTTAGAATCTCTACCACCTGTTCCATCCTTTCAAGCGGATAAATCTTCCCTTTATGTGCGGCAAAGGGTGCGATACCGATGCCTGACCTGCAGTCCTCAAAATGTTCCGGCAGAGCCGGAGTGCAGACAAGACCGAGCTTATGCAGCACTTGTAGATAACGTTCAGTGACGGGTGTCAGAGGTTTGAGACACTTATGCGTAAAACGTGTCAATTGGTGTTTCTCATGTCGTCCTTTGTTAATATGAGCTATTGGTTTGCCTGCCATCTTCATACGTAGACGCAAATATTTGCTCCGCCATACATCGTGCATGTCAGCCACAGCGTCAAACTGTTTGTAATCCAAGTCTCTAAGAAGTCGATTCAACCCATGTAGGCCCTTATGCACACCTGTCAGGTCTGCTCCGAAAAAGTATACATTAGACGGCATGTCAGACATGAGTGTTGCAAAACGTTGTCTACTGAGCAGAGTAATCTTGAGAAAGGGATACGTATTAGCCAAGCCGTAAATCACAGGCACTATAGCGGCAGTATCGCCTAACGCCGAGAACCGTATGATAAGTAGGTGCTTCAATAAATGTGGGTAGTTGATGTTTAAGAATGGCAAAGCCATATTTCAGAGTTTAAGGAGTTTTAGAAGTAATCAGGCTTTCTACCTTCGACTTTTGACTTATGCCTTTTGTTTCTTGCCGTAAAGTACGGGGTTTAGATTAGGGTCGTTGTACATTTTCATCTGTCTATAGACTTTCATTACCCGTGCTCCGGACTGATAGTCTTCTAATAGTTGTGTGATGGAGGTAGTCATATCGGCGAGTTGTTCTTCAAGTATCTCAAGTTTGCCGTTACATTTTGCATGTTGTTCTTCGCTTATGTCGGTGCGTATTGTCTGCTCGCGCATGTGCCATAGTTTGACGTGCAGTATGCTGAGTCTGTCAATAGCCCATGCCGGGCTCTCGGTGTTGATGCGTGCGTCCGACTTAGGTTTGATGTCTTTGTAGATGTTGAGGAAAAAAGTGTCGATACGTTCCACGATATCAGTGCGTTCTTGATTGCTGTGGTCAATGCGTCGCTTGATTAGCAGAGCCTCAGCAGGATCTATCTGTGGGTCTCGTATGATGTCTTCTAAATGCCATTGTACGGTATCAATCCAGTTCTTAAGGTAGAGCAAGTGTTCAATACTATCCTCTTTGTATGGATTATTCACCGGCGAATCAACATTATCAGTTTTATGATAGTCCTTCACCGCACGGGCGAAAACGACATTGCAGTTGTTAACGAAATTCATTTTCATAATTATACAATTACACAATTTGCCCATAGGGCCACAATTCCCCGATTCCTCAATTTGTCAATTCTTCAACCTCATTTTCAACGTTTTCCACTTTGGTTTTCTTCTTGAGTTCGAAGTCGCGACCGAGATAGTTTTTCCTTACAGTGGGGTTGGCTGCAAGTTCTTCGGGTGTTCCGTGGAAGAGTATCCTTCCTTCGAAAAGGAGGTATGCACGGTCAGTAATCATAAGTGTCTCATCCACGTTGTGGTCGGTGATGAGGATGCCTATGTTCTTGTCTTTAAGTCTCCAGACAACATCTTGTATTTCCTGCACAGCGATTGGGTCAACACCTGCAAAAGGCTCATCCAGCATGACGAACTTGGGTTCAATGGCAAGACATCGTGCAATCTCAGTGCGCCTTCGTTCTCCACCTGACAGACGGTCACCGAGGTTCTTTCTTACATGCTGGAGGTTGAACTCTTTAATGAGTTGTTCAAGTTTCTCTTTCTGATACTCTTTGGTGAAAGTAGTCATCTCAAGCACCGACATGATGTTGTCTTCTACCGACATCTTGCGAAAGACGCTTGCCTCCTGCGGCAGATAGCCTATTCCGCGTTGTGCGCGGCGATACATCGGGAAACCCGTTATATCCTCATCATTGAGGAATATCTTGCCGTGGTTGGCTGTGATGAGTCCTGTGGTCATATAGAAAGTGGTAGTCTTTCCTGCTCCGTTAGGACCAAGCAGACCCACTATCTCGCCTTGCTTTAGGCGTATAGACACATCGTTCACCACGGTTCGTTTGCCGTAGCGTTTCACAAGGTGCTCAGTCCGCAGCACCATATTCGGTTCTTGTTCGTTTTGCATTGAGATATGAGTCTGTCAATTGTCAACTGTCATTTGATAATCGCTTCTACAGGGCAATGGTCGGAGTGTACAGCTTCCCAGCATATGGAAGCATCTGTAAGACGCTCTGGAATGTTACCTGACACCCAATGGTAGTCGATACGCCAACCTGCATTCCGTTCGCGCGCTCCGAATCGGTAGCTCCACCACGAATACTGGTCAGGTTCTTGCGAGAACTGTCTGAAGGAGTCAACCATGCCGCTATTCTCAAACTTGTCAAGCCACTCCCGCTCTTCAGGCAGGAAACCGCTGACACCTACTTGACGCTCAGGGTGGTTGATGTCGATAGGCTTATGGCAGATATTGTAGTCGCCACATACAACGAGGTTGGGACGCTCCTTGCGCAGTTCTGTTATGTACTTGAAGAATGCATCAAGGAAATCCATCTTAAATTCCTGCCGCACATCACCTGTAGTGCCCGATGGTACGTACACACACACAACGGTCATATCGCCATAGTCAGCACGAAGCACACGCCCTTCACGGTCGTAGCGGTCGTGATGCATGCCAACAACCACGCGGTCAGGCTCCTGTTTCGAGAAGATGGCAACACCGCTGTAACCCTTCTTCTCAGCCGAGTGAATATAGATGTGCTTGTAGCCTAACTCCTGAAATGCAAGAGTGTCGATTTGTTCAGGTTGAGCTTTGGTCTCTTGCACGCAGAAGATGTCAGGCGACTCCTTCTGCAACCAGTCAAGAAGTCCTTT
The DNA here is from genome assembly GCA_905234685.1 of Paludibacteraceae bacterium. Classification (GTDB taxonomy): domain Bacteria; phylum Bacteroidota; class Bacteroidia; order Bacteroidales; family Paludibacteraceae; genus Colicola. The sequence continues at coordinate 89,322 of CAJOIR010000001.1, forward strand.
CGACATGGCGGCGCGTATGCCGTTGAGGTTGTATGAGACAATTTTCATTGTATTGCTATTTTCTTTGACCCGTGGTTGGTCTTGATGATGTATATTCCCTGTGTAAGGCGGTCGGCGGTGTCTGCCACTTTCTGCCCGAAGATGTTATACACTGCTTCTATAACTTCGTCATCTGTAAGCAGCAGGTCTTCTATGCCGGTGTCATCGTCTGTGTAGTTGATATGTATGCTCTTCAGGTATGCTGCTGTGCTGGATGCGGTAATACGTATCATTACACTCCCTTGGAACGAGTCGGTGTTAGTGAAGGTAAAGTCTTTTGGAGTACCATCAAGAGTAACTTCTTCACCTACGTTATTCCCTCCTATCGTTACCTTAAGACCTCCTGTCTTACCGCTGTTCACAGATGCGTTGACAACTATACTCTTTATGTCACAATCATCGGCATCATCAGTAGTGAGTACAGCAGTGCCTACAGGATTCTTGTTGGATCCGAAATGAGCACCTTTGGTCTCGTCGAAGCGTGCGAACTCACCTTCATTAAGTAATATGTTCCATGAATAGTCACCGAGAACGTTATCACCTATGTTTGGATTCTCTGCAAAGGTGTAGCGATAGTTCTCACACACAAGTTCCTGCCCTTGCATACGTGCTTTGACAGTAATATTCAAGTTACCGCTCACATTCGGAATGGTAAGCGTATCGCCAACATAGGTAAAGTCTCTGCCACGCACAAGGTTGGTTTCCAACGCTGTACCTATAGTTGCCGTTGTGGCGTCTCCTACTATAGTAATAGAGAAATCACGGATGGTGAGTACATATCCTTCTGCGGGTTTGACAACAGCTACAAGCGTATCTTTCGCTGTCACTTTGTCAACCTCAGGTTCTACAGTCACATTCTCCAAGTTCCAAGTAACGTTGCATATAGTGTAGAGGTAGAGAGCATAGAGTGTGATGTTTTCTGTTGGGTGGTAAATGCCACCTGCCTGACCTGCGTTAGCATAGACAGCATCTGCTTGTGTGCTCCAACCGAGAAAAAGCCAGTCTTCATCGGCAACGACATCAGGAAGAACAACTCCTGCGCCTGCTTTGGTCTCTGCAAGAGTATCAATTGCGCAAGTGCCGTGTTCACCTGCATTGAAGGTGACTGTGAAAGGCTTTGTTGCTCCACCCATGAACTTGAATGTGATGATGCCGTCTTTCTCTGCTATATCTGTTATGGGGTAGTTGGTTATACTTTTGTATTCCTTAATGCTTTTTGAACCCGGGAATGGGTCTCCCGCATCACCTGTAGTGCTCACCTGACCGTTGTATGTGGTAGATGACACCTTCCCGTCTGCAGCCATGATAGCTACGCCCTGACGTGACACAGAGGCGTTATTGACAGTGTTGTTCTCCCATTTGGAGGCACTATACTGTATCTTCCAAATCAGCATACCGTGTCCGGGCAAGTATTTGTCCCACGACTTCTGCTGGCGGTTTTCGAGGATATAGAATGTGGTAGGGTTGGGGTTGCCTGCATCAAGGTTATGATTGCCTGTCGTGCTGATTACGAGTACCTCCTGTGAGCCTTGCAACTCCTGCAAGGTCACGTTCTCTGCAGCATTCAGAAGACGCGGCTTAGCCCAACCTGCAAACATACGTTCGTAGCCAGAAAAACCGGGAGGAGTGCGACTATTATTATTGTATGCTCCTCCGTCCATCAAGTCCCAATAGCCGAGAGTAGGATTCTTGTATGAGGTGTCGTATAAGTCAGGCAGACCGAACACATGTCCGAACTCGTGGCACGGTGTGCCTATGCCAGCGCGCTTGCCTGCCATGCTGCCGTAGCCGTCCAACTCCTGATGACAGGAGAAAGTATTGATAATCTTGCCTCCGATAGTGATAGTTCTGCCATAATCCGAAGTAGTCAATTCCCATTCGCATGGCCAGACAGAGTCTTCGTCATCAGAGTCCGCCTCTCCATATCCGGCATAGAGCACATCAACGAAGTCAACATATCCGTCGTTGTCAACATCGTACTTGCTCATGTCGATAGTGTACTCGCTGAACGCTTTCTGACATGCCTGTGCCACCATTGCGCCTACACGCAAATCGTAGCCATCAGCATCGTTAGCGCCATAGTATTCCTTGTCTTTGTCCAATGTGACAGGGCCATATACATCCAACTCCGGAACGAACTTGCCGTCTGACTGGTCGCTGTAGTATTTTCTGACAGAGCCTGTAGCACCATTGTAGGTGTAGTTGTCACCGTTAAGCATCTCGTTGAACGCCTCTCTGGTGTTGACTGTCTGGAACTTTGTGTTTTTGTAGTTGACAAGTATGACGAGACCGCGCGATACCAGGTTGTTGCTACCTGCACGGCGAATAGCAGCTTTATGCTGCACACGTGATGCGGCGCGGCGTGCCCGCACCTGCTCCTCTGTAGGTTGTGCACCTGCTTTTAGGAGTAAGCCTTCTGCGTTCTTCGTGAGCATGTTGCCTTCTGCGTCAACCATGTAGTGATAAAGCTCGTCACCAACAACGCGGTATTCAATCTGTCTGCCGTCTGTCGTCTTGCCAGTACGTTTGCCAGGATGAGCGGGTACTGCGATTGCACTCACTGTAATCAGCAGCACAAGAATTGTCAATAGTGATTTCTTCATGACTTTTGTTATAGTTTAGTATTTTTGTTTTTCAATGAATGTATTAATCTTTCAGTCCGTTTGGTATATGTCTCTCCACATAGCGTGCCTCACGGCGTGTGCGGTCTTCGGCATTGTGTGCAGTGCGGCATGTGGCTTTCACTTCGCCTCGCCGGTTTTTCTTCGCATAGCAGAACTTACCACGTTTGTTTTTCTTTATCAAGTAGCCGTCAAGTGTAGTCTGCCAGTGGCGGTGCTCGTCGCCGTGAAGTCTGTAAACGAGTGTGTCGCCGTTAGGCTGAATATGCTCCAAGGGTTGCTGTATGGCGCGTATATGCTGCTGTGCAGACAGTGTAAGGGCGAATGCCGCAAAGATGAGTATAAGGATGCTCTTATTCATAGCGATATCAATTGTCAGTTGTTAACCCGTTTTACTTTCTTGAACAACTCACTTGCGAAGACAAAGTCGTCGAGTGCCTCGCTGTCGGCGTGGAATATATCATGCCTTGAGCCTTGCCACTCCTTCTTACCCTTAAGCAGGAAGACGATATTGTCGCCTATCTCCATGATGGAGTTCATGTCGTGCGAGTTGACTATAGTACAGATGTTGTATTCCTGCGTGATGTCCTGAATAAGGCGGTCGATTACGAGACTAGTCCTTGGATCGAGACCCGAGTTAGGCTCATCACAGAACAAGTAACGTGGGTTGAGCGCTATAGCACGCGCTATAGCGACACGTTTCTGCATACCGCCTGAAATCTCGGAGGGCATAAGGCTGAAAGCTCGCTCCTCTATGTTGACACGGCTAAGGCAGAAACGCGCCCTATCCTGTTTCTCCCCGTCGGACATGGCAGACCACATCTCAAGCGGGTACATCACATTCTCAAGCACTGTCTGCGAGTCGAAGAGAGCAGCACCCTGAAACAACATGCCTACCTCACGGCGTAGCAGACGTACTTCTTTCTCCTTCATGTCAGGCAGGTTTCTGCCATCGTACTCAATGCGTCCGGAGTCGATAGTGTGAAGGCCAATCACTGACTTCATCATCACCGTCTTTCCCGAGCCCGACTGTCCGATAATCATATTCACCTTGCCGTCCTCGAAGACAGTGCTTACATGGTCAAGCACCACTGTGCCTTCGAAACTCTTAACTATGTCGTCAACTTTAATCATGTCAGTTCAGCATTAGGTCAGTGAGAAGGAGGTTGAAGAAGAGTATAAGCACACTGGAGTTGACAACTGCACTTGTTGATGCCTTGCCGACCTCAAGCGCTCCGCCGTAAGCATAGTAACCATAGTAGGAAGATACTGAAGCGATGACAAAGGCGAAGACCAGAGACTTGGTGATAGAATACCACACATAGAAGGGAATGAAAGCATACTGAATGCCAAGCAGGTAGTCGGCAACGGTAATAACGTCTGTAAACATACCCACACAATATCCACCGACAAGTCCGACAGCCATGGAGATAATAACAAGGACAGGCATCATCACCACGAAAGCTGCTATCTTGGGCATGATGAGGTAGTTGGCGCTGTTGACACCCATTATCTCGAGTGCATCGATCTGTTCGGTGATGCGCATGGTGCCTATCTCGGAGGCTATATTACTGCCCACCTTGCCTGCAAGTATGAGACACAGTATGGTTGAGGAGAACTCAAGGAGGAGTGTGTCACGGGTGACGAGACCGGTAGAGTAGGTAGGCAGGAGAGGGTTGCTGGTATTGAGTTTGGTCTGAATAGTCAATATTGCGCCTATGAAGACGGATATGATGATGACAATGGGAAGGGACTGTATGCCCTGCTTCTCCAATTCACGGGAGAACTGCCTCCAGAACATACGCCACTTGTCAGGCATACGGAAGACCCGCTGCATCAAGAGGAAATACTCACCTACGGTTACAAAAAACTTCTTCATAAGAAAGAATATGTTATAAGTGCGCAAAGGTAATGATTTTTATTGACATGTCAAAATATATACCAGAAATAGTGAGTAATGTTGTTAAAGGTAGTGTAATGGTAGCGCGATGTTCCGTTCATGTTCCGTTGATACTATAGTTGTGTTTGTGTTCTTCAGTCACAACAGGAGCGGACAATGACGCCCGCTCCTGAGTGATTTGCCGTTGATATGAGACAGCGTTATTTCAGGAAGAACTTCTTGCCGTTCTTGATGACAATACCCTTGTAGGAGTCAGTGACTTTGAGACCAAGGATATTGTACATGTCGCCATCCTCGAACAAAGCCTGCAGGTCTTCGAGTCCTGTGTTCTGCTCATAGACAGCATGCACAGTGAGGTCGGACTGCACATTGGAGAAGTCGGTATCCCACTCCTTGAAGGTGTAACCCTCAACAACGGGGGCTTCAGGCGCCGAAGCTGCCTCGCCCTGCTTAACGGTCTGGGTCTTTAGTACGACATCCTCAAAGCCGAGGAAGGTGACAGTGAAGTACTTGACAGGTTCGGGAATGTCGCTACCGTGAACTACGGTTATGTCAACGATGCCGGTTCCTGAGCCATTGGTACGGCGCATGTAGAGGGTGTTGCCATAAGTACCACGTGGTATGATGCCCTTACCGAGGTTGTAGTCGCCTTTGGCAGTGCCTGTCTCTATGGCTTCAATGAGAGGCGTTGTGAAGGCAGTGTCGGTGTAGATATTCCATGCGTTGTAACCGATGATGCTAATGACATCGCCTTCGGTGAAGCTGCCTTCGCTGAGTGTGACGGCAATATAGAGTGCATTTCCTCCCGACTTGAGTCCCTTCTTAGGCAGAGCAGAAGCCTCGACAGCAGAGTTGTAAGTAGCACTTTCGGTGCTCCATGTCTTGTTCTCGTCCTTGGTGAGGAGTGCAACAGTGCCGTTGGTGGCAGGCAGTGCCTCATTCATGGTAGTTGTGCTGCCGTCGAATGTCCACTTGAAGACGACATCGGGAGTCTCGGAACTTTTCTCCTTGAAGATTGCCTTGACAGTAACGTCAGCCGTTATTGTAAGTGTGAGTACGTTAGTCGCCTCGTTGAATCCATCCCAGCCACTGAACTCATAGTTTTCGTTTGGAGTTGCAGTGAAGGTTAGTATGGTGTTCTCTTCAACGTTGTTGAGGTCGGCAGCGCCGCTCACGGCAATCTTGCCGTTTTCCTCAACGACGGTAACCTTGTAGTAGTTGACAGCGGCTTTCTCTTTGAAGAGCGCCTTGACGGTGGTATCCTGTGTGACGGTGAGAGTCAGTTCGTTGCTTGTCTCGCTGAAGCCTTCCCACTTGTCGAATAGATAGCCTTCGTCAGGAGTAGCGACGAGTGTGAGAGCAGTGCCTTCGAGCACATGAGTGAGGTCAACAGAAGAGTCTTTCGCCTCAATCTTGCCGTTTTCAGCCTGGAGTGTGACAGCAAAGTACTGTGGCTCGACATATTTGTTGAGTTGCATCTTGGTGAAACCGCCGTCGCCTCCCGTCTGGTTGCTCTCGATAGCGATGAAGTTTGCCTTCTCATGGTCAAGTGCGACTTCTATGCTACTGCCTGACGAAGCGATGGAGGTGACATCGGACTTCACACCATTGACGTAGATGACAACAGCACGTTTGCCAGCTGAGCCTGAGGTAAGAGATACAGATTTGGCTCCGGCAGGCAACGCCATATAGATACGGCTTCTGCCACTTGAGACGCGCATGTTGCTCTTCTCCTCGGTGCTCTTGGCGAACTTGACACCCTTATCCTTGTCGAAGCCGTAAGGAGCGAAGATATATGCAGGTACAGTGTCGAAGACAACAAGTGAGTCGAGTTCTGCTGTTGCAGGAGCGAGAGCAACGGATTGGAGAGCGTATGCCTTCTTGTCGCCGTCAGCACCCGTGATGACGAGTTTGCCTTCTTCGAGAGCAACAGCAGGCGTATCTACCGCCCAAGAGGCGAACTTGATACTGTCGAGGACAACAGAAGGAGCGTCTTCGCCAGCGAGATAAGGTACTGTTATTACAGCCTTGGCGCCATCAATAGCACCTTTTGCGCCATTGGAGAAGAGGACTTCGTAGAGGTCTTTGTTGGCAGCGGCAGTGAGGACGGTTATCTTGTATATGCCTTTTGCAGCCTCGGCGTCCTCGGGAGTGACTGTGACTGTCAGCGTGTCGGCATCAGCAGTGATCTCAGTCTTCGCTGCTGCATCGGTCGGTGTGGCAATCACGTCGGCAGGCAGAGGGTTCTCTGCTCCGTACTCCTTGGTGACGGTGTAAGAATACACTGTGTCAGCGAAGGCGGGTGAGAGTGTGTAGCCTTTCACCGAGAGAGCCTTGAGGGTGTTGACTTTGCTGAGTGAGGCAGCCTTGGTGACGCTGACCGTATAATGCGCTACGTCTCCGTTCTCGGCGGTGACATCAATCATCTGCGAGGTGGCATCAGCGCCAGGTGCAGGCACGTTGAGAGTGAATCCGGAAGCCGGAGTTGCCGTGGCGAGAACATGGTTGAGAGTGTATGTGACGAGTACAGCGGCGCTAGTGTCGGAAGCAGCGACCACATAGTTGTAGTTGTTGCCGTCAGGTTTCACTTCCTCACTGTTGACGAGGAGGTGTGCTATGGTGTTGTCGCCGCTTGCCTCGCAAGGTCGTGTGACATATACGGTGTCGAAGGTGACATTCCACTGGTCGTTGCCACCTCCACGGTAGATATAAAGCGCCTGTTTGCCTTGAGCGGCGGCAGGGAGGACTATTGTCATCGCACCTGTAGGACAAACGACAGGTTCAGCCGCACTTGCCTTGGTGTAGGTGATGCCCTGGTCATAGACGAGTTCTGAGCCGCTCTTGTCTGCGTAGAGCATGAAATGTCCGAGGTCAGCCGCAGCAGTGATGTTAATTGTAAACATGTCGCCAGCCTGGAATGTGCCGCTTGCGAGTTTGACGCCGAAGTAGTTGTTCTTGTCAAGTTTCTTGCTGTCGCCTTTTGAGAAACTTGTCTCCACAGAGCCTCCTGCTACGCCCGACACCTCCTGTTGTGTGGTTGCACGGATGAGTTCGCCGCAGAGTTTGGTGACTTCTAAAGTGAAGGTATTCGACATCACCCAGTTGTCGCCGTTGAAGTCGTTCTTAGCGTTGCAGTGGAACTTGTAAGAGCCGGCAGCGTCAGGGGTGAAGGTATAGGTGGCTTCTGTGGCTCCCTCTATCTGTATGCCGTAGTCACCGACCCACTGATATTGAGTGGCATTGGCGGCGTTGCATGTGAGAGTGACAGGTATTCCGATGAAACCATTGTTTGGTCCGGTGACAACAGCCTCAACAACAGGTGACTTGCTTGCCACACTGATTGCTATCGCCTCTGTCACTGCACCGCACACGGTGTCATTTGGCTCCTGAGCAGCGGTGAAGGAGTGGTTGCCTGCAGTGGCAGTCCACGGAGAGGTGACTTCGGTCTCGCCGTCGTAAATCTTCACGTTGTTGCCGTTGCCGCCTGTGACGGAGAAGGTGATGATGTCGCCTTCGTACACGTTTTCGGTCTTGTCGGCTTTGAGAGCGAGTGCCTCAGCGGGAGCGGTGCAAGTCTCGGCTGCTCCGAAGGTGACAGCCACGATGTCGGCATTGCCGCTCAGCACGAGTTGTATGTAGCTGTCGGCAGCAACGGGTTCGCTGAACTCGATGGTGAACTCATTGTCGCAGGTGTTCTTCGGAATCTGATAAGACGTGTTGCCTCCGGTAGTATTGTAGGTGACATTGGAAGCTGAGGCTGCGGAGCCTTCAAGGGTGGCTGAGACAGATACGGACTTAAGTGTCCTGTTGGAGCCTGACTTTGCCGCCACAGTGAGTTCGGAGATGCTGTTGTAGGTCTGAACGGTGAAATAGGAACTGCCGGTTTTGTAGCCGGTGATGCCATCGCATTTGGTATCCTGTTCGGAGAAGGCATTCCCTGACTTGTTGGTCACCCTGCCGACACCTGCCACCTCATACCAGTTGCCTGAAGGTGTCACTTCGGACAATGTGATTGTCTGTGCCATTGCACTCATGCCAAGCATAGCCAAGAAAGCCAATGCAAAGAGTCTGATTTTCTTCATAACGGTTTGATTTATAAATTTATATATATTATGCTCTTGTTTATAATATAGTGTTTACGTCACCGCCTTTTTCCACATTGCAAAGTTACGCCAACTCTTGCGGCATGATGTGTAATAATTGACATATTTGGTTAACTGGGTAATTGTGGAACTGGCTAACTGGTTAATAGGCTAAAAGGCTAAGAGGCTAAGAGGTTATAAGGTTATAAGGCTAAAAGGTTAAGAGGCTAATTGGGGAAACTTGAAACCTGAAACATGGGTGTCAAAAGTGTCAAAAGTGCCAAAAATGCCAAAACATTTTTTAAGAGATTCCTAATAGTAGAATATTGGTGGCAAAAGTCTCAAAAGTCTCAATAATCTCATGCAAATATTGTGCTGTTTCTCTATGTTAATCCCACGGTATGGGCAAAAATGACGAAAGAAATATGACAAAAATCAAAAGAAAAACTGAAAATGCGACCTTGAAGCACTATACGATCACTATAGGATCACTATACCTTCTCGGTTGCATTGTTGCAAAGTTGCACAAAAATGTATCCCCCGCACACAGATCTGCAACAATGCGACAATGCAACTTTTCCGTGTAATCCGTTTAATTCGTGGTTAATTTCGTAGGGGCGACCCCGTGTGGTCGCCCGATATTTGTGATATCCGTGTTTAAAAAACAGCAAGGGCGACCACACTGCGCTAATGCTGTCGCCCTTACAAATTAGCCTTTTAACCTAATAACCTAATTAAAAGGGTCGGGGAGAGGTTCTCACTTCACCTGGATGCCCTGAGCGTTGTAGGTCTTGCCGTCGCGGAGGATGTAGAGAACACCGTTCTCAATAACCTTCTTCGGCTGAGCACCATTCTCAAGGTCGGTGAGAGAAGTGGTGGTTGCATCCTCGAATTCTGCACTTACGGTAACGTTCTTTGCAGGCATCTCGAAAGTAGTAGCGCCCGTTAGGTCAACAGGATTGCTATCAGCATCAACAACAGTCAGTGTGCCAGATTTCAGTTTGTAGCCGCTTGCAGGCTTCGGATAGACAGTTATTGTCTCACCCGGGATACCCATCTTCCAACCGCTCACTGTGCCATTGCTTGCATCAGCATAAGTGATTAGATAAAGTTCAGGATCCTGAAGAGTCTCGCCTATCATAACCTGCTGGAATACAACTGCACTGCCGTCTGCGGTCTTAATACTGATGATTGTTTCGGCTTCAGTAGTGTATGTATAAACATTGTCGGTAATTGTCATATCAGCGTATGAGCCACCGTTGTATGATACTTTCGGAGTCTTGCCTACATTGCCGAATTTCACATATACCGTCTTGCCCGATGCAACGAGGAAATCAAGCATGGCACCTGAACTCTTCACTTTCAAACCAAGATATGAATAGTTACGCAGACTATCAGATTTAGTATTGTCAAGACCATCCAGACTGCCTGTAATGTTGGTTTCATAACCGAGTGTACCTAACTGTGAAAGGAAATCATAACTCTTGCCGTTATCCATCACCATCTTTTCGAAGTTGACAGAACTTGCATATTTTGCAGTCCATTTGCCATAATATGATGCGTCGGCAGTTATTGTTTCGGCTGATATGTTAGCAACAGCGTGACCATCTGCAAGGTCGCTATTGTTATACCAACCTGCGAATGTATAGTGCGCCTTTGTCTCATAGTCGCCATATTCGGCAGGGTGACCATTGATGGCTACTATCTCTTCGCCGAGTTTGGTTGCGCCGTCATAGTATGACACGGTGGCAGAGGAGAGTTTGGTGGCTGTCACGGTGTAGGTGATGCTGTTGATGGTGGCTTGTGCCTGCCAGTTGCCTGACACTACGGTAGCGGTCACTTCATGCGGAGTGTCGGTAACCTTTTGTGAGTTGTCCTCATAGGTAATGACTTTGTGCTCGTTGAAGACAATCACAGGCGCAGCAGCAAACGACTCTGCGAGTGCCAGCGTGTGGTCGCTCTGCAAAGTGGCGAGGTTAGCAGCGCTGATAGCAGTGCTATTGACTGTCACAGCCGACAGAGTGATAACAGTAGAGATAATCTCCTTACATGCGACCCGACGCTTAATAACGCATGATGTCAAAGTAGTAGTAGATCCATCTGCACGACCGATTTCAATAGTTGCTTGATCAGAAGCCAATGACAGAGTACCTGTCAATTCACAAGGCTCGCCTGCAGCCTTTTCTAAAGTCTGACTATTGTTAATCTTGATACCCCACTTCTTGGATGTGTTACCAATTGTGCCTGCTATATCAATGATGTCTCCGTTCTTGAACTGATAGCCTTCAGCAGGAGTTATAGTGATTCTGCCTGCGGTGTTAGTCAATACCAAAGAAACGCCTGCGTTAACAGTAGCGTCATTTGCTGTTACAGCAGCAGAGCCTATGCTATTAACCAAATCATATAAAATATCATAACAAGGTTCTGTAATAGTTATAGTTATGCAATTTGACACAATAGGAGTTGTGGTAAATTCATTAGTTGCTGTCGCATAGAAATAATAAACACCATTATCAGCAGGAGTAAATACATACTCATTATTTGTCGCACTTACAATCGCAGAACCACCTTCGTTACTTGCCGTAGTATTTGAATACCATTGGAAATCTGTAGCATTAGCGGCAGTAACTTGGAGTGTAAAGTTATCACCAATTATACCTTTGTTTACATCAACAGAAGCAACAGCACTCGTTACAGGTGTTGCTACGTTGACGGTAACAGTAACAGACTCATCCACTTCACAGTGTGTGCCGTCAGCAGCTTGTGTGGCGGTGATGACATATTTGCCTGCGCCAGCAAGCGGTGTGAAAACACCCTCAACAATAGTATAGTCAGTGTTCGCAGTGGCAGCGACAGCATCTTTCGTCACCGAATAAACCACTGCACTCTCGTTGCTTGACGAGAAAGCCAACGTAGCAGTACCGGTGGTGTAAATACTTGCACTTGCCCCACTGTTAACAGTAAAAGTAGCGGCAGCATCGGAACACTCAGGTTCTATAGTAAGCGTGACTTCATCAACACGCAACGTTGTACCAGCGCCAGTATTACTTCCACTACCAACAGTATTAGAGCTTGAGTTATATTTAACACGTTTATAAATAGCTATCGCTTTTGTTCCGGCAGGAGGAGTAACTTCTATATAATGACCATCACACGAGTTATTTTGAGTATAATTCAAAAAAGTAGGAGTAGCATATCCTATTGCTGATGTTGGAAAAGTATTATCATCCCAATATACTATGGCTCCTGCTGCAGATCCATTGCCTGATGAGTTTGTTGAACCATGAATAACAATCTTACTAATTGTTCCTTTGCCATTTTCAACTTTAAAAGCAATTCGTTTTTCATCATTTGTATAGTCTGTATCAGCTGAGCTGCTCATATTAATTAAAGCCACATTTGATGAAGTACATATTTTGTTATTTGATGATGATATTGAGCAACAAGGAGTAACATAGCTTTTTACATTCCTTCCTGCAATTTCAGATGTATTAAAAGTAACATCTGTTCCTCCCCACATCTGTCCTATGCCCAAAGCGAGCAGGGCAAGTGTCAAATAAAGTTTAATTTGTTTCATGATGTTTGATTGTTTTGTGTGCCTTTCAGGCACGGTTAATATTATTGTTAGTTATGTTATTTCGTTTACAACACATACTGAAAACATCGGCGTTGCCGCCACGCGATGCCAAACGTCCATAATTATCAGCATGCAAAATTACACATACTTGCGCAAGCAGATGTGTAATAATTGACGGAAATGGTCGCCCTTGCTGTATTATGTTCGCCCTTGTTATGTATATTGGGCGACCACACGGGGTCGCCCCTACGGTGTTTGAACACGAATTATACGGATGGATACTATTTGTTTGCGAGGGCAAGGACTTCTTCGGCGATACGTCGTGCGGAGTCACGCTGCGCAAGGAGGAGAATGTTGTCATGCAGATGACGGAGCTTGTCATCGTTATGAATGACACGCATGGCGTTCTCTATCAGCTGTTCGCCTGCGTCCACGTCACGTACGAGTATAGCCGCCTCCTTACGGACGAGTGCCATGGCGTTGTGTGTCTGGTGGTCTTCAGCCACATTGGGTGAAGGCACAAGGATACAGGGTTTGCCGAGCAGGCACAGTTCGGAGATGGACGATGCTCCGGCACGCGAGATGACAAGGTCGGCAGTGGCATAGGCGAGATCCATCCGTGAGAGGAAAGCGGAGCAGAAGACAGTTGACAGTTCGGTATCGGCTGTCTTTTCTTTGTTGTCAAGAATGTTGTTGAGGGCTTCTTTGCACTGGTCGTGGTAGGTCTTGCCGGTCTGCCAGATGACCTGAATGTCACTGTCAAGGAGTTCGGGCAGGTGCGAGATGATACTCTCGTTGATAGTGCGTGCTCCGAGTGAACCTCCGATGATGAGCAGCGTCTTCTTCTCGGGGTCAAGACCGAAATACTCCGCCGCCTCTGCACGCGAGCCTCCTTCGAGATTCTGCCGGACGGGGTTGCCGGTGAGGATAATTTTATCAGCCGGGAAGAAACGCTCCATGCCCTCGTAGGCGACACAGATCCTGGCTGCATCGTTCTTGAGCAGTTTGTTGGTGACTCCTGCGAATCCGTTCTGCTCCTGCAGCAGCACCGGCACTCCCATTCGCGCAGCGGCTTTCATGGCAGCCCCCGAAGCATAGCCTCCTACGCCGATAGCCACATCAGGCTTAAAGTCCTGAATTATCTTTCGCGCCATGCGAAGACTCTTGCGCAAGTCCCAGAGGACAGAGATGTTGCGCCATATATGCCGGCGGTCGAAGCCTCTGACAGGCAGACCTATGATGTCGTAACCAGCCTGCGGCACACGCTCCATTTCCATACGGTTGTCAGCGCCTACGAAGAGTATCTTGCAGTCAGGACGGAGTTCACGCAGTGCGTTTGCAATACTTACGGCGGGGAAGATATGTCCTCCTGTGCCGCCACCGGAGATAAGGAAATTCATATTATTTACGATTTGGTCATTTACGATTTTATTATTTACGATCTAAATTATTTACGATTTATTCATTTACGATTTTATTATTTACGATTTGGATATTTTCCAACTATTCAACTTCTATGTCGGGTATTGTTTCCTGGCTTTCGTGTTCGGTGATGAGTTGCTGTGCCCGTATCTGGTTCTGCTCTCGGCTGACACCCATCATGATACCGAAATAGATGCTTGTGATAAGTGCCGAAGTGCCACCTTTTGAAACCATAGGCAGAGGCTGCCCCGTGACAGGTCCGAGTCCTACCGCCACTGCCATAGAGACAAGCGCCTGCATGGTGATCATCAGTCCGAGCCCCATGACCATGAGTTGTGCGGAGTAGTCGTTATATCGGCTCGAAGTGAGGCATGCCCGGAAGAGGATACTCAGATAAAGCAGACATAGCAGCATTGCTCCTATGAATCCGGTCTCCTCGACGATGATGGCGAAGATATAGTCGGCATACGCCAACGGCAGGTAGTTGCGCTCGAGCGAGTTGCCCGGCAGGACACCCAGAGGCGACTGCCCTCCGCGTGCCACAGCCACCCGTGCGAGAGTAGCCTGATAGTTGTCGTCGTTGATGCGTATGGCGGAGTTGTCGGTGTTGTTCTCCTTGACTTTGTTGTCGATACGGCTGACCCACGTGACGGCGCGCCCCATGATACCCGTCATCTCCTTGCCGGGTTTGACATAGACATTCTCCACATAGAAATAGCCGAGTACAAGCACGAGAGCGGCAGTGAATATGATGCCTGCAATCCAATACCAGCGCACACGTGCAAGGAAGAACATCAGTATGATGACCGACCCCAGCAAGACGGCTGTTGAGAGGTTGCTGAACATGATAAGCACACAGGTGACAGCGGTGAGGCCGAGAACCCAAAGGAAATATCTCTTTTCGGTCTGCCCGTCTTTGATACGTGTGAGCAGGTCAGCCGCCACGATTATAAGTCCTATCTTTGCTATCTCTGACGACTGTATGGTGATGCCGGCAATGCGAATCCATCGGGTGGCGCCGTTGATGGTGACACCTATATGTGCCGCATTGAGCATGAGGAAGATAATCCCGACGCCAAGAAGTCCGTAGCCGAACAGACGGTAGATCCACGAGGGCAGGAACTGTATGCCGTATGCGAGCGCTACACCGAGCAGTAGATACAATATCTGTGCAGCGATAGGATAGACAGGGTTATGCCCCTGTGCAGTGGCGATGCGTATAAGCGAGGATGAGGCACTGAAGAGTGCCAGAATGCTTACCCCCACAAGAATGATGAATATCACCCAGAAGGTGCGGTCGATATATTGTCGTTTGCCAAACATCAGGTTATTTACGATTTTATTATTTACGATTTATTTATTTGCTATGCAGCCACTCAAATCATTTACGATTTTATTATTTACGATTTGGTTATTTGCTATGCAGCCACTCAAATCATTTACGATTTTATTATTTACGATTTACGATTTATTTACGATTTGGTCATTTAGAGTTGTCTGACTGCCTGCATGAACTGTTCTCCCCGGTCTTCGTATGACTTGAATAGGTCGAACGAGGCACAGCACGGCGAGAGTAACACGGTGTCACCCTCGTGTGCGGCACCGAAGGCACCAGTGACAGCATCGTGGAGGTTGTCGGTGTCGATGATATTGATGCCGAACGAGCCGAAATGTTCGCGCAGTTTCTCGTTATGCAGTCCCATGAACACGAGTGTATGGCATTTTTCTTTGACGAGTTGGTCTATCTCGGAATAGTCGTTGCCCTTGTCCTTGCCTCCGAGAATAAGCACTGTAGGCGTTGTCATTGACTCGAGAGCATACCAGCATGAGTTGACATTGGTGGCTTTGGAATCGTTGACGAAGCGCACTCCACGCACTGTGGCAACATACTGCAGGCGGTGGTCAACACCTTGGAACTGCATCAGGCTCTCGCGTATGACCTCGTTCCTGATATTAAGTATCTGTGCTGCCAGACCTGCCGCCATGGAGTTGAGCTTGTTGTGCTGCCCTTTGAGAGCGAGGTCATTGGCAGGCATGCAGAGTTGCAGCGCGTTGGGTGCTTCAATGACGAAGTTCTCGCCGTCGATATATGCCATGTTGTGCTCTTTGTTGAGACCGAAAGGGTAGAGTGTCGCTTTCGGGCACAGTTTCTTTATCTCTTTTTCGATGACAGGGTCTTCCGACCAGAAGATAAAGGCGTCCTTCGGTGTCTGGTTGCGTGTGATACGGAACTTGGCATCGACATAGTTCTGAAAGCAGAAGTCATAGCGGTCAAGGTGGTCTGGAGTGATGTTCATCAATATGGCGATGTCGGCGCGGAAGTCGTACATGTTGTCAAGCTGGAAGGATGACAGTTCTATCACATAGTACTTGTGGTCATTCTGAGCCACCTGCAAGGCGAGGGAGTTGCCTATGTTGCCTGCGAGACCGACATCAAGACCTGCACGGCGGAGTATGTCGAAGACGAGTGATGTGGTGGTGGTCTTTCCGTTTGAGCCGGTGATGCACACCATCCTGGCGTCAGTATATCGTGCAGCGAACTCTATCTCGGAGATGATGGCTGTGCCTTGAGCTGTCAACTGCTGAATGACGGGTGCGGTGTCTGGTATGCCGGGAGACTTGACCACGAGGTCGGCGCATAGAATGCGTTCTTCGGTATGACCGCCTTCCTCATACGGTATGCCGTGTTGCTGAAGCAGAGCCTTGTAAGCGGGTTTGATTTCACCCATGTCGGACACAAAGACATTGTAGCCTTTCTGTTTGCCGAGAATGGCTGCTCCGCAACCGCTCTCGCCTGCTCCGAGTATGATTAAAGAACCTTCCATAGCTATCTGATTTTCAGTGTTAATATAGTGAGTGCTGCGAGGAGAATGGTGACGAGCCAGAAACGCAGTGTGATTTTGTTCTCGTGATAGAGGTTGCCGCTGCCTTTGAGTAGTACACGGCTGGCAGGGTCAACCTGAGTGAGTGCAGTGCGGAAATGGTCGTGTATGGGAGTACGTTTCCAAACACGCACAGGCTGTCCACGACGTTTGGTGAACTTGAAGACCTGTGTCTGCACGATGACAGATATACTCTCCATGAGGAAGACTCCGCATAGAATAGGTATGAGCAACTCCTTGTGCATGATGCATGCGCAAACGGCTATGATACCGCCTATCGTAAGACTGCCGGTATCGCCCATGAAAATCTGTGCAGGGAAGGCATTATACCAGAGGAAACCAATGAGTGCTCCTACGAATGCTGCGAGGAACACCACAAGTTCTTCGCTGCTGGGGATATACATCACATCGAAATAGTCCGCCCATACAGTAGAGCCGCTGACATAGGCAAGGATAAGCAGTGCGATGCCGATGATGGCCGAGTTGCCTGCACACATGCCGTCCATGCCATCGTTGAGGTTGGCTCCGTTGGACACAGCCGCTACGACAAACACAATGAGCAGTACGAAGAATATCCATCCAGCCTGATACTTAACTTTCTCTCCGAGCCATGAGAACATGTCTGCATAGTTGGCGTTATGGTCTTTGACAAATGGTATGGTGGTGCGTGTTGACTTGACAGAAGGCGACTTGTAAACCACCTCGGTGTTGTTCTCAATCTTCACCACCACCGTCTCGTTGATGGTAGCCTGCGGCGCATAGCGCAGAGTGAGGCCAACGATGAGTCCGAGTGTCACCTGCCCCAGTATCTTAAGCCAGCCATTGAGTCCGTCCTTGTTTTTACGGAATGTCTTGATATAGTCATCAAGAAATCCGAGCAGCCCGAGGATGAGTGTGGTGGCTATCATAAGCAGCATATAGACGTTGCTGAGTCTGCCGAAGAGAAGCACAGCGGTGAGTATAGCCACGATGATGACGATGCCTCCCATTGTGGGTACACCTTTCTTCTGAGTGTTGAATGGGTCGGTCTTCTCGTCACGCTGTGTCTCAGAGATATGTTTCTTTTTAAGCAGTGCTATGAAGAACTTTCCGAACCACATGCTTGTGAGCAGAGCAGTCACTGCCGCCAGAATGGCGCGGAAACTTATGTACTGCCACAGACCTGCACCTGCGAAATGTCCGAAGGTCTGCTGCAACCAGTCAATAAGATAATTTACCATCTTGTTATTTACGATTTAGTTATTTACGATTTGGTCATTTGCCAATCCTTTGCGATTTGGTCATTTAGCCATTGCACGCACTTCTTCGTGATCGTCGAAGTGGTGTTTCACACCTTTGATTATCTGATAGTCCTCATGCCCTTTGCCGGCAACGAGTATCACATCGTCTTTTCGAGCGAGTGTGCATGCAGTGCGGATTGCCTGACGGCGGTCTTCTATCACCAGTGTCGCCTGTTTCTCCTCTTCAGTAAGTCCGGCAAGCATATCTGCCAGTATGTCCTGCGGCTCTTCATCGCGGGGATTGTCGGATGTGAGAATGAGTTGGTCGGAGCCATGTTTGGCGAGTTGTGCCATCATTGGCCGTTTGCCTTTGTCACGGTTGCCTCCGCAGCCTACCACAGTGATGAGACGCGAGCCTTTTTTACGTATTTCATTTATGGTGTTTATCACATTCTCAACAGCATCGGGGGTATGCGCATAGTCCACAATGGCAGTCCAGCCCTGCCGGCTTCCTATAGTCTCGAACCTGCCGTTGACAGGATGAAGAGTGCTGAGAATGCGTAACACCTCGTCATTGTCGAATCCGAGGCATAGAGCGGTGCCATAGATGGCAAGCAGATTACTTACATTGAAACGCCCTACCAGCGGTACGAACACTTCTCTGCCGTTTATGTCAAGCAGCATGCCTTCGAAACCTTCTTCGAGTATCTTTGCCCTGTAGTCAGCCATGGTGCGGGTGGAATAGGTATGCACCTTAGCTTTTGTGTTCTGTGTCATCACCAGACCGTTTTTATCATCTTTGTTAGTGACGGCAAATGCCTGTGCGGGCAAGTAGTCAAAGAACCGCTTCTTGGTGTCACGGTAGTTGTCGAAGGTCTTGTGGAAGTCAATGTGGTCGCGTGTGAGGTTGGTGAATATGCCACCATTGAAGTCGAGACCGGCAATGCGCTCCTGTGCTATGGCGTGCGATGAGACCTCCATGAATGCATATTCGCAGCCTGCCGCCACCATTCTGGCGAGCAGTGCGTTCAACTCGAGTGCATCGGGTGTGGTGTGAGTGGCGGGTACTGCCTCATCTTCGATGTAGTTGCATACAGTAGAGAGGAGACCTGCCTTATGCCCCATGCCGCGTGTCAGGCGGTAGAGCAGAGTGGCGATGGTGGTCTTGCCGTTGGTGCCAGTAACACCAACAAGTGTGAGGTGCCGGCTCGGTTCACCGTAGAAACGCGAGGCAAGATAACCCAGAGTGCGCTGCGTATTCTCAACAACCACGACAGTGGCATCAGTAGTTGCGACATTGGCAATGTCTTCCACCACTATGACTGACGCTCCTGCCTCAAGGCATTGCGGAATGAACTGATGACTGTCAACAGTGGTGCCATGTGTGGCAACAAACATGCTACCTTTGCCCACCTTGCGTGAGTCGAACTGAATGTCGTTCACTTCAACATCTGCAGACCCGATAATCTGTAAAACCGGAATGCCTTTAATTAGTTCAGATAGTTTCATATATCATCAACTTTCAATTATCTCAATTCCAAGTGCACCGTATTGCCCCGTTGTGCTTTAGTGCCTGCTGCCACACTCTGGTTTGTCACTCTTCCTTTGCCGCTGAGCGTGACAAGCATACCTGTCTGTTCGATGGCATATACGGCATCGCGTGCACCCATGCCTACCACGTTGGGTACTATGTCGGATGTCACTTGCAGAGGTTCGGCCTCGTAGTTCTCGTTCACGCGAATCCACTGCGAGTCGGTGCGCTTAATGTCTATGTTGGTACCGTCACCTGCGCGGCGAATCTCTTTCTGCAGTCCGCGCTTGATAGGCGGGAGTAGAATGGATGCAGGGTCGGCATATTTATTGCTTACATCTACCGAGCCGCTGTATGCCATTGTCTTTTCCGCAATGCAGCGCACTGTACCACCGCAGTCGAAGCCTGCATCATACAAGGCCCTCGGCTTTTGCTGGATAACGCAGATACAAGTATATTTAGGGTTGTCGGCAGGGAAATAGCCGCAGAACAGAGTGCGGTGCTGGTCGTTGCGGTAACGTCCGTTTTCAAGCACCTGTGCAGTACCAGTCTTGCCTGCGATATGCACTTTGTCGGATTGCGCTTTCTTACCACCCCAGGGGTTGACTGATGCAGTACCGAAATCGTTGTCCCATACTACAGCATCCAGACACTCCCGTATGTCGCGCAGTGTGGAGGACTTGCATATTGACGAAGCCACTGTAGATGTAGAGAAACGTCGGATAGTCTGCCCGTCTCGTAGCACCTCTTTGACTAATATGGGTCGTATCATCTTGCCGTTATTGGCAATAGCATTGTAGAACATCAGAATGTCGATAGGCGGCAACTCTACAAAGTAGCCGAAGGCCATACGTGCAAGTGTCTCACTGTCGTCAGGTACATTTATACGCGGCTGCTGTGTGCCCGGTATGTCGAAAGGCACTGAGTCGCGAACATGCATTTTATCAAGCTTGTCAACGAACTTTGATGCCTTCTTTTCATAGGCTGATGTGACAATCTTGGCAAGTCCGACATTGGAGGAAGCTGCCAATACCTGTTTTACGGTGAACAGACGGACAGGTTTGCCTGTCTTCTTGTCTTTATGTACGTGCGAGTCTTTTATGGGTTTCTTGGCTTTTTCATAAGACCACACACCATATTCCACGTCAATAGTATCGGTTAGTTTCACCTTGCCGTCATCAAGAGCCGCCATCAATGCATAGGTCTTGAAAGTGGAGCCGGGTTCGATACGTGTGACTGCATAGTTTTTGTCTTCACGGTAACTGCCGTCCTCCTGTCTGCCAAGATTGCTGATGGCACGCACTTCGCCAGTGTGAGTCTCCATCAGTATGCAGCAGCCCCAGTCCGCCTCTAACCGCTCCAGGGTATTCCGCAATTGTATTTCTGTCACATCCTGCAGGTTGCAGTCGATAGTAGTCAGTATGTCGCAACCGTCTTCAGCCTCCCGGTTAACTTGCGATACAGTATGTCCTTCCACAGTGTGGGTGCCCACTTCGCCGGCTTTACCCCGAAGTATTTCGTCGTATGCCATCTCCAGCCCTGAGACACCTGAGCCGTTGCTGCCATAGATAGAGCCTATCGAACGTGAGGCAAGGCTGCCGAAAGGCTTGATGCGCTGGTAATTCGACTCCACTATGAGCCCGCTCTTGAGAGGTCCCTGATTGAACAGAGGCATTGCGCGTACTACCTTAATCTGCAAATATGTGAGTCGTTTGGGGTAAAGACGCAAACGTCCGTTGCCTGTGTTGTAGCCCTGCTGAATCATACGTTTGTATTCTGCCGCTGAACGGTCACCGAAATAGTCGGCAAGGGCAGTCGATATGCTGTCGATGTAGTTGTTGAACAACTTACCTTTGTTTTTATGCAGCGACTCTACACGTGTGTCCATGTATATTCTGTATGTAGGTGCACTACCGGCAAGCAGGCGTCCGCAGCAGTCGTAAATGTTGCCACGGTTGGCCTCTATCTCATAGTCCTTGCTTTTCTGCTTTGATGCTATTTTCATCAGGTCTTCACGCTCAACAGTCTGTGTAATGACTATTTTTGTCAGCACTGCAATAAAGCCTGCCGCTATCAAGGTAAAGATAACAGCAAACCGTATGATGATATTTTTCTGTCTGTCGCCCATGAAGAACTTTCAAAATAGAATAAGCACTACTTGATCAGAGTAGGCGGAGTTACAGACTCGTGCACCGGACTGTTCTGTTCTTTCAAACGTCTGCTAATGGCAGAAGGTCTGGTCATTTGTGTATATTCAGATGAGAGTTCAAGCATCTCATATCTCGCTTCTTTTATTTCCTCGTTAAGCACCTTTATGCGCCTCTGCTGGCTCTGACTCTGGAACCCGCTGTATATATATACAAAGGTAAGCGCAGCAATCAGTGCCAGTAACTTGTATTGTTTGCGGAAGAAGTCTGTAGCAAAGATGCTTCCAGACAATATCTCCTTAATATGTATGCGCCTCCAGTTCATCAAACTATCCTTTCTTTTCAGCTATGCGCAACTTGGCACTTCTTGACCTCGGATTGTTTTCCACTTCTTCTGCAGAGGCTGTTATCACTTTGCTGTTAACCTGCAGAAATGGGGTGACGGGGTTGCCGTAGAAGTCCTTTTCAAGTCTGCCTTCAAGGTTGCCAGTCTTGAAAAAGTTCTTAACCATTCGGTCTTCAAGACTGTGGTAAGTGAGTACGGCTATTCGTCCTCCTGAACACAAGACGTCCAATGAGGCTGTGAGCATCTCCTTCAGAGCTGACATCTCGTCGTTAACCTCAATGCGCAGCGCCTGGAATACGCGTGCAAGGTCTTTCTTTTCCTTGTCACGTCCGCATAACGGCGTCAGCAGGTCACAGAGTTGTTCCGTGCGCTCTATGGTGGCGTGGCTTCGTGACTTGACTACAGCCTTGGCTATCTGTCTTGCGTTTCGACATTCGCCATAGAGGTATATGATATCCGCCAGTCGCTCTTCGCTGTAGGTGTTCACAACATCGGCGGCACTGAGTGTTGCCTGACGGTTCATGCGCATGTCAAGCGGACCTGACAGACGGAACGAGAAGCCGCGTTCCGAAGTGTCGAAGTGATGAAAGCTGACACCGAGGTCGGCAAGTATGCCGTCAACAGGTATTGCATTGTAATACCTGAGAAAGTTTTTAAGATATCGGAAGTTACCATGCACAAACTGCCAACGTCCGCTCTCTGCAGCGTCCTGCCAGTACTGCTGTTGCATGGCGTTGTCAAAGGCGTCTGTGTCCTGATCAAAACTAAGCAGCCGGCCGCCTTCAGACAGCCTCTCCATTATGGCTCTAGAGTGCCCTCCGCCACCAAAGGTCATGTCCACGTAGGTGCCTGCGGACTTGACAGCAAGACCTTCCAAGGTCTCATTCAAAAGGGCCGGAATATGGTAGATTGTGTCAGACATGGTGGAGAATACGTTGTGTCAGAATGATTTCTTGCTCATGCGCTTGCGCAGTTGTTCGGCAAATTCGCGTTGCCCGATTTTCTTGTTCAGGAATGTCTGTTTGTCCCAAATGGCGAAACGGTTCATCATGCCCACTATCAGCAGGTCGCCCGTAGCACCTATTTGCTGCAGGTTGCGTTTCTGCAGCAGTATGCGCCCCTGTGAGTCAGGTTCCAGGTATTCGGCATCGGCTACAAACTGCATCATCAACATTTGATCATCAGGATTCCACTCGTCAAGTTCCTCACCCAACTGCTCAACGCGCTTGTTCCACACCTGCTCCGGGTAGATGACAAGGCATTCGTTCTCAGTGTCTCTGCGCATCACTACACGTGTACTCTGCTCTGCGGCAAGAATCTTGCGATAAACTGCGGGAATGAACATACGTCCTTTCTCGTCCAAACGTGCTTCTATATTTCCGATGAATGTTGCAACCATAATTTCAACTATCAACTGTCACCTATTAACTGTTTCCGCTGCAAAGGTATAAAAAATATCTCATATTCCCCACATTGCACCACATTTTATTTTTCAACACTGTTTTTAACAACTTATCAACATTAATTTTTATATATAAATATCACATAATCACAACAATTGAAATATTATTAACATGGTGGTGAATTGTGGAGCATTATGATTAAGCTATATTGTGTTTCTGTTTGATAGGATAAAGATATTGATATAATACCATCCTAAGCTCATCCCAAGTTCATCCGAAGCTCACTTATACTACTATAGGTGTATTTGTCAATAACAATATGTCTTTAGTCATATTTATATAGAACATTCAGCCCGACAACATAAGTCATCGGGCTGAGTGATAGTGTATTTACGGTTGCTGATTGTTACTCTGCCTGTTGTCCGCCGATATAGTAGCGTACACCGTCTTTTTCTATTGTCACTACGCCGTCGGTGAATGTTTTCTTTGCGGTGTTTGCATTGCTTCGGATGTCTTCTGTGCCTGCGGGCATAAAGAAGCGTCCCCAGTATGCATCAGCCCTGTATTCCGGCAGGCTCTCTTCCGGCACAATCACCTGCATGCTGTTCTGTACACCTTCAAAAGTGTTCTCCTGTATCTTCGGCATCTTTGCCGGTGCATGTAACTTGCCTTCCGAAAGTTTCAGACAGCCTGCAAAAACGAAGTTGCCTATTAGTTCCGTACCTTCGTTTATGGTTACGTTGCCCAGATTGGTGCAGTCTTCGAATGCGTAGTTGCCTATCTGCTTTACGCCGGTAGGAATGTTTATAGCAGTCAGTGCCGTGCAGTCGCTGAAACCATATCCGTCGATAGTGGTAAGAGTGGACGGCAGTTGTACTGTCTGCAGGTTCTCGCAACTGCGGAATGCCGACGGACCAACCACTTCCAGACCTTCGGGCAATACTACATTTGTCAGTTTTGCGCAGTTCTTGAAAGATTCATAGTTGATACGTTTCAAAGTGGTTGGGAAGTTGATGTTGCACAACTCTCTGTTGCCCGAGAAGAAATATGCAGGAATCTCCTCTATGCCTTCAGGCAGCGTGACGCTCATCAGTGTGTCGCAATTGGCGAGCATAGCCTGACCTATGGATGTTACACTTGCAGGTATCACCATGTCTTCAAGCAGACGGCATGCGCGGAATGCCTGAGTGCCTATTTCTTTAGGTGAACCAAGGAAGTTGATGTGAGCCACACCTCCTTTGCTGTTGACTATTTCATACGGGCGTTTAGAAAGATCAGCCTGTTGCAGACCGCCTCCGAGACCATAGAACATATAGTCCGGTATGCGTTCAACAGCGGCACCTATGTTTACTTCTTTCAGGTCGTATGCCGACCAGAAACGGTCTGAGTAACCGTCATTATCATCGTCAACATATTCACCGTATGCCACGTTGCCAAAGGAGAACGGAGCAAACGAAGGCAGAGTGAGGTCGGCGCAACGCTTTGCATTGTAGTTCACCTGAGTCATGTGGCAGCAAAACTGGAATGCTCCTTCGCGAATATAGAGCATAGACTCCGGTATGGTAACCGAGATGAGTTTGAAGCACTCAGCAAAAGCCTGTTCGCCGATACCTACAACTTCATAACTCTTGCCTTTTATAGTTACAAAGTCCGGTATGCGGATTGTGTCAGCGTATTCATCTGCCACAGCACCGTACCATGAACCTTTGTAGGTAACTTCCACTGCATTTCTGCCGTAACCTTTGCTGACATCATTGAACCACAGCGAGTCGCCGTCCTGATTGACTCCTGCAAGGTCGTATGCATGCAATGGCAGAGCACAGAATGCAATACTGATAATAACTAATATCTTCTTCATATAATCCATTTGTTTTTATTTGTGAGTATCAGAGGTGTTCAGCCTCCGATACCCTTGTGAAAGCCTGTTTGCAACTTAACGTACTTCTGCTCCGAGTACATTGAAAGTCTTGCCGTCACGGACAATGTATATCTGACCGTCGATCAGCACCTTCTGAGCATTGTTGCTGTTGCTCAGTATCTCCTCTACACCGGTTTCAGGAGCCTCCTCGTCGGTGAAGTAACCGTGGATACTTACAGCCATGTTGCTGCCCTTACCCATGTTGTAGGAGTAGCTGTGGCCGCCTGCAAGGAAATAGGTGTTGCCTTCCGGGTAGTAGTAGTCACAGAAGATACCGAAATCAAGACCTTCCTGCGACATGCCTGACAAAACCATGTAGAACGGACCGTCAAGCACGACAGGCTGAGGTGAGAAGCCGCCGAGAGCGTTCTTTGCACCAAAGGCAAGGTTGATGTCGCCAACATACAACTTGGAACCACCGCTTAAGTCGTACTCTTCCGCATTGTCAATGTTTGCAGAGGTGATGTCAAACGAAGCAATAAGGGAATCTGAATAAACAGATTTAATTTTGCCTTCCTCGGTTTTCTGATAGTCCATTGCAAACAACTCAAGTTTGACACTCTTGCCTGCGGGAATCATCTTTGCAGCTTCCGCGTTCTCACTGTAAACGTTGATAGTGATAGTATCAGCTTTGAAACGTCCGAAGTTCTCGTATGTGGTAACGAAAGTGTCGACAACCAGTGTGGCTGACAATTTCAGTCCGGTGCCGTATGCATACGGAGATTCACTGCTGAAGCCTACACGGTAGAAGTCGTTGCCTCCAAACACGGTGTCAGTGTAAGTAGCGCAGTTGGTGATAGCAATGTCCCAATCAGGCAATACAATAATTGCTGCACGGTCAGCATATTTCGAACCATATTGGAATGAACCTTTAACATTGAGTTCATCATCCAATTGTGCAAGCCAAGGCATATAGAATGCACTGCCTGCTGAGTCGAGCTGGAAGCCTGCCTCGATGTAGTCGCAGTCCCATTTGTCTTCTGCAATGGCATACATCTGACCGCTGGCAGCGGTAAAGCCCCATACCATGGTTGAGTCACCAGAGTGAATCAATGATGCATTTTCGAATACGACATCAGTTGTGTCAGAGATGTAGATTCTCGGATATGAACTGTTGCCGTTTGGATATGAACCACCAAAGAAAGAACCGAACGGACGCAGGTAGTAGAGAGTGTCGGTTTCACCGTTAAGACGCGCCTTGCGAATAGCCGGGTCGGTGATGGTCTTTGCTACAGAAGCCTCGCCGAGAGTCTTCTTCTGTGAGTACATTTCGCTTTTGTTGAGACGCAGAGTGCTGTTGTCAACACTGCGCAGGTCCTGTGCCATAACACTTGATGCCATGAGCACTACAAGAGACAAAGTAACAATCTTTTTCATAATTGTAATGTGTTAAGTTTGACTAATAGTTTATTATTTTTGTTAATGTTTCATATTGATGACGAATGCCGTGTCGTCCGTTTTGGTGGCAACTATGCCTTCGGAGGGAGCAAATCCCTTTTTTAGGTCAAGAGTGTAGGTGCCGTTGAACGAATTTACAAGTTCAAAACCTCCGTATTCGTAAAGTATGGAGCCGCTTGAATATGTGCTGTCAGCTTTCATACTAAACAGGTTGCCTTCCTGCTTGGTGTCAAAGTAGTAGATATCGTATGAATTGGCTGCTGCACCACCTACTGAGTAGAAGATACGCAATGCCATGCGTTTTTCACCTGCTCCTTCGAAGCGCATCGAGGCTATATGGGAATTGGCGACGACAGCAGAAATCTTTGTATTCACGTTGTTAAGTGCTGCGGCTATTGATGCAGGAAGACTGTTGGTATCGATAATCCATGCTTTGCCGTTGTTGGCATCGGAGGTGAACACCGTTGATCCTTCAACAGTCATATAAGTATTCGGGTCAATGACCGACTGCAGACGCTTGCCGTCTTCTGTCATGTTGAAGGCTGCACGATTTATCTCTGCTTCAAGCAGTTTGTTGTCATGCAGGCGGATGCCATTAAGGGTCACAATAAAGCCATAGTAGAAACCTCCTCCCAGAGTGTCGGCACCTGCTTCAAAGGCACGGAACTCATGTTTGTAGCCATTGTAGAGGGTGTAATGCTTGTCGCCTGAATAGAAGTCGAGGGGACTCTTCTCGCCGAACAGACGCTTGTCCATAGCATTTATCTTGTCGAAATAAGTGTACCAGTCTTCGTCAGCGGGCAGTGGATAGAGACGAATGTAGCAACTCTGTTTTTTCCCTTTAAGCAACTGGTAGTTCTCCTGCTCGTTGTATTCAAGCACCATAAACTCATAGTCTCCGCCTACACCTTCGCCGTCAGTGTTCCACAGTGTCAGTTCCGGGTCGGGGTTGCTGTAGTAGTGGAAGATGGAGTTGAATGAGTTGAATGTGAGCACTGTGCTGTTATCGTTGATGATGTCCCACAGACTGGTCTCGGTTTTGAAATTACCATTTACAGGTGCTCCTATGGTCACCGTACCATCGTTGCGGAACTTGAACAGGAAGTTATAGCCGCGATGCTTCGTTGTGTCGGACGATGAGTTGTCGCTCTGGGCGAAATACTGCATCACCCAACCGTTCTCTGCGTTCATCAGACGTGTCTTCACCAACTCTCTGTTCTGTTCCAGACGCACAACAGCGGTGTTCTCAAACACATCGTCAACACGCGGAGAGCATGCAGAGAAAGTCAGAACAACTGTCGCAATATATATCAATGTCTTTTTCATATTCTTGTCCTCCGTTTCTTATTTGGCAGTACCTATGGTGAGCACCTGGTTGCGCAGTGAGTCGATATTCATGTTAGATTGACGTCTCTGCACTTCTGCTCTCAGTGAGTCGAGTTCTATATTCCATTCGTCACGCATCCAGCCGCGTGCAATGTTGAGTTTCTGTTCTATCACTGCCGGACCGTCTACGCCATCAGGGTCGTCTTCTAACTGGTGGAGTGTACCGTTGTCATCCTGTTTCCAGCCTTTCGATGCATCACTAAGCATGCTTGCCCATTCGTCATCGGTTTTGACAATGTAGTTGGCTATTATCTCTACGAAGTCCTCACGCTCCTGGCTTGAACCATAGTTGCCGGTGAAACCCAGACTGCGTGCCTCCTGCTCGGAGCGGTCCTCCCAGCCGTTGGGCAGATACCAGCCTTGAGATATGGTGCGGAATTCGGCAGGGTAGGTTTTTGTCTGGTGTAGAATATGCGAGAACTCATGGTGCATGGTCTTGAAATAGTACTCGTTCAAGGTGGCCACGTTCGACGGGTCAACATAGTTGATGGCATGCAGTGTCACCTTTATACCGCCTTGAGCCACACCCAACGTGACAGAACCGGTAGCGTTATGACCTGCCGAGCCAATAAGGCAGATGATGCGAGGTCCGTACATTCTGAGGAACTCAGGACTGCCTGTTACCTTGGAATAGACATCCCACCACAGATATTTCACCATAACTGCCATTGTGATAGCGTCATCATAAGAACACGGCACCAGGTTGAACTTCATGTCGGAACTTATATCCTGCATCTGATAACGGAATTCCACATTGTAAACTTCAAGGAAACTCCTCTTGCAGAATGAGTCCAACTGGAAGGAGTACGCCATAGGGTCCAACGACTCGTCTATCTCAGGGAAGATGGACTCGGGGTCGAGTTTCTCTTTGCAAGAGAACATTGCCACCGACAATGCGAGTAATGCGGTTATATATAAAACTTTTTTCATATCGGGTATATGTTGTCTTGTTGTGTTATTCTTCGTTATTATCTTTGTGATAGTCTGTTATAGCGGTAGTCTCTTTCTTGCCATCGTCAGGCAATGCTGTCGGATTAGCCTGCATGCCTGCCTCAATTACGGTGGCGGGAATCTGTATTGCGCGACGCGGGTCATTCCATGCCAATATCATCTCCGGCTCCAGACCTTGTTTGTGACGCACCTCAATGCCGTAGCGTTTGATGTCGAACCAGCGCAGACCTTCGTGTATGGTCTCAAGACGACGGAAGTGGAGCACGCAGTTGAGCCATAGGAACTGTTTCGTGTCAATCACCCAGTCGGGGCACATCTTGTCGCAGTTAAGCATTGTGGTCTTTGTCAGTTGAGTGCCTTTTACACTGGGTAGCCGGTTGTAATAACTTTCAATCAGGTTTCCTGTCAGTTCGTCAAAGTCGTCTGTAGAACCTACCTTGCGGCTGTCATCCCATACCTTGAGGTCAGCAAGAGCATTGCCGTAGTCTTTCTTCATGACGTATGCCTCAGCACGGCAGAGCAGAGTCTCCTCAGCAGTGAAAGTCGGGTTTACATTGTGCACATAACCTATGCCCGCCACTTTGTCGGTGTACTCGAAGTATTCGCCTGTGTGCAGGAAGAACAGTCCGTAGTCGGAGTTGTAGGTGCGCAGACTGCTTGTCTTTGAGTAGCAGGGGTGGAAATTGTATTTGCTCCATGTGGGTCCGTCGCCATACACTGTTGACTTGGAGGCTTGACGGTTGCAAGCATAGCGTCCTGACAATGAGCGGTAGAAAGTGGAGTAAGTGGCCGTAAGCAGGAAGTTGCTTGGAGAGGTGGAGTTGGAGAACCCGAAGAGTATGGCTTCTGATGTGGCATAAGTGCCTGTCCAGAAACTGGTACGCATACAACTCATCGGATTGCTGCCAAGAGCCATGGTAGCATATTCAATCACCTTGTCATATTCGCGTTTGTAAAGGTAGAAACGTGCGGCAAAGGCATAAGCAGCCTGCTTGTTGAAGTGATACTTAGGCTGGTCATAGTTGTCGGACACGTGCTTGAGACCTTCCAGCAAGTCGGCTTCTATGTTGGCATACAACTGTGTCAGAGTACCACGGTCGGCGTTGGAATAAACCACCTTCTCAGGCACTTTCATGTAAGGCACGCCGAGGTCAAGTTCGCTAAGAGCCGAATCACGGTATGCCATACAGAACACATTGGCAAGCACGAAGTGGTTGTATGCACGGCAGAGGTATGCCTCTGACCTGCATTCATCGAAGTTGTCGGTACTGCCTCTTGCCACAAGGGTGTCGATTGCCTCAAGGGCGTGATTGGCAGTGGCGATAGCCTTGTATGCGCGGCTCCAGATGCTGACAGGCGAATCTCCGTCATTGGAACTTGCGCTTACTGGCGGTTGCCAAGTGAATGCTTCATTGTCCACCTCACCTTTGTAAACCGACAGGTTGTAGCGTGTCCACGAACCGTCTTCAGAGTTGTTGTCAACCACATTGTCGGAACTGAACTCGCATATCCATGCGAAGTCTGCTGTGGAATAGGCAGTGGAAAGCAGTTTGCGTACCTGACTGATGTTGTTGATAGTTGCTCTGTCGTCAGGGTCTTTGTCAAGGAAATTGCAGGCACTGAATCCTGCTGCCACTATGCAAACCAGAATATAATATATATGTTTCTTCATAACTGTGTCTGTTTGTGATGTAGTATATGATGTCTGTTGTGAGTCGGTTATAAATGTTAGAAACCTACACGCAGTGTGAAGGTGAACTGCTTGGCAAGAGGTGTTGCAACACCGCCCGAGTTGAAGAACTCCGGATCCTGTCCGTTGAGTTTCTTGTCGGAGTAGATAAGGAACGGGTTGGTTACTTGCAGTTTGAAGCTTGCGCTGTTCAATGCCACATTGTTGAGGTACTTGCTTGGAATGGAATACATGAGTGAAATCTCTTTCATTCGGATGAAGTCACCCTTGGCTACACGCTCTGTTGAGTAGTTGTAAGCATTATAAGCTGTCTTGAGGTTGTAGCTTCCGTAGGTTTGCTGCTGTCGTGTGGAGGCAATAACAGGAATAGTTGTCTTCTGCTCATCACCAGGCAGCGTCCAGCGGTTGCGGAAATCACGCGGAAGAGCGGTGATGTCGTTATACGCAGAAGAGAACACAGGGTCAAGACGTACAACATTGCCGAAGGAGTAGGTCATAAAGATATTAAGCGTGAAGCCTTTCCATGAGAATATGTTTCCGAAACCGCCAGTGATGGTTGGGTCGGTAGGACCTTCATACTTAAGGAATTCAGTATTTTCTATTTCCTGGAAATTAACATCGGTCACAGTGACCACATTGTCCTGATTGATAAACTGCGGCAGACCTTCGTCATTGAGTCCGACAAAAGGAATGGAGAACAGCGAACGGACAGGATAGCCTTCGCGGGCATAACCAGAACCGGCAACAAGCGACATCACGTTGACACGTGAGTCAAGTTTGGTAATCTTGTTGTTAGTATAAGAGAACGTGAGGTCGGTTGTCCACTTGAAGTCCTTGTATTTAATGTTGGTGGTGGATATTGTCACCTCCACACCTGAAGACTTCATGGTAGCCACGTTGGCGTACTTTATACTCTCACCGCCGATACCAGTGGTGTAGGTCGGACCAATAAGGTCGAAGTTGTCACGGTAGTAAGCATCAACATCAAGGTTGATTCTGTTCTTGAGGAATCCGAGACTCACACCTACGTTGAGCTCATATTTCTTCTCGTATGTCAGTTCGGAGTTGCCGAGCAGTGCCAGAGAAATGCCGAGTTCCTGAGCAGCGGCATTGGGTCGCCAAAGAGAGGAACTGGTGAACATAGGTTCAGCATATGAGTAGCCATAAGGGCAACGGTCAGCAGTTAGCGAGTAAGAAGCCTTGAGAGTGGCGGTGGAAAGTACGCTGCTTGCAGGTGCGAACCAACTCTCTTCGTGTGCGTTCCAACTTGCACCCACATTCCATGTCGGCAGCCAACGTGCAGTCTGGGTCTTGCCCAAGCCGTTGGTACCTTCGTAACGACCTGTCAGGTTGATGTTGTATCTGCCGAGGTAGGAGTAAGTACCGGTGGCGAAGAATGCCATGCTGCGTGAATAACGCCAACTGTTTCCATAATATGAGCCGCCTTCCTCCACTTGTTGTTTGAACAAGGTGTAGTCGGTGAAAGGCGTGTTGCCGTCTTCATAGCAGAAACCATAGCCATTGAAGGCGATACTGTTTCTGTTGGTAGAGTTAAGCTCCATACCAGCAAAGAAATTGAGTATGTGCTTTTCTTTGATAGATGTGTTGTATGTAGCCGACAGACGCAGGTCGAACTGCGACATCTTGTATTGGTTGAGGAAGTAGATACCGCCTTTGGGCATCACCGTCTCGGGCAGTGCATTGGGGTCGTCAGGGTCGGTGTAGAGGAACGGGTTCATGTCGCGTATAGTGGCATCTTCAGGTTCAATACCGGCTCTGTAGGCACGTGCCTGGTTTGACTGGTCTTTCACATGGTGTTCGTTGGTTGAACTCTGATAACGGTAAGCCGCAAGAGCAGTGAGCGACAAACCTTTCACAGGCTTGTATGTGAGGTCAGCCTGGAACTTGACATCAGTAACACCAAGTTCAATATAGTTATTATTCAACTCGTCAAATATGTTGAAGTCGCAGTAGTTTCGCGTGTATGTCTCATTAGGGTCCATTGCTCTGGAAGCGTTGAGAGCATAACTGAAAGGGTTGATGTCAAAGTCACGTTTTACCTGACCTGTCACTACGTCTGCGTCTTGAGAGAGGGTACCCGGTGCTTTCTGCTTACGGTATGAGTCTGAAGTCAGCAGAGAGAGGGTAAGCTTTTTCGTTATGTCGAAAGAGGCGTTGGCGTTGATGGTATAACGCTGCACATCGCTTGAAAGAGTCCATCCTGGGTCATACATGGCTGACATTGAGGTGTAGAAGCGTGCACGCTCAGTACCACCTGATATGCTTATCGAGTGTGTCTGCATAACAGAGTTCTTGAACAAGAGATCGAACCAGTCGGTGTTTCTGTACTCTGCGTCTCTAAGGTAGGCATTACGTGCGGCAGTGGTGTTGATAAGGCCGAAGGTGCCTGTCTCAGGGTCGTAAGTACGGATGAGCTGGTACATCTTGCCATAGATACCGGAGGTGCTTGCTTTGGCAAGGTTTGCGAACTCAAGCCAGCCTTTCTGCTCCATCTCGCGGTAGATGTTCATCTGTTCCTGTGAGTTGCTTATGTTGAAGTCGTTGTAACTGGGTTTGAGTCGGACAGAGAACTCGCCTGTGTAGTTGATCTTGCTCTGTCCTTGCTGACCTTTCTTTGTTGTGACAACAATCACACCAGCCATAGCACGTGCACCATAGATACTGGTGGCGCTACCGTCTTTCAGAATCTGGAAGCTTTCAATATCATCGGCATTGAGACCTGCAATAGCTGAAGAAATAAGTGTTACGGCATCACCTGACGAGAGCGACTCAGCATCAACTTCAACCACGTCTTCCATAATAACGCCGTCAACCACCCACAAAGGTTTGGATGAACCATAGATACTGGTTGCACCACGCATACGTATCTTCGGAGCGGTACCGAAAGTACCACTCACGTTCTGAACGCTGACACCGGCAGCGCGACCTTCAAGGCTTCGGCTGATATCAGCCACACCATCCAGTCTGGCTTTGTCGGCATCGATTTTGGTAGTTGAACCAGTGTTGAGACGCTTGTCCTGCTGATACATACCGGTGACAACAACCTCTTGCACCATCTGCGTCTCTTCCTTCAGTTGCACTTTGACATTGGGCTTCACAGCTACCTTCTGCGTCACATAACCTACATAGGAAATGACTATGTTCTTAACACCCGCAGGAACATTAAGTTCAAAGTTTCCGTCGAAGTCGGTAATCGTACCCACACCAGTGCCTTCGGCTTGCACACTTGCTCCGATGGCACCTTCACCCTTCTCGTCGAGCACCGTACCCGAGACATGCGTCTGAGCCAATGCTGACACGGTAAACAGACAGAAACTAAACAGTAAAACGTAAATCTTGTTCATATCTTATATTTATATTTTCAATAGTGTAGAAAAACGCAGAATGCGAAAATTCGTGCAAAAGTACTACAAATATTCCATTCTTCCAAATGATTTGTCACAAAAACAGCCTTTTGTGTGTTATTTTGTGTGATTATGGAATAAAAGAGTAAAAAAATGCTGTTACTGGCAGTGCGAGAAATCACTGGTATCTGAGTACTGACAATGTGTCGGGGTTGTATATTTCCTGTGCTGTTTCAAGTAGCAGATCAGGTGTCAGATGTGATATAGTATCATATATTTGCTCCCACGAAGGCGCATCATTGAGATAAAGCAGATGCTTTGCCATGCCAAGTGCGGTGTTTTCCCTGTTCTCTGCCGCAATTGCCATTTGACCGCGCAGTTGACGCAATGCACGTGACATAGCATAAGGAGTGAGAGACGCAGAGGAAAAGCGTTTGAGTTCACGTCTAACCAGTTCTTCACACTGTTCCATGTTATGCGGCTCAGAAGCGAAATAGATACACCAGTAACCAGTGTCGGAGAGCGGAGTATATGACGACTCGATAGCATAGACCAGACCGCGCTGCTCACGCAGCGACATATTGAGTCGCGAACTCATGCTGCCTCCTCCAAGAATGTTGTTAAGTAGGTATAATGCCAGTTGTTTCTCATGCCCAATCGGGTAGGCGCGTCTGCCAAGCATGACATGCGCCTGATGAGTGTGGCGGTGATAGGTGATTTGCCTTGAATTGTTGTTTGTGTCCGGAGTGACAGATGCAGCACTTAGACGCGGTGTCTCGCGCGATATATTATAAGGTGTAGCACACAGATACTTCTCAGCATATTTTATAACACGACTCATTGGCAGAGTGGAGAGCGAGAAGAAGACCATTTGTGATGTGCAATAGTTGGTCTGCATGAACGAATGCGCAAGGTCAGGTGTGATGCGGCGTAGCGTCTTCTTTCTCCCCAATATGGGCATTTCGAGCGGATGCCCCTGAAAGAGAAGAGCTTCGAAGTCCTCGTATATAAGTTCGGAAGGAGAGTCTTCATAAGACTCTATTTCATCGAATATGACTCCGAGTTCCTTTTGTACTTCGTTCTTCAGGAAAGCAGGGTGGAATACCATATCAGCAATCAGTTCTACTGCTCTGGAATAGTATTGCTCCTGCACAGCGGCATAAAAGGTGGTCTCTTCTTTTGTCGTATAAGCGTTTAGTTCGCCGCCGACAGCTTCGATGCTATTGATTATCTGCTTGGCAGAGCGTGACTGAGTGCCTTTGAACACAGTGTGCTCAATATAATGCGCCATGCCGTTGTATTGTTCTTGTTCGTCGCGTGTTCCAGTGCCTACCATGATGCCAAGCCATGATACAGGCGATGCAGTGCGTCGGTGCACAATTCTTATACCGTTGTCAAGAGTGTGATAATATGTATCGGTGTTTTTCATCTTTTCGTTTGCATGAATAAAATCTTTGCCTTACCTTTGCACCCGCTTTGCGGCATTGGCGTAATTGGTAGCCGCGCCAGACTTAGGATCTGGTGACGTAAGTCGTGTAGGTTCGAGTCCTATATGCCGCACAAGAGAAGAAAGGAGTACCACCTACTGAGCCACAAAACGGCGACAAAGGTAGTGCTTTTTCTTTAATAATTCAATCTATAAACATTGTTATCGATGAAAAACTATATCTTCGTTGCAGTGGTTGCTGTAGCAGTTAGTATGAGTTCCTGCTTTGAAAGCAAGTATGAAACCACCCCTGTTGTAGGAATGGATTCAGTTATAGTAGTGAACAAGAAAGACACCGCCAAAGTGAGATTTGTGTCAAACAAGGCGATATATATGACAGACACACTGCTAACCGGAGATACTGCGCTAATGACAGTGTTGTTCGATGCAGTAGGCAACAACCTCAAGCAGGCTCGTATAGTATATGAGAGCGAGTATGCGAAAGCCGAGGCGGTATATCCGGCAGAGTGGGAGGAATGGATGACTCCTGCGATATCGAAAGACAGCATCAGTTTCTCTGTTGTTGACGGCTACAGAGCAGTAGTGATGCAACTGAGATACATACCGCAAAAAGAAGGTTCGCCAATACTGAAACTGCATGTAGGGTCAGACTCGGAGTACTCTCCGAGAGAGTTTCAAGTGACCACGCCTATAAAGCAAGGTGAATAAGGTCAGAGTCTGCTTCATGTTCTGTTCATGTTCCGTTGAAGTATGCTTCAGGTCACGATGAGGTTACGATGATGTATGCTGGGTCTCAGGTGGATTTGAGTGTCTTGAGGTCTTTGGGACTTACAGCTTTGAGCGTGAGGAGAGTGAGTCGGAAAGGCGAACTGCCGTTGCAGAGAACAGGCGCCTCCTGGAAGTTGGCATTGCAGATGGCTGCCCATTTTTGACGCTCACTGTGGAAATCAGCATCAAGGAAGAGCAATTTGCATGAGGCGTTCTGACTTGCCACCGTCTCTGGTGCGGAATGCAGGGCGGCAAACGGCATAGCCTTATTATCCATCTTTTGCAAGAGTGCATTGAGGTCGGTGTAGTTACGCTCTACATAGGGGTATGTCTCTTCGCCGACAACATGCTTGTAGATGGAGAATCCGTCAAGACGCTTGGCAAGACACATTAGCAGTTGCTTCTTAAGGTGATTCTTGAACGCTATGATATGTTGCTCCTCAATAAGGTAGGAGTTCTTAAACATAGTGTAGAGCCTGATGTCGTTGGTTATATCGTCTTTGTGAGCGGCAAAGTAGCGGTCGAGACAAGTGTTGGAAATGAGAGAGAGGAAAGGCTCATGCACGTTGTCAGACATTACCGCAGCCGTTGTCTCTTCCGTTCTCCACGTAGCGAGATTGCCCACATAGGAGCGCATTCCGTTGTATTTTGAGTGAAGATTATGCAGGAGGCGTGCCAGTGAGTCGGTTATCATACCTGCGACATGGCTGCGCAGATGCAATACCTCAAGTTGCCTGCGGCGGTCGTCAGCCTGCTTTGCAAGTTGTTCGATACGCTCCTGATAGTCGAGGTCGAGTTGCACGAGGTCGTGTTTGCGTTTCCAGACAGTGAAGATGAATACAATGATGTCAATGAGCGTACCAGCGTAGGCGGCATAACTGTAGTTGTTGAGGAAGATATGCCTGAGACTGATACGTATGAACGACGGGAGGTAGAAGGTGAGGAGGCACAAGGTGACATAAACAGCGACTACTGCGACGATGGACAGACTGAAGCCTATAATCATCTTGAGCGTCTTCTTCTTGAACGCCTCCATCTCCTTGACACGCTCGCGTTGCAGTTGCTCTTTTTGTTCTGTGAGTTCGCGGCGTTCCTTGTTGAGACGCAGTTCCGTCCCCTCCATAAGCGCAGTGCGTGTAGAGTTGTTGCCTACCGCCTGGAATAGCTTGTTATACTGAAGGTTCTTCTCATGCCATACGGCGCTGAGCCTGCGCAAGGTCTGTTTCTCTTCATCGATAAGAACACGGAGTATGGCAGCCTTGATGCGCGAATTGCTGAGGTCGAAAGGAATAGTGGTCTTGGTATCGGCACCCGCCACGGTGAACTCGGCGATGTTGATTTCAGTGATGATACAAGCCATGTTGAGGAACTCGGTGGCATAGGAGTATGGCATGTAGCAGTAACCTTTATCTCCGAAATTCTGTCCCCATGAGTTACGAACGATGAATATCTTCTCATCGTCGCTGTAACCGCATATTATCATGGCGTGGTTGCCGGAGTCGCCTGACTGAATCTCCTCTTCGGTAGGTCTCGATATGAATCCGTCCTGCGGTGTGAAAGAGTCGAAAATGCGGAAAGAGCCTGCTACTGGATAACCCTCGGCAAGAGCGGACTTGAGGTCTTCGATGCGGCTTGCTACATTGAGTGCCTTGACAACACGGCGGGTCTCTCCATCGGCGTATGCAGCCTCGTCGGGGGCAAGTGTACAGTCCTCAGAATACGGGCATGCGCTCTCAGAGGCAATGCCTTCAGTCGCCATGGTCTGAATCATGTCGCTGAGCGAACTGCCGCAGTCCTCGCCTGTCTGATTGTGCATCTTACGGACGTTGTAATAGCAGAATCGCTCAGAGAGGTCGGCTTCGACACTGTTGTTTTTCTTGAGAATATACTCATAGATGCCTACGAGCGAGAAAGCAGTGCAAGCCCCCATTTTGCCCTGGTCTTTGACAGGTGTGAAGTTCTGCCGGAGGTCAATGCGCTTTTCCGTGACAGGCTTGGGCTTGTAAGTGTCCTGAAGCGGGGTCTCGACAATGCCCGTCTGCAGTTGATAGAGATTGCCGTCGAAGACAAATCCCTCTGCCGTGAGACGCTTCTGACTTTCGATGTTGTCACGCAGTTCGGAATCAAGTCCTTCCACTTCGAGCGATTTCTGGCGAATATAAGCAGAAGACTCGCGCATGGAGACACGAATGTCTTTGAGTTCGTCTATCATGACACTGGGCTTCTCGACAGGCAGTTCTGTCTCAGTAGAGAGGACGGCGCACTCGGCAATGGCATTAACCGCCTTTTTGCGTTCTTTCTCCGCCTCCGAGTCTTGTTCGTCTTCCTCGTCATGCAATGCCCACAACAGGTTGTTCTGCTCAACAAAGAAGTCGAGTACTTCGCGGCTGCAATCATCGATAACGAGTTGTTTCTTGTTGAACATGTAACCTGTGAGTAGTTCGTCGTCCTCGCCGAGAAGTTGCGCCAATGCCGCTTTCTTCTCAGGCAGAGAATACTTGTCCTCATCAATATAAGACTGGAAATCAGCAGTCAACCTGTCAATAGTGGCATTGAGGTCAGGACGTATCTGCGCAATGATGTCTTCGTGCGACATGTGTTGCTCAAGACGCGGCTGAATATGACGTGTATAGAAGTCGGAGAAGATATTGATGTTGCCCCGGAGCAAGTCCTGAATGATTTTGGAGACTTTGTTGACATCCACCTCAGTCTGCGTTACCTGTTCACGGTCAAGGATATACATATAAGCCTTGTGAAGGAGATACTGCACGAAGTAGTACTTGTCGAAACTGAGGACAGAGAGACCGAGAGCGTGTATAGGCAGTTCTTTCTCGTCAGCCGAGATATTGAAGAGGTCTGTATAGTGGCTGACAGATGCGAGAGCGTATTCTCCGATGATTCTTACCAGTGAGTCGGTGTTGAGGTCGAGCGAGAGTCCGGCCGCGTTGAAGTTCTGCATGAAGAGCATGTGCGCGAGCGAGGCGGACTTCTTCTTGTATGCCACAACCTCACGGAGAATCTTTGCCGTAGTCAGTTCGTATTCGCTCTGCTTTGTGGCGAGTTCGGCAGTGTCTTCCTCGATGAGTCCTGCCATGTCGTAAGGCAGCATGAAGAGGTCAACACAGAACTGCGGGTCTGCCGCGTCCATAGCCGCAATCAGTTCTTTAGCCTGCGACCAGTAGCGTTCATCATACAATGGCAGATAGATGCAGACATGCAGCATGTTGGAGTCACTGGGGAAGTTGATGTTAACCCGCTCAGTGAACATACGCGTGAAACAGGCGCGGAGATGCTCAGTCCGTCCTTTGTCAGGAATTTCGGCATAGTCTGCCGGAGAGACTGAGAAAAGATTGTCTATACCTGCCACGAACACACTCTCGTCAGCTTCATCGGTCAGAGTCTCGAAGAAAGCGTCATGACCGTCAGACTGAGCAAACAGCATGGCGCGGAAATAACGTTTCTCATCTTCGCTGCCGTACTTAATTATGTACCGCTTAATGTCACAGATGAGATTAGTGAGATTGCTGCCAATGGCAAGATGGAGAGTGTGACGCATAAAGATATTTACGATTTGGTCATTTACGATTTAATCATTTCAGTATTCTGATATTTACCAAACACCTGTCAATACAGTAAATGCGGTTAAATCTTCAGTTTCTTGGCGATGCTTATCTCTTGTGTGATAAGTTCTTTTATCTTCTCGAAACCATGCCGGCGCACTTCATCCTTGTCCATGCCAATCTGTGAGAAGAGGTTGTAGTAGTCGGCTTTGACTTTCTCAAGCAGGCTCTGAATGGCATCGGCACCGTCACGCTTCGTGCGGTTGTTGATGAAGTCAGTGAACTCCTTGCGTACAGAAGCCTTGTGACGTCGGAAGAGGTCGAAAGCTTCGTCACGGTACGGACTTAGTTCAACCCAGTTGTCGTCCAACGGGTCACCTTCCGACTCGCTCTGGAACTTATACATGCCGTTCTCGTTCTTGATGAGACCGAAGATGAAGCCCTTAACCCACAACTCGAGCAAGTCATCGTCCGACACCTTCTTAGGCATGATACTGAACTCCTCGCGTGTCATGCGGGTGAGGAGATTGTTGTCGATGTGACAGTTGGCGTTGCAGTCCTCATACTCGTTGCGGTAAGTCTCGATGGCGTTGATGGTATATACTGGTACGACACCAATCTGACGATAGACGATAATCTTATCGTTCTGTCCGATGTTGGCGAAGTCGCAGTCAGCATTGTCGGGTATGTGACTCTTGAAGCAGTTGTCCTTGAAGAGTCTGCTTCGCTGTTTGTCGTTGACACCGATATAATAACTGTCATGCGGGTGTTCTTTCGGTGTGAAGCCACGATAAGTGTATCGGAAGAGAGGCAGCGACTTCTTAATAGCGAGGTCGATAAGACGCTCGAATTCCTCCTTAGGCATGCGGTCAATCACTTCGTCGATAGTGGTACTGAGTTGTACCTGAGTGGTATGCAGTTGGTTGGTGTAGTTGAGCAACATCTTCTCCACCTCCTGAGCATCGAACTTGTCAAGACCGAATATTTGGTCTTTGTTCTTGAGAGTGCGTACGAACTCGGCAGCCTGAATCTCGTCGGTGTTGACGGTGATGTTGGTAGCAAGCGTCTGTGCGAGGTCAATCTGGAATATGTGCGACTCACTCCTGACATGGTTCTGAATGCGTGCGAGGTCAGTCTGGAACTTCTTGCTTACCGAACGAAGGTTGTC
Source organism: Paludibacteraceae bacterium (assembly GCA_905234685.1). Lineage (GTDB taxonomy): Bacteria > Bacteroidota > Bacteroidia > Bacteroidales > Paludibacteraceae > Colicola. The sequence continues at coordinate 130,143 of CAJOIR010000001.1, forward strand.
GGCAATGACTTTCACTTTCTGGTCAGCCTCAAGGAGCATGCTGAGTATGTTGTTGAACACTTTGATGGCAGCGTCACGGCGCATTATCTCACGCTGGCAAACAACAAGCTGGCGGGTAGCGTCAGCCACGTCATCAGCCTTGTCCTGAAGTTTGCTCTTGCTCTTGAGCAGATGACCGTTGTACTCTTTGAGGTCTGCCGCCATGTTCTCCACGTTGGAGCGGAATGCGGGTTCGCGTGTCTCCAGGTCTTCTTTCTCCTTGCGCATCTCTTCGAGGAAGATGTTGACTTGCGCCGTGAGACCTTCGATGATGCCTGTTGCCGAAGCAATACCGCACTCGCGGTTGATATGGAGTTTGATGAGGTTGTGAAGTTCCTTGCTAACCCGTGTGGTGAGTTCAGTTACCTTGGCGTTGATGACTTCGTCTTTCTCTTTGTTCATCTGAATGTTCTGCTCAACCTCAGGCATGGGGTTGGCGTTTTGATGAATGGTGAGTTCGTAGCGCGGAGTCTTGCTCATGATGTAGTCAATCACGTGGTCGCTGTTGTTGTTCTCGCGTATGTTGACTTCGGGTGAGTCGATCCAGGCATTGACAATGGTGTCGGTGTCCTCACATGCGTTGAAGAGTCTGTCGATGAGTATTTTTGCCGCCTTGATAGCATAGATATGGGCTATGTCGGAGTTGCGGTAGAGTATCTCGCATACACCCATGCCTGCCGCCCAGGCGCGCTTGGTGCCTATATCCATGGTGCCCTCGTTGATGTTCTTCTCGAGGTTGTCGCTGACGGAGGCAGAGGCCGTACTGAGTTCGCCTGCAGAAGTTACAAGCGCAAGACTTATCATCTCGGTGAGGTCGTCGATATGCGTGTAGGTGTCGCCGTTCTCGTTCTTGTTGTCGATGAATACAACCGAGTTGAATGGACGGGTCTGTATGTCGATACTTTCGTTGAGATAATCAAGTTTGAACGCTCTTGAACCGAGACCCATGTGCATCATGTAGTCCAAGTCCATTATCGCACCGTAAGCGTTAGGCGCCACCTTTGCCATACCAGTGCGTGCCATTGTCTTGAAGATATCAGGTAGAACGGCATAACCGGTGAGTTTGCATTCAGGTGCTTCGGTCTTGAGCAGATATGCCATATTGAGGAAAGTTCCGCATCCTGTACCACCGCAAACGGAGAAGACCATGTGAATCTCGGGAGTCTCGTTGAGCAGTTCGTACTTGTCGTTGTCAACAATGCGGGCGTTGGTAATCTGGTCGAGCACAGTGCGTACTCGTTCCTGTACCTTGACGTAGTTGACAGTGAAGGCGAAACGTCCGTTGCTTCGTATCTGTCCTGCGCCGAGAGTCATGGAGGTGAGAGCATAGAGGTTCTGCTCAGGAATCCATGTCATGCGGTCTTTGTTGACTTCGTATATGGGTCTTGCCTCTTTGACGGGTATGGGGAGTTGCTCGTTAGGCGCGAGTACCACCTCTTCACCGCTCATGGTAGGCAGTGTCTTCTTGTAAGCCCCTCCGTCGGTGTCAAGTCCGAGGAAGCCTATCATCGGAGGCACCTCACCATAGGTTTCGATGAACATCTTCTTAGTATGCAGCAAGGCGTTCATGCCAGTGCCGCCAAGTCCCACATAGAGACTGCGTTTGATTTTAGTTGCCATATTGTTATTGTGTGTTTGTTATCTGTCAATATACTCTTATGGTGGTCTTGCTTCTTGAAGCAATGTTTTCTATGGTATAGTCCTGATTGCTCTGGAGTCGCGTGGACTCGATGAGATAGTCGGTTTTCTTGAGAGGCGAGAAACGCACGCTCTTTCGGTCAACAGGCATAATGGTGACCTCACTTGCCCAGAGAGGGTTGACTTCGTAAATGATTTTGCCGGTGAAGAGTCGGCTCATGAAGTTCTGTTTCCGCTGTCTGCCTGTGAGGACAAGTTGTCTTGCTCCGCGTACATACAGCATACTCATGTAAGGCTCAGGACCGGTGAGGTTTACATGCGAGATATGGAACACGGGGAAGAAGACTGTCTTGAGCACAAGAAGCCAAAGCAGGAGTAGCGCAAGGAGTATGATGCCTATCCAGAGCAATGCCACTGCGAGCGGGTTCATGACGTGTGTCTTCTTGGCGCGGAGAGTGAGAATCTTGGTGTTGTCGTCGTATGCCGATGTCTCTGTGCCGTTGATGCGGTCGATGTCGCCTGCGGCGGATGCAGGACGGAGATGGAGGTTGTATGTGCGGTTGTCAGCCTTGGTGTTGAACACAAGTCCGAGGTCAGCCTCTTCCGTCTGGTTGTCAACAGCGATTATGTTGTCTTGCAGCGGCATGCCGTTCAGATACAGTTGTGCCACATCGGGTGTGAGTGTGCACAGACGGTCGCTCTCGTCACGGTAGGCAAACTGAAGTCGTACAGGCTGGCGGAGGAGTTCTTTGGCGTCCTCGTTGAACTCGAAGCACAGGGTGGTATGCAGGGTGTCGGGAGTGTAGTGCACAAACCAGAGGTCATCGTATTGCCCTATCTTGCCTATGTTGATGCCGTTCCTTCTGGTGTTGGCTTTTCTGCCTTCGTCCTTGACCCATATCTCAACCGCCTTTTCAGGTCTGTTGACAACAGATATTGTGAACTCGCTCTGTGCGAGCCTCACGAACTCGCACTCCTTGCTCATGTCAGCATCGGCAGTCATGCTCACCGTCATGGTGCTTATCTCTGGCATCAGTCTGTGGAGTTCGGCCTGCGGCATGAGGTACTGCGGGTGTAGTGTGATGCGGTTTTCGCTGTCAAGTGCGCAACTCTCGTCAATCCTGATGTATGGGTTGTCTTCCGACTTGAAGCGTATGCGGTATGCCGGCGGCACGGTGGTGGAGTTGCCATACACGGTGAACGGCAGTTGTTTGGGTTTGCCGTAGTCGTCTTTCAGGTTGATCACAGCGCTCTGAACTCCGTTGACTTGGAATATCTTGTCGAAGTCGAGCGACACTACGACTTCAAACCTGCATTGTTGTTCAAGCAGACGTTTGAGTTCCTGACTGGTGGCATCGGGCGTGAGCATGACATAGTAGCCATATACGTCTTTCTTCTCCGCCATGTCGCACCATCCGTTTAGCAGTCGGAACAAAGCCTCAGTGTCGCGGTTGGGCACTCCGTCGGTAAGGAGTTTGACGATGTCGATGCGGTCTTCGGTGAACACATGACTGATGGCATACTGTAGCGGCTCGGTGATGTTGGTGCCAGTCACGTTTTCGTTCTTGTAGTGCTTGATGCGGCTGATGATATCCTGTTTGCCCTGTTTGGTGGCATAGGTGCGCCACACCTCGAGGTGTTTCTCCTGAAAGGGTATGACGACTATCTCGGTCTGTTCGTTCTGAATGGCGTTGATGTTGGAGGTCATCTTTTCGACGACTTCGTCGTAGATGTCGTACTGACTGTAGCCTTTTCTCTGGCCGAACATAGACAGCGTGACATCCCAGAGATAGGTATGCCGTTCTTCCTTGGTACCGTTCTGTGCGCTTGCGGGGAGGCAGTTGGCGCACATCAGTATGATCAATGCAATCAGAAGCGAGAGTTTCTTCATGTGTTTATGGTGTTTAGAAGTAATGTTAACAAAGTGTTTTTCGCAAAAGGCGATATTCGGCTACAAAGATAATACTTGTTTTGCATTTATGCAAATATTGTGTGTTGTTTTGTTGTAGGGGCGATTCAGTCCGCTTCATCCGCCATCGTATCTTTGCACAACTAACCTCTCACGATTCACGCTTCAAAGATAATACAGAAAAATAGCCGTTGTTGGTCGTTAATGACCAATTTTTCACTTTTTTTGCAATTTTTCTTTTCTCTCTCCGCTAAGTCTGTATTCCTCAGTCACTTGGCTACATGCATCCATGACACAAAATCTGCAATTACAGTTCCCCAATTAGCCAGTTCCCCAATTAGACAATTAGCCTCTTAACCTCTTAACCCATTTTGGTACATTCGTACATTTGTACACAACTTGACATGCGGATGTATGGTTAGGTTAAAAGGTTAAGAGGCTAAAAGTTTAACCAGTTTCACAATTACACAGTTAACCTCTTAACCTTTTAGCCTCTTAACCTATTCACCTAATTTCAGGTTGCAGTTTTCGGTTATTCGTTGTATCTTTGCAGTGTGAAAAGTTGTGATTCAAAAATAGGGCGTGTGCTTCCGTATATAGCTATACTGGCGTCGATGCTTATCTGGGCTGCATCGCCGATAGCGACGAAGTCGGCACTGGGTTATCTGCGTCCGCTAACCCTTGTGAGTATGCGTTTTGCCCTGGCGGTGTTGCTGATGCTTGTTGTAGGTTTGGCGTCACACAGTCTTCAGCGAATAGAGCGGCGTCATATACCGTTGTTTCTTTTGGGCGGTTTTGTTCAGCCGTTTCTCTATTATGTGCTTGAGACTTACGGATTGAGGCTGTCGGCATCGCCAACGGTGTCGGAGGTGCTTCTCTCCACGTCTCCTCTTCTTGCTCCGCTGTTCGCCTATGTGCTTGTGCGTGAGCGTGTGACATGGAACAACATCATAGGAATCGTCATCTCGACTTTGGGCGTGGTGATGATGGTGACAGCGGGCAACAGTGAGTTCGACATCGGTTCAGCATGGGGAGTGGTACTGCTTCTTGCCGCAGTGGTGACGGCGGTGTTGTACACTATCATACTGCGCAAGATACCCGTACAATACAACAGCCTGACGATTGTCTTCTATGTACAGGCTGTGTCGCTGTTGTTCTTCTTGCCGATGTGGGTTGTGGTTGATGCCGGTCATATAAGTGAGATGAGTTTCAACTGGCAGCCGCTTTGTGCGGTAGGCTATCTTGCCGTGTTCTCTTCTGTGATAGCATTCATCTTGTTCTGTTATACTGTCAGGCGTATAGGTGTCACCCGTGCCAATGCCTTCAACAATATTCGCCCTGTGTTCACCGCGCTTATCATGCTGTGTTTCTTCGGTGAGGCGTTGCCTTGGGCCAAGTGGTTGGCAATGGCGCTTGTCATCACAGGACTCTTTATTTGCCAATATCAGAAAAAATGAGTACCTTTGCCCGATAAATACCAATTATGACTCCTATGAAACGTTATGTCGCTTTGTTGCTGTTATCTTCAGCGATGTTTACGCTCTTTGCGCAACCCAAACGGGAGATGCGTTCAGCGTGGATAGCCACTGTAGCCAACATCGATTGGCCTTCGCGCGAGGCAGTGGGTCATACCGCTTTTCAGAAACAGGAGATGACTGCTATTCTGGATACTTTGCAGTCGCTGCGCATGAACGCTGTCGTCTTTCAGGTCCGCCCGACCGCAGACGCACTGTATTATTCTGAGTTCGAACCGTTGTCATCGTGGTTGACAGGTGTACAGGGTAAGGACAACGATACGGCTTATGATGCGCTTCAGTTCGTGTGCGAGGAGGCTCACAAGCGTTGCCTTGACGTACATGTGTGGCTTAATCCTTACCGCGTTACCAACGGCTTCAAGCGTGAGAGTCTGGCAGAGAACCACGTGATGCGTCAGCATCCGGAGTGGTTTGTTCAATATGGTGACAAGTGGTATTTCGACCCCGCGCTTGACGAGACACGTGAGTTCCTCAACCGCGTGGTGGCGGATATTGTGGAGCGATATGACATAGATGCCATTCATTTCGACGACTATTTCTACCCGTACAAAATAGCAGGCAAGCAGTTCCCTGATGACGACAGTTTTGCGGCACACCCTCGCGGTTTTACCGACAAGGAGGACTGGCGCCGCAATAATGTGAACATGGTCATTGAGGAGTTGCAGAACACCATCAAGAGCCGCAAACCCTGGGTGGAGTTCGGCATCTCGCCTTTCGGAGTATGGCGCAACGCCTCCTCCGACAGCATACGCGGCAGTCAGACCAAGGCTGGTTGCCAGAACTATGACGACCTCTACGCAGACATACTTCTCTGGCTTGAGCGGGGTTGGATAGACTATGTGGTGCCTCAACTGTACTGGGAGATAGGCAAGCGTGTGGCAGACTACGAAGTGCTTGCGCGCTGGTGGTCGCAATACAGTTACGGCAGAAACCTGTATATAGGTCAGGCGCCTTATCAACTGGGCAACCAGAAAGGTGCGGAGGCGTGGCGCAGACCTAACGAGGTATGCAGGCAGATAGCTCTCAACCGCAGCATCGAGGGTGTGCAAGGCTCGGTGTTTTTCTCAATGAACTCGCTGATGGCAAACAAACTGGGAATATGCGACAGTCTGCGCGGTGACTACTATCGTTCTTATGCCTTGCCGCCGATAGCCCTTGCCGCAGAGAATGAGTTGTCGTTGCCTCCTGTCAATATGCGTCTTGACGGTCATATCCTGTCTTGGCAGACGCAAGACACTTCGCGCAACTCGCACCGGTTCGTGGTATATGGTTTCCCGATAGGTGTCACTCCTGACTTCGACAATCCCGAATATATTATCAATGTGACTTCCGACACCACTGTTATGGTTGACGAGCCTGACCGCTTCGAAGCCTTGTGTGTTACAGAAGTCAACCGCTACAAACACGAGAGTGCCCCATGTATCTTAGAGAACTGACCATACTGAACTTCCGCAACATAGAGTCCGCAGAACTGACCTTTTCGCCTAATGTCAACTGTTTCATTGGCAACAACGGCATGGGCAAGACCAATGTGCTTGATGCCGTGTATTACCTGAGTTTCTGCAAGTCTTCGCTCTCGAGTCTTGACTCGCAGAACATACACCATGATGCCGAGATGGCGATGATACAAGGGGTGTATGATATGGGTGAAGAGGTGAAGAGGCTAAGGGGAGAAGAGTATGTCAATGTATCATGCGGTTTGCGTCGCGGTCAGAAGAAACAGTTCAGGCTTGACAGAAAAGACTACAAGCGGCTTATAGACCATATTGGTCTCATACCTCTTGTGCTTGTCTCACCTAAGGATCAGGAACTCGTGCTTGAGGGTTCTGACGAGCGGCGTCGTTTCATAGACAGTGTGATATCGCAGCATAACCGCGTGTATCTTGAGCATCTCACGGAATACAATGCCTTGCTCAAACAGCGGAATGCACTGCTTAAACAATTGGCTGACAGCGAGAGTGATCAATGGAATGTTGATGATTCTCTTCTTGAAGTGCTTGAACTGCAAATGACTCCGCATGCAGAGTATATCTATCAGGCGCGTGAAGAGTTCATACATACTTTTGTTGACAGGTTTCAGGAGATATACAACAGTACAGCGGGCGACAGAGAACAGGTAGGTCTTAGATACGTCTCACAACTTCAGAACAGAAATATCAGCGAAGCATATGTCGCAACCCGCAAGCGGGACCTGATTCTGGGTTGGACTTCGCAGGGCATACACAAGGACGAACTTGAGATGACATTGTCAGGATACCCGCTCAAGCAGGTTGGTAGTCAGGGTCAGCAGAAGACATACCTCATTGCCTTGAAACTCGCTCAGGCGGTGTGGCTTACAGAGAATGCACACACTGAGAAACCTATACTTTTGCTTGACGACATATTCGACAAACTTGATGCAGAGCGTGTAAACCGTATTATTAGTCTGGTATCGTCAGAGCGCTTCGGACAGATATTCATCACCGACACCGACCGCCAGCATCTCACTGACTTACTCGCCGGTGCAGGTCAGGACAGTAAAGTGTTTGATGTTGAAAACGGCATTATCAACCAGTTAACCAATTAAGCAATTCATCATGAACGAATTTCTTGAGAAAGAAGAAAAGATAATACAGATGCTTCGGACGGTGTTCGACCCAGAGATACCGGTCAACATATATGACCTTGGTCTTATATACAAGGTTGATTTGCAAGATACGGGTGTTCTCAATGTTGACATGACACTTACCGCGCCTTCATGCCCTGCGGCAGACTTTCTGGTTGAAGATGCAAGGCAGAAACTGTCGTCAATCAACGGTATAAAAGAAGTTAATATAAACCTCGTCTTCGAACCTGAGTGGTCAAAGGACATGATGTCGGAAGAAGCCAAACTCGAACTTGGAATGATGTAATGCCAACTGCCAGCCATGATATATTTCCTCAGTGATGCACATATTGGTTCCCGTGCTTTGGCCGACAGGGTGGCACACGAAAAGCAGGTCTGCGACTTGCTTGTTAAGTTGTCTCACGATGCCACTGCCATATATCTTCTTGGCGACTGGTTCGACTTCTGGTATGAGTATGTGTGGGGTAAGCCTGAAGAATACGCTCTGACTCTCTCTACTCTCCGCAGTCTGACAGACAAGGGTATTGAGGTACATTATTTCACAGGCAACCACGACATCTGGACTTTCGGTTGGCTTGAAAAGCAGACAGGAGTGAAAATACATTGCGGACCGGAGGATTTGACAATATGCGGCAAACGCTGTATGCTTGCTCATGGTGACGGACTCATACCGTCAGACATGCTGGCACGTTACCCGAAGTCTGTCAGAAGGAAGATACGCCGCTTCATGCTCTTGCGAAGTATCTTTCACAACTCTCTGTTGCAGCGTCTCTTTGCCTTGGTGCCACCGGCGTGGGGTAATGCATTCGGCTATGAATGGGCGCGACGCAGTCGCATGAAGGAGTTGGCAGAATTGGTTGCATACAAAGGTGAGAACGATGAGGAACTTGTGTTGTATGCCAAAGAGCAGGAAAAGTCGTCTCACCATGACTATTATATCTTTGGTCACCGACATATTGAACTTGACCTTGAACTGGCAACAGGTGCAAGAGTGATTATTATAGGTGATATGTTTCGTCAGTGGACTTATGCACAGATGAATGACCAGGGTCAGATAACTATGATGAATCACGAATATTAATCGATACTATTTAATCTCTAATCTCTAATCTTTCAACAATGCCCTCTACCCGACAACAGCAACTTGAGGCTTTCGACCGTCTGCTTACAGTGATGGATACACTGCGTGCGCAGTGTCCCTGGGACAGAAAGCAGACCATGGAATCACTGCGAGAGAACACTATTGAGGAGACCTACGAACTCACCTCGGCTATCATTAAACACGACATGCAGGAGATATGCAAGGAACTTGGCGATGTGCTATTGCATGTAGTCTTCTATGCTAAGATTGCCTCCGAGACAGACGACTTCGACATAGCTGACGTATGCAACCGTATATGCGACAAACTCATCTTTCGCCACCCGCATATCTATGGTCACTCCATGCAGGCGGACAATGCTGACCAGGTTGAGCAAAACTGGGAACAGATAAAACTCCGTGAGAAAGGTGGCAACAAGACGGTTCTCGCCGGTGTACCTGAGGCGTTGCCTTCGCTTATCAAGGCGCATCGTATTCAAGACAAGGCACGCAATGCCGGCTTCGACTGGGACGAGCGTTCTCAGGTCTGGGAGAAAGTACAGGAGGAGATACGCGAGTTTCAGGCCGAGATTGACAATATGGACAGCGACAAGATGGAGGCTGAGTTCGGCGATGTGTTCTTTTCGCTTGTCAATGCTGCAAGATTGTATCATATCAACCCTGACAATGCGCTTGAACGCACCAACCGCAAGTTTATAACGCGTTTCAACTACCTTGAGCGGCGTGCTCATGAACTTGGCAAGTCACTCTCTGACATGACTCTCGACGAGATGGAGGCTATCTGGCAGGAGGCTAAGACATTAAACCTGAAACTTGAAACTTCAAACATCGAACATTAATCAAAACTACTGTTATGGCTAAGATACTCGTAATTGACGATGAACGCAGCATTCGCAACACGCTGAAAGACATTCTCGAGTTTGAAGGATACACCGTTGTCCTCGCCGAGAATGGCAAACAGGGTTTGCAGGTGGCTACCGACACCAACTTCGACCTTATCTTTTCCGACATCAAGATGCCGGAGATGGATGGCATTGAACTACTTTCCGCTCTGCGTGACGCTGAGGTTGAGAGTCCTATTGTGATGATTTCGGGGCACGGAAACATCGAGACGGCAGTGGATTGCATTCGCAATGGCGCTTTCGACTTCATAGAGAAACCTATTGACCTCAACCGTCTTTTGGTCACGGTTAAGAACGCGCTCGAAAAGAAAAGTCTTGTTAAAGAGACTAAGGTGCTACGCAAAAAGGTTCAGTCGCGCAACCGCATGGTGGGCGAGAGTGCCGCCATTCAGCGTGTGCGTGATATGATTGAGCGCGTGGCGCCTACAGAAGCTCGTGTGCTCATCACTGGTGAGAATGGCACTGGCAAGGAGGTCGTAGCACGACTCATTCATGAGAAGTCCAACCGTGCACAAGAGGCTCTGGTAGAAGTCAACTGCGCAGCTATACCTTCCGAACTTATTGAGTCTGAACTCTTCGGACATGTGAAAGGTTCGTTCACTGGCGCAGTAAAAGACCGTGCAGGTAAGTTTGAACAGGCAGACGGAGGCACACTCTTCCTCGATGAAATAGGAGACATGAGTCTCGCCGCTCAAACAAAGGTGTTGCGTGCATTGCAGGAGAGCGAGATTACTCGCGTGGGTAGTGATAAGGCTATCAAGGTCAATGTGCGTATCCTTGCCGCTACAAACAAAGACCTACAGCATGAGATTCAGGAAGGGCGTTTCCGTGAAGACCTCTTCCACAGACTTAATGTCATACCTATCAACGTCCCTCGTCTTGACGACAGAAAAGAAGATATACCACTCCTTGTTGAATATTTCGCTGAGCAGATATGTGCTGAGCAGGGTTGGGCGGTCAAAACTTTCGATGACGGAGCTGTTGAGGCGCTCAAGGCACGCAGTTGGACGGGAAATATACGTGAACTCCGCAACGTTGTGGAGCGTCTTATAATTCTCTGTGGCAACAACATCACTGCCGAAGACGTGAAACAGTATTCCTGAAAAACAGATACTCTAAGCCAAGTATTGTAGCCAATATATAGTAAACAAAGCGGTATCTATGTCATCATGACCGGATACCGCTTCGTTTTCATCTTGTATCTTTTATCCTTATTCCGGATTCTGTACTCTTTTCCTGCCTCCTTGAATGACAATGCCTTTGTAGTCTTTGCCTACCTCTATACCTAATACGTTATACATTGGTGCGTCGGTATCTGTCGGCCGCAGATACTCTAATGCTGTGCTCTCACCAGGAACGGTACCTTCATATGCGGCATTGATGGTGGAGCCGTTATACGACTTGGCTGCCACAACAATCTTCAAGCCTTTTTCCGATGACTGCACACTTACATTGCCGGATACAATGAAATATGTTGCATACGCATCAAGATACTCTGTGCTGTCGTCTGCCATCTCCACTGTGTTGAACTCCAGCATACTGCCTTCTGTGGCACCATAGTCGTCATAACCCGATGATGCCATCACAGTGCCTATAGCCTTTGTGTCATCTATCTTGTATTCGCCCACGGGAATCACATTGTTCTTGCTCATGGCATTAACCATAAACACAAGGGTTATCATGTTATAGTCCTTGTCAAACAGATTTACTTCCAACTCGTTGTAATAATTCAGGTTGTAATCGGAATAGTCCGCTTCTGTCACTGCTATATTGAATGTCTCCGAAGTCTTGGGCTCAAGGTCGTACTTGGAATTCTTCACTTCACCTGTCAAAGCACCTGTGTAATCAAGTCTGTAAAGTATAAGGTTTTTGGCTATGACAAACATCTTTACGTCATATTGACTCGTATCTGCCTCATTCTTCTGTATATTCAGATATTTGTAACTGCCATCGTATGACTCACCGCCGGGTATATCTACATGTCCTGATGTTAAATCAGGCCACCCGTAGTCATCGTACTCACCTGTACAATCTCCTTCTCTCTCCGGCTCATACGTGAGTGTTACTATATGACCAGTCACCTTGTCTGTTACCTCAAACGAGTAGTAATACTCCTCCCAGAAGGTGTCAAACACACTGTTCATTATTATTTTTGAAGGCACGATGTCTATGGTGTCTTTCAGTACTCCGTCCACAACATCGTAGTAACCGTATTCTCCGTCCATGTCTATATCGGCACTTGCTATTTGTATCCTGTTTTTCTGGAAATCGTATGTGACATTGCTCGGCTCATCTGTCTCAACCAATGTGAGTACTACATTGGCTACCGGGTATCCGGGATTCGTCCATGTGATAGTCATTTCTGGTACTAATGTAGTATCTATGCTCCCTTCATTGGCGGTCATGCTCATGTGTGGCATGTCTGAACCGGAGTACAGATGAAGCACTATCGAGTTTATGTTCACGCATCCGGTATTCACGGTCACCGTGCTACCAGAGAGTATGTTTATCCTGCAGTTGTTGTTGCCGCTGCAAGACATTGAAGGACCTTCTTCACTTGTGCCCTTCTCGGCTTGGAATAGAATACCGTTCTCGTAGTTACGTGATGAGTTGAAGCCATTAAATGTATATACATCGGCTTCTAAGCAGTGAGCGGCAAACAGGACTGCCACAACGAGTAAAGCTTTTTTCATAAGCGTAAAGATTTATTTGTTGTTGTTCATTTCTTGCCTGCAAAGATATAACAACTCTACTTAATATGCAAATCATAACAAATAGTGATTGTGTGTTGGCGGAAAACGCACTACCTTTGCACCCTGTTTGATGAAAGAGCAAATCACATATATATTATTGTGTTTGGCAGTACTGGTGGCAGACTATGCTACCGGATCAGTGACTGCTGACTTGCAGGATACTTTACGCGAAGTCACTGTGGTCAACCAGCGTGTCGCTGCCGTGCAGCAAAGCAACTCCTCTGCTATGACAACACTTTATATGCGTCAACTTGAGCAGGAACAGCGCGCTACCTACAAAGACCTTTCAGCACTTGTGCCTAACCTCTATGTGCCTGACTATGGTAGTCGCATGACTTCTACCATATATATGCGTGGCCTCGGAGCGAGAATTGACAATCCCGTGCTCGGAATATATGTTGACGGAGTAGGCATCGCCAACAAGAATGCATACGACTTCGACCTTTTCGACATCCGAAGTATGCAACTATGTCGTGGGCCTCAGGGTACATTGTTTGGCAGAAACACTATAGGTGGAGTCATGCTTGTGGAGACCATTTCACCGCTCGACTGGCAGGGAACAAGGGCATACATCGGCTATGGCAACCATAACAGCATTGAGGCTAAGGCAGGGCATTATGATATAATAGGTTCTAAAAACTCCAGTCAGTATGGTATTGCTGTCGCAGGCGCATATCGCCGTACTGACGGTTGCTTTGTCAATGAATACGATGGCAAGTGCGTTGATGCGGGTAAGGAGGCGGGTCTTAGGCTAAGGTTTGACGGCAGGAACTCTCATGGCTACAAAAACAGTACCTTCGTCTCGTATAATTTCGTTGACCAGGGAGGTTTTCCTTATCACCAGCCTGACAAACCTGTCAACCATAATGACACTTGCCGCTACACAAGGCACAGCCTCACTCTCGGCAGCAACTACAGCATGCCTCTGCAGACTGTAGTCCTCAGTGGAGCAACATCATACCAGTTCCTGCTTGACCGGATGCAGATGGATCAGGACTACCTCCCCTTGCCTTATTTCACACTCACGCAGGCACAGCAGGAACACTATGTCTCGCAGGAGTTGACGCTCAAACCAACCGACACCATGAAAGGCAAAAAGGTTGTTTGGGATTGGATAACCGGCGTCTCGCTCTCATATTCACACAACAGCATGTCGGCGCCGGTGCATTTCTTCCGTACTGGCATCGACTCGCTGATTCTCCGTAGCGCCAACAATGGGTTGAGAACCGCTTTCCCTGATGCTGAAATGCTCTTGCTGGAGGATGACTTTGTCATAGGTAGCACTTTTACTACTCAGTCTGCCGATGTCGCTGCATACCATACCTCATATCTCACATGGGGTAGGTGGCAACTGGAGGCTGGCTTGAGGCTTGACTTCGAATACAGACATTTCCGCTATCTCTCCGAGGGTACTCTGCATTATAAGGTCGCCAACACATCTGTAACCGATTTCAGGGAGATTCACAGTGTCGTCAGTGGCACTTCTGCTCTGCCTTGTTTCGAGGCATTGCCTAAACTCGCTGTCAGTTACAATGCTCCTCAATGGCATGCTTTCCTCTCTGTTGGCGAGGGCTACAAGGCCGGAGGCTTCAACACACAACTCTTCTCAGACATCCTTCAGAACACCATGATGACAGATATGATGAATGACATGGGAGTCGGTTTCTCGGAGGGAAGCGAATACAATGCAAGTGAGGTGGTAACATATAAACCCGAGCGTTGTCTTGATGTGGAGGCTGGAGTTGACGGCACATATACTCATGGTGACCTTCGGTTGCAGGGCGCGTTTACCTTCTATGAACTTGAAGTTTTCAACCAACAGTTAACTGTCTTTCCCAAGCGTGGCACTGGGCGGCTTATGACCAATGCTGGCCGCTCAAGGAGTATTGGTGCTGAGTTATCTGCCGCAATCCTGTGGAAAGGTCTGACCTTCAAGGCTGACTATGGTTATACTTATGCGGCTTTTGTCCGCTATGACAACGGTAAGCAGGATTTCTCAGGTAACCGTGTGCCTTATGTGCCTGAGCACACACTCTCCCTAAGCGCTGACTATGCTTTTCAGTTCCGTCACAAGGTCTTTCATGCACTTGTGCTCAACCTCAACACTCAGGCTTTCGGACCTCTCTTCTGGAATGAGGAGAACACCGAGCGGCAACAGTTTTATGCTCTGCTCAATGCCAACCTTACTCTGAAAATGAAATATGTCAGCATCGCTCTCTGGGGGAAGAATCTTACTCAGACAAAATATGATGTCTTTCGCTTTGTTTCCATGGGGAACACTTTCCTTCAGAGCGGACGACCTCTCACTTTTGGTGGGAAAATTATATTGGAAATATGACAAACCACTATACGATCACTATAGGATCAACGGAACATGAACGGAACATTACGCTACTTTCACGCTACCTTTGACAATATAAAACTTATACAATATGAAACATCTTAACTTATTTTCAACTCTCCTCTTTCTCCTCTTTGTATCATGCGCCCCTCCAAGCAGTCAGTTCGTGCCTGACACGCCAACTGGCAGAATCATAGGCACGGTCACGGTTACCAACGGCTCTTATGAAGTCACAGACGGTGACACCGTTTACAGCGATTATATCGGAAGAAACATCGAAGCTGAACTCACGCGACTCACTGACGATACTATGAAGTACAACATTCTCCTTAAGCGTGTATGCTTCTCTAATCACATGCCTGTCACTATCGACATGACTATTCCTGCAGTTGATATCGACAGCAGAGGCAACCTCTCCGCTGATAGCATTGTGCCTTATGCTGGCATTCTCGGTGAGTTCCCCAAATATACCGTCAGACACCTCTCAGGAAAGATTGTATTTGACTCTGACGGCAGACCTGGTGCTCTCACTCTTGACATGCTTTGTGGCAAGTATCCCACTGCATACGAAGGAATGTATGTCTCCGATGACGCTAAGCTATGATGATGCTCTTTTTATGCTCTTATTCATGAATTATTTGTGTATTATTGGAAAAAGGTTTAACTTTGCAGCCAAAATCGGAATTAGTATAACACAATCATATTAATAACTAACTAAACAACAATGTTTATGAAGAAAATTACTCTTCTTTTTGCTGCGCTTGCAGCAGTGGTATTAGTCTATGCTGGTAATGTCTCATTTGTTGAGATGGCAGCAGACAACATGACTGCTCAGGGTATATGCATCACTCCTGGGCAAGGTTCAAATACACAGAGTGCTCCTGTAATCAACACAAACGGCACTCCTACTCTTCGCCTTTATGCAGGCAATACTATCACTATTGACGCAGGTGATGTTTTCATCGAGTCTATCGTGCTCAATCTTAACGGAGCTACCAACAGAAAGCGCCTTACCACTATGGAGGCCTCTGCAGGTAGTGTGCTTGTGGACTCAATGACTTGGACTGCTACTTGGATTGCTCCACAGGACTCTGTTTCTGTTGTCACAATGGAAGTAGGTAGCACCGCTACTCTTGGTACTGAGTCAACCAAGGCAGGTCAGATTCACATCCTTTCTATTGATGTTGCTTTCTCTGCTCCGGAAGGTTCTTGCTCAGGTCCTCAGATGGATACTATCATGCTTAATATTAACGATGCATATTATATCTATTATGAGGAATACAGTGATGAAGGTGCTTACAACCACTTCACAGTGTTGGCTGATACAATCAGCGGTGTAGGTCTGGCTTATGACCTCTATATGACTGAGATTGGAGAATTCTCTGGAACGTACAATACAGACAACGGTAATCTGGATGTAGAGTACTGCTACTATTACTATGGAACAGGTGAGAATGACTATGATGATCCTAATGACGCATGGCTTACCATCTCTCCCACCCCTATACCGGATCAGTATCACTTCGAAGGCGGTATGCTCGTAGGCAACACTCTCTATTTGGTTGACTACACTGGCGCATTAGTAGAAGAAGGCTCGGGCGACGACCCTTATGCATACGAGCCTCAGACTCCTACTACTATAAACTTCGCACCGGAGGATATTACTGTTAATGACTGGACACAATATAACTATCCCAATGTGGATATATACCTTGAAAACGAGGTAGGTGCATTGTTCCTTGCATTCAATGTTGCAGCATCTGATTCAGAGACTGCTGTGCCTGAAGGCACATATTCCATCGACTTTACCGAGAATATGGGTACTGTATTGGCATCAGCGGGTGTGGGTGAACTTGGCGTCGACGGCAGTTACTATATGACAGACTTCATGTTGGATACAACTGATGGTGAATATTATCCTACATCAGCTTACTTCCTTGAGTCAGGTACGGTGACTGTATCCAAGTCTTCTCAAGGCGTGAAGATAGTTGTTGCTGCCATGTCACACTTTGGCTCTACTATCAACGCGGTATATGAAGGACCTATCGAAGGCGGTCAGGGAGAGAATCCTTATGAAATGGAGCCTCAGGAGGTTTCTGAACGAGAGTTCGTGGCTGAAGAGATATTCGATATTTATGTGGCTCCTGTTGGAGAAGATACCTTATCAACTGCTTCAGAGGCATATCTCTATCTCGTTAACAATGAGCCGAGTGGTCTGGTTATTGGCTTCATGCTCTCTGCTACCGATGATGACATTATCATACCTGAAGGCACTTATGAGATTACCGACACCTACGATGACAACACCATGCTTGCCTTCTCTTTGGAAGGATACGCTGAAGGTCAGGGCTCATACTTAATGACTGATGCAGAACTTGATGATGATGGCGAATATACGCCTACTCATATCTTCTTCCTTGAGTCCGGTTCTGTCAAGGTGGAAAAGTCTGTCAAGGGTATTAAGATTGACGGTACTGCCAAGTCACACTTTGGCTCAACCATCCACTTCTCTTACGAAGGCCCTGTACAGGCTGCAGACGCTCTCGAGGATATCAAGGCACTTGATATCAACACTCCGATGTACAATGTTCTCGGTGTTGAGGTTGGCAAAGACTACAAGGGCATTGTTATCCAGAATGGTAAGAAGTTCATGGTAAAATAAATTCCGATACATGAAAGAAGAGGCGCATGAGAATGTGCCTCTTTTTTTGAGTGGTTTCTTTATATAATTCACGAGGCTTGTGTATATAAAAAATAATCATTACCTTTGCACGATTTTTACAGAGACGTTTTATTAACCTGAGAGCAATGCGGCTCTCATAATACAATTTCTTATATATGAATATAGTAACCAAAACCATTCAGCTTCCTGACGGTCGTGAGATTACGTTGCAGACTGGCAAACTCGCCAAGCAGGCTGACGGAGCTGTTATGGTGACTCTTGGCAACACTGCTGTGCTTGCCACTGTGTGCTCGGCTAAAGATGCAGTGCCGGGCACTGACTTTATGCCCCTTACAGTGGAGTATAAGGAGAAGTTCGCTAGTATGGGGCGCTTTCCTGGCGGTTTCACACGCCGTGAAGGTAAGGCTTCTGACTATGAAATTCTCATAGCACGTCTTATCGACCGTGCCCTGCGTCCTCTCTTCCCTGACAACTACCACGCAGAGACATTTGTAAATGTAACACTCTATTCGGCTGACGGCGTTGATATGCCTGAGTCTATCGCAGGTCTTGCCGCTTCCGCTGCTCTCACATGCTCCGACATTCCTTTCGAGGGGCCTATCTCTGAGGTGCGTGTGGCACGTGTGGACGGACAGTTTGTTATCAACCCTACCTTCGAGCAGTGTGAGCGTGCTGACATAGAACTTGTAGTGGCAGCTACACTTGACAACATCATGATGGTGGAAGGCGAGATGAAGGAAGTCTCGGAAACTGAGATGCTTGATGCCATTCGTGCTGCTCATGAGGCTATCAAACCTCAGTGTGAAGCACAACTTGAGATGATGAAGGCTTATGGCAAGGAGGTGAAACGTGAGTACTGCCACGAGGAGAACGACGAAGAACTCCGCAAGGCTGTGCACGATGCATGCTACGCCAAGGCTTATGCTCAGGCTACTTCTGCTGACACCGACAAGCACCACCGCGAGGAAATGTTCACACAGATACGCGAGGAGTTCAAGGCTCAGTTCACCGAAGAGGAACTTGAGACCAAGGCTGCACTCATCGACCGCTATTACCATGAGGTGGAGAAAGAGGCTATGCGCCGTGCCGTACTTGACGAAGGCAAGCGTCTTGACGGACGCCGTACTGACGAGATTCGTCCTATATGGTGTGAGGTATCTCCTCTGCCTGGTCCTCATGGATGCAGCATCTTTACACGTGGTGAGACGCAGTCACTCTCTACTGTCACACTCGGTACGAAGCGTGACGAGAAGATGGTGGACGAGGCTATCGTACAACGCTACGACCGCTTTATTCTGCACTATAACTTTCCACCGTTTGCCACTGGTGAAGCTAAGGCTCAGCGTGGAGTAGGCAGAAGAGAGATAGGTCACGGCAACCTCGCTTTGCGTGCTCTCAAACCTATTATTCCTGACAACTACCCCTATTGCGTGCGTATTGTTAGCGATATACTTGAGTCTAACGGCTCGTCTTCTATGGCTACAGTATGTGCGGGCACTCTCGCCCTCATGGATGCTGGTGTGCCTATCAAGAAGCCTGTGTCTGGTATTGCTATGGGACTTATCTCTGAGAATAAAGGCAAGAACTATGCTGTGCTCTCAGATATACTCGGTGATGAGGACCACCTTGGTGATATGGACTTCAAGACCACAGGTACTCGCGACGGTCTGACAGCATGTCAGATGGATATTAAGGTTGACGGACTCAGTTATGAGATATTGGAGAACGCTCTCAAGCAGGCACACGAAGGACGTATGTATATCCTCGACAAGATTGAGGAGTGCATGCCTGCTCCGCGTCCTGACCTCAAACCGCATGCTCCAAGACTCATCACATTCACTATACCCAAAGAACTTATTGGTGCTGTCATTGGTCCTGGCGGAAAAATCATACAGGGTATTCAGGCTGACACCAACACTGTCATATCTATAGACGAGGACGATGACCACGGCATAGTGGAGATTGCTTCTAACAACAAGGAGAACCTTGATGCCGCATACGCCAAGATACGCGCTATCGTTGCTATGCCTGAGGTGGGAGAAGTATATGAGGCTACTGTCAAGTCTATCATGCCTTACGGCTGCTTCGTTGAGTTCATGCCTGGCAAGGAAGGACTCCTCCATATCTCCGAACTCGACTGGAAACGTTTTGAGACTATGGAAGAGACAGGCATTGCTGAAGGTGACACTATCAATGTCAAGTTACTTGAGATTGATGAGAAGACCGGCAAGTTCCGCCTCTCGGCTAAGGTCCTGAAGGAAAGACCGGAAGGATACGTAGAGCCTGAGCGCCGTCCGCGCCCTGAAAGGACTCCTCGCACTGACAGAGGACCGCGTCCTGAAGGCAATCCTCGTGAGAACCGTCAGTATCCTCGCCGTGACGAACGCTTTGGTCATGAGACACGTCGTCCGCGCGACCCTGAGGCAGACGGAGCACGTCTCAAAAGACCATAAGACAACTCATAATGCATAGTGCATCATTTGTTATGCACCTTGCATCACCTTGCGTAAGGGCGACCACATCGGGTCGCCCTTACTTTGTACTATCTATACCTGCTTCGTGTTATTTCTGCCATGTAATAATTATTGTCATTCGGCATGTTTTATATACACGAGGCTTCAGTTTGTCTCACAACCGCATGGTAATCAGATACCTTGACTATACCTTCAGTAGGTGGTTAGTAGGTGATTAGTAGGTGGTTAGTAGGTGGTTAGTAGGTGATTCATATACTATTGCTTGTATTCCAGGCAATTACCGTTAGTCTCCCATTTCAGTGTCAGATATGCTGTTCTGACGAGGAGGTGTACGAGATACGCCAGATAGAGTGCCTGTATGCCGAACCTTTCGCTTAGAAGAATATATGTCAGGCAGAACCCGATGGCAGAGAATATCATGCTGTTGCGCAGTTCCTTTCCTCTTGTTGCACCAACGAAGACACCGTCCCACATAAAGGCGAGGCAACTTGTCAGAGGCATCAAAATTAGCCAAATCATATAATTCTTTGAACACTCTATGACATCCGGCTTGTTGGTCATCAGGCGTACCATGTCTGTACCCGAAAAGGCATAAATAGCCGTGCATACCAGTCCGATAGCAGTAGTCCAGACGAACAGAACCCTCACCGCTGTTCTAAGCGATGGCTTGTCTTTGGAGCCTATGAATCGGCCTGTGAGTGCTTCTCCTGCATAGGCGAAGCCGTCAATGAAATAGCTGAATAGCATGAAGAACTTCATCATGATAGCTGAAACCGCCAACTCAGTGTCACCGTATTTCGCTGCTAACGAGGTGAAGCCTACATATACAACCATCATACATAGTGAGCGAACGAATAGATTGGTGTTGAGTTTCAGGAGTTGGAAGTTCAATAATGAGAGTTTAGTAACTCCTTTGATTCGTGTATCATACTTCTTTAACAGAATGATGCAGGCAACTGTAAGGCCTGAATATTGAGCTATGAGAGTACCCCATGCCACACCCATTGCTCCCAAAGGAGTGTAAACTGCAAGAATCCACGAGGCAAACATGTTGACGCAGTTGACCACAAGGTCAGTAACCATTGGCACCACGGTGTTCTGCATGCCGATGAACCAGCCTTTCAGCGTCATGAGACATAGTGTGGCAGGCGCTGCCCAGACGCGTATGAAGAAGTACTGTCTTGCAAACTGAGCCACTTCGGCAGAGCAGGGCACAAACCACAGAGTGACAGTAACGAACACCCATTGCAGCAGCAGTATTAACGCAGCTCCGCATAAGGCAATAAACAACGACTGCCTGAGTATGTCATTAGGGGTTAGCAGTCTTTGCTCTGTCAGCGTAGCGGTCTTTGCTCTGTCAGCATAGTGGTCTTTACTCGCTGATGGGTTATGGGAGAATTTCCCCCATGCCTGTGCTGTCATGCCTGCTGTGCCGGTACGGAGAAAACCAAAGTTCCAGTACAACAGGTCGAACAGCATAGTGCCTATGGCTATGCCTCCTATTGCGGCAGCATTGCTTATATGACCGGCTATGGCAGTGTCCACAATACCCACAAGCGGTATTGTGATGTTTGCCAGTATGCTTGGAAAGGCAAGCATTACTACCTCTCTGTTTATGCCTGATTTGGTCATTTAAGGGCACAAAGTTACAAACAATTTGCAGATGTCGCAAACATGTGCTACCTTTGCAATTGCTATGAATATTATCAAGACTGACATTGAAGGCTTGCTCCTTATTGAGCCGCAGGTCTTTGGAGACGCAAGAGGTTTCTTCTTTGAGACTTATAATGAGGAGCGTTACCGTAAACTGGGTATCACTCAGCAGTTTGTGCAGGATAACCTTTCTCGCTCGCAGTATGGTGTTGTGAGGGGCTTGCATTTCCAGAAAGGACAATACGCTCAGGCAAAACTTGTTCAGTGTATCGAGGGTTCTGTGCTTGATGTTGCTGTTGACTTGAGAGAGGGCAGTCCTACTTTCGGAAAGTGGTATGCTGCCGAACTCACTGCTGAGAATCACCGCCAATTCCTTATTCCGAGGGGATTTGCGCACGGGTTCAGCGTCTTGTCTAAGCAGGCGCTCTTCTCGTACAAGTGTGACAACCTCTATCACCCCGAAGCTGAAGGAGGTATTCTGCTCACTGACCCTGAACTCGCTATAGACTGGCGCATACCTGAAGACAAGATGATTCTCTCGGAGAAAGACAAATATCATCCTTTTTTCAGCGAATATAAAAAATCACTATAAAATTTCCTCCCCTGAGGGGAGGTTAGGAGGGGTTAGGGTTATATGAATATCTTGGTAACAGGCGCTAACGGTCAACTCGGCAACGAGATGCGCATTATTGCTAAAAGCAACACTCATCACAACTGGTTCTTCACTGATGTTGAGGAGCTTGACATCACTAACCGCGATGCCATAACTGCTATAGCGAAGAAGAATTCTCTTGATGTCATCATCAACTGTGCTGCTTATACCAATGTTGACCGTGCTGAAGAGGACGAGCAGACCGCATATCTCATCAATGCTGTTGCTGCCGAGAATCTCGCTCTAGTAGCCGCTGAGACTGGCGCACTACTCGTACATGTTTCTACCGATTATGTCTTCAGCGGCAATGCCTGCTTGCCTTATAAAGAGAATGACCTGCCTGACCCCCAGACTGCTTACGGGCGCACCAAACTGTCTGGAGAACAACTTATTCTCGCCGCATGCCCGCAGGCGGTCATCATACGCACTGCTTGGCTCTATTCTTCGTTTGGTAACAACTTCGTCAGGACTATGCTCCGCCTTGGCAGGGAGCGTGACTCGCTCAATGTAGTTTATGACCAGATTGGCACACCCACCTATGCTGCCGACCTTGCAAATGCTATCATGACTATAGTGGAAAGTAAAAAGCCTAAAGAGCAAAGCGGTCTTCCCTCTATCTACCATTTTACCAACGAGGGTGTTTGCTCGTGGTATGACTTCACTTGTGAGATTCACCGTCTGGCAGGCATCACCTGTGACGTGCGGCCTATCCGCTCTGAACAGTATCCTGCCAAAACTCCACGGCCTCACTATTCTGTCCTTGACAAGCAGAAAATAAAGACCGAATATAATATTCGTATTCCGCACTGGACTGACTCTCTTGCCCGTTGTCTCACTCTCCTTCACCCCTGATCCTTCACCACAAAAACACTATACGACCACTATAGGATCACTATACCCTTACCCCCTCCTTTAATTACTTTTCATTCACTTTTTTTCTCATTTGTTTGGATATAACGAATAATTGTCGTATCTTTGCCCGCTGAAACGTATGTTATCTGAGTCTTAGGAGAGTGAATAACTGCTCTTTGACTGTAGAAAGGCGTTTCATAATTGGATATAAATTAACTAACAATATAAATAAACAACCAACTAATTTTTATCAAAATGAAAAAAGTATTATTCTTCGCTGTAGCAGCTTTGATGCTGCTCGCAACAGGTTGCAAAAAAGAACCAACCGAAATCAATCAGGTTAACCTCCCTGACAAGGCTACTGTGCAAGGCTATGTACGCTATGTGACTAGCGACAAGTCCGGCAAGGCTAATGACCCCGAGATTGTACCCAATGCTCAAGTGTTCATCTACTATGGTATCAAGGATGACAAAGGCAACATGAACTACACCAGATATGATGTTGAAGCTGACAAGAACGGTTACTTTACACAGCAATACGGTGTAAAGCCTGGTCAGGTTATCGACGAAGTTAAGGTTCAGTGCAGCATGTCTGTAGATGCCAACCATCCGGGCAAGTTCTCTACTACCTATGCTTACAACAAGGACAGCAAGAAGTTCGAAGAGGCAAGTGCTGACTATTTTGCTGAGGTTTCAAAGACCAACCTCGTAGGTGGCAACAGCTACATGTATGATGTCCTGATGGCCGCTGTAGCTTACACTTCAGACCCCAACTTGCTCCAGCCG
The DNA here is from genome assembly GCA_905234685.1 of Paludibacteraceae bacterium. Lineage (GTDB taxonomy): Bacteria > Bacteroidota > Bacteroidia > Bacteroidales > Paludibacteraceae > Colicola. Next base: position 154,064 of record CAJOIR010000001.1, read on the forward strand.
GGAGAGAAACTCTAATCCTTGTCTGAGACTAGGTTAATTAACAATTCATTAAAGAAAGGATGAATATGAAAAAGTTAATGTCAATACTTCTCGCAGCACTCATGGCGGCTCCCGTCATCATGGCTCAAGAGAAGAAGGAATGGAACGAGCCTAAGGTTGGCGACATCGCTATCGGTGTTACCTTCAACCCCGTCAGCCTCGCTTCACGTCTGACAGTGCGACCTGACCTCGGTAAGGCTGTCAATGGTACTGTAGCTGGCAATATGGCTATTCAAAAACAGATGTATTGTCTTTCGCAAGACCCGGTTGCTGCTTTCCGTATGAAATATCGCTTCCAGGAAAACTGGAATCTCCGTGTTTCTCTCGGTCTCAGTGGCAGTCATATACACTACACCGAATATGTGCAGGACGACAACGCTGTTGCCTTGAATCCTCAGTCGGAGAACAAGGTGGCTGATGCTGTTAGGTCTGACCTCAACTCCGGTAACCTCGCTGTAGGTGCTGAGTTCGTTAAGGGTAAGAAACTCAAATTCACTATGGGCTTCAGTTTCCTCTATGCTATTGGCGGTGGTATACTCAAGTTCGACTACGGAAACCGTATCTCTGACCTCAACAAGATACCTTCCACTATGCCTTATACAGGATGGATTGCAGGTACTACTGGTGCTCTCAACCCCGACAATGCTGCCGGTGCAAAGCAGGGTATCGCTTGGGCGCGTCCTCTCAAAACCAACAACTCAGGCATACACCATGGTATAGGTGCTCAGGTTGATATGGGTATCGAGTGGTTCTTCCAGGACCGTATATCTCTCGGTGCTGCTGTTACTTTCACTCCTATCATGTTTACTTTCCAGCCGCAGACCTACACTATCATGGAAGGTTACAGCACTATCAGCGAGAAGGTTGAGCAGTACAATATGCTGGTTAGCCCGGGTGGATGGTCATGTCTCTATGGCACTGAGAACCTCGGCTTCCAGATTTCGCTCAACTACTACTTTTGATTAACTAAATCAATTAAATCATAACAACAATGAAAAAGTTCTTTTATTTCATGTCAATGGTGGCTATAGTAGCCGCTTTGGCAGCATGTAATCAGGAAAACAAACCTCAAGATGATCCTACTCCTGAGGACAACGCTCCTACCAAGATTGCTTTTACTGAGGCATTCCAGGAGTTCTTTATGATGCAGGGTGAGTCTATCAAACTCACTTATACCGTTAGCCCTTCGTCTGCTAAAAACTATACTCTCGAGTGGAAGAGCGATGACGAAAGTGTCGCTACTGTTGACAAAGACGGTGTCGTTGAGGCTCTCAAGACTGGTGAAGTGACAATCACTTTGTCTATCAAGGAGTATCCTGATGTTAAGGCAGCCAAGTCGAACATCACCGTGCTTGAGCCTATCGAGGTAGGTGACTTCCTCTATTCCGATGGTTCATGGGGCAACAAGGCAACAGGCAAAGACATCATAGCTGTTGTTTACTGGCTTGGTAACCCGACTCTGTTTGACCCGATTCTTGAGGCTGACTATCCTAACTGTACTCACGGTCTGGCTATGTCGCTCAAGCAAGGTACTCCGGGTCTGTGGCAGAAGGACTACACTTCACGTTTCTTCGGTATTGAAAGCGAAAGCGACAATCCTCTCACGTCTCCTGAATGTGGTAAGAAGTCTGCTTGGTGCCGCGAAGAGGCAAGTATGGCTGAGTGGGGTATGAAGCTTTCAAGTTACAAAGATCAGATTGAGCCTTATCTTATCAACGCAGAACTGCGTGCCGGTGACGGTTACTGCGGTGTAGGCGGATACACCTATACCTATGTGATGGAAGAATTCCAGAACACCGACCCCGATGCTGCCAAGTATCCTCTGGAGATCTACACCAACACTCTTGAACTTGTTAAGAATGTTGAGACTCCTCTCACAACCTCACGCTGGTATATTCCTTCCATCTTCGAGGCTGGTCTGATGGTTAACACCGCTCTCACCAAGCCGTCTGACTTCAACAAGGATGATAAAGACGGAGAGGGCAAAATGCTTATTAATCACAACAACGACAATCTGTCGAAGATGAACAACGTGCTGAGCAAGATTTCGGGTGCAGACCAGTTGCCTACCAAGGGCTATATCGCTTCCGCTACCGACCTCTATTTCCCTTACAGCGCATTGTATGGCGGTCTTCTTCCTTGCGAGTACTATTTCATGTACTTCGGTGTAACTGCTGTCACCATTAAGACTCAGGATGAAATCGACGCGATGACTGCCGATGAAAAGACCAAATACGAGACAGAACTCGCTGAGGCTAACGCACGTTGGCAGAAGTGGCTCAAAGAAGAGTCAGGACTTAGCGAAGATGACCAGATCAAGTACGCAAACGCTACTCACCAGGAAAGGGGTGAAATCTTCCTTGCTCACTATGAGTTTGACAAAGAGCCTTACAAAGCCACTGTTCAACAGATGGACTTGTCAACTGTTGTGTTTGGATTTACAACTCTGTTGATGTATCGCGGCTATGAGACCGTAGATGTTGAAACAGGCATGCAGGGCACAACGCCTTTCACTGTTGGAGATATCACCAAAGAGAATGGTCAGAAGGGTTCTTCTAATAACGAAGTTATCCGTGCCATCATAGCATTCTAAGTCTCTAATGGTTGGGTTTGAACAATATGTTCATTCCTACAACAATCAACAACAGAGAGTTGCCAAATGGCAACTCTCTGTTGTATCAAAGGTATCGCGATGGTAGCGTATATGTAGCGTCTTGGTATCGTGAAAGTAGCGCGAGGGTAGCGGAATTCTATGCTATTCCTTCGACAACCCTTCGATACTCCTTCGAAGAAACACTATAAGATTACTATAGGTCTGATTATAGTTCTTCGAAAGTGTAATTAAGGAAATCGTTCAGAGGTTTGGCGGCGGAGCATATATGCATGAAACGGTCAAGGAAGTCAGGTTGGCAGACTTCCTCGTCTGTCAGAGGACAAGATATGGTGAATGTCTTACGTTTCAGCCAGTCGGCATGCTGAAAGTCTTGCGGAAATCCTGCAGGCACTTTTCGCAGCATGGCATAGGTGTCGAAATCGGCAAAATACTCCTTGAAGTCAGGCGCAGACATTATATCTTCCACTTCTTCATAGTTGTCAAGTATTGACATTCGCACTGCCCTTAGCAGTTCAGGTTCAGGACACCACATACCAGCAGCAAACATGCACTCGCCAGGCTGCAGGTGCAGATACCAGCCAGCATACTGACTTTTCTTTCCTCCATGCTCTGCAATGAAACTGCCGAAATGGTCTTTATAAGGCGTCTTGTCAAGAGAGAAACGCGTGTCACGGTATATACGCCAGATGCAGTCCTTCGGTGTGAGTCCTGCCACCTTTGGGTCAAGAGCCGTCATCCGTTCAATCCATTGCTGAGTGAACTCCTCGAAGTCAAGACGGCATGCAGTATATTCTTCCTTGTGCGCATGAAACCACTCGCGGTTGTTGTTCTGCGTGAGTGCTGTAAGATAGTTCAGTATTCGCTTTGTATTCATATCAGTTCGCTGATGTAATAATAAATCATCATGCCGCAGCAGATGAGTTTGAGAATAGTTCCGCAGAGCAGTCCGATGAAAGAACCGAAGCCGGCCTTCATGGCAGCGAGTGCGTTCTTTCCGTCAAAGAGTTCGAAGACCACAGCACCGATGAAAGGTCCGACCACAATACCCCATGGTCCGAAGAACATTCCGACCACCAATCCTATTGTGCTACCCCACACACCGAGTTTGCTGCCTCCGAAACGCTTTGTGCCCCACGCCGGCACCACATAGTCAAGAATCTGCATGATCACTACCACCCCAAGCCAAATGAGGAGAAACTGAGTGGAGAACTGCACACGGTCGGTGGCATGCAGTAACAACAGACCTATATAGGACAAAGGTACTGATGGCAGAACCGGTACTATACAGCCTACCAATCCTGCCATCAGAAATACTCCTGCGAGAATAATAAGAAATATGTCCATTATTTAGAACTCAATCTTAGGAGCGTGCTTAGCTTCAGCGTCAGCCTCGAAGTAGGGTTTCTTCTTGAATCCGAAGATAGAAGCTACGATGTTGTTCGGGAACTGGCGGATGAGAGTGTTGTAAACGCGTGCCTGCTCGTTGAAAGTGTTGCGAGCCACAGCAATACGGTTTTCGGTGCCCTCAAGTTGTGTCTGTAAGTCTTTGAAGTTCTCGTTAGCCTTCAAGTCAGGATAAGCCTCTGCAACAGCCATGAGTCGTCCGAGTGCCTGGCTGAGTTCGCCTTGAGCTGCCTGGAATTGTTGGAGCTGCTCTTCAGTGATGTCGTCAGCATTGACAGTGATCTGAGTAGCTTTTGCACGTGCTTCGATGACGCCCTCAAGAGTCTCCTTCTCATGAGTAGCATAACCTTTGACAACAGCCACGAGGTTAGGAATAAGGTCCATACGACGCTGATACTGGTTCTCAACCTGACCCCAAGCGGTCTCAACGTTCTCCTGTTCGGCAACCATAGCGTTGTATTTGCCAAACATCCAGAAGCAGATAATACCAATCACTGCAATAACAATGATGGTCGAAAGAGTTTTCTTTGACATAGATGTTTAAAGATTAGAGTTTGATTGTTAATGTATAATGTTTGATATATAATGATGTCAGAACTTTCTTCCGGCACCGCCGCCGAAGGAGCTTCCTCCTCCCCAGCTGCCACCACCACCGCCACTGCTGCGGTATCCGCCACCGCCGCCTCCGCTTGAGCTTGTGTGGTATTCAAGCTTAGGCAGAGTAACCATAACTGTGCCTACATATCCGCAGTTGGCACAGCGGCATGTATCCCTGCGCTGACCTGTGCTCGTATAAGTGGCACGACTGACAGTCTCACGATTTGTTGTCTCGTATGTCTGTCCTCCACATTGAGGGCATTTGCCGTATTTGCCTGCGTTCCTGCCTTTGAATGACTGCACGTGCACATGCTTGCAGTTGGGGCACTGCCAAACATCGTGTTCCATAGCATGGAGTTGCTCTTCCGCCCTCTGTACGGTTGTAAGGTAAGGCAGTTCGGCATCGTTAGGCAGACGCACCATGTCATGTCCGCACTCGGAGCACTTGTCAGGAATCTCGTGCACATTCTTGCGGGCAAAACGATAGTACAAGTAGAAGAAGAGCATTGGGAACGGGAAGATCCAACTGAGACATCCGGCTGCGGTCTGTGTTCCTGATGACTGTGCCTGTATGGCCTCTTTGCGCTGTCCGGGCTTAGCCTCCAGTTTCTTATATCCGACTATGGCAAATATAATAAGGAGTATAAAACCGAATATGCAATAGTTGAACATAGAGGTATCAACCTCCTTCGGCTTGTATCCAAGCAGAAGCTCAGCCTTGGCAGCATCTGTCATGAGGTGGTTCTCAATACCCTGCACAATGGCTATCATGCCGTTGTCCCAGTCGCCGTTTCTAAGGTAGTCGAGGTTAGCATCCAGAATCTGTCCGCATGTGATGTCTGGCAGCAGACCCTCCATACCTCCTCCAGTAATAATCTGTATATCGCGGCTCTGCTTTGCGAGGAAGAGCAGCACGCCTGTGTTCTTTCCTGCCTTGCCTATGCCCCATGTATTGAACAGTTTGAGAGCAAAGGAATAGGCATCGCCGTAACTGTTTTCATCGAAAGCCTCGATAGCTACTACGCAGAGCTCCACTTCAACCGCCTTGTCAAGCCCGATGGCTTTCTGATTGAGCGTCTCAACGGTAGATTCCTGCAGAATCTTGTCCGGGTTGCTTACGTAGTAGTCCTGTCCGAACTGCTTGGGGTCGGGCACTGTGTTTACGACATATACTTCTGCCGCGGACTGCATCACAGAGGCGGCAACAAGGATAAGTAGAAGAAGTATCTTGCGCATAGTGTTGTATATATGAAATGATTTTCTTATCTTTGCAAGTCAAAGGACTGAATAGGTGTCCAAACGGCAAACAAACGTCCGAACAGTAAATAACCAAACAGCAAACAAGGTAGTCCCTCCGGGAATCGAACCCGGATCTAAGGTTTAGGAAACCCGTATTCTATCCATTGAACTAAAGGACCAAGTCATTTACGATGAGTCAGTTTTGTTGTTTGTTCATTTAGACGTTGCAAAGATAACACTAATAATTCATATGGCAAAACAAAAATATTATGTCGTGTGGTGTGGTCGCACAGCCGGTGTATATACCGACTGGGAGAGTTGTGAGGCTCAGGTGAAGGGCTTTGAAGGCGCCCGCTACAAGGCTTTCAATACCAAGAAAGAGGCAGAGGAAGCCTTTGGTAAGCCGGCAGACGACTATATAGCAAAAATAAGGTCAGACAAAGCTAAAAGCTCTACTTTTCTTATGAGCGTCACTGCAGGAGAGATTCGTATTCCTGCCTTGTGTGTTGATGCCGCCTGCTCGGGTAATCCTGGGATGATGGAGTATCGCGGCGTATATCTGCTGGACATTCACCAGAACGGTGAGCGTGAGGAGCATGAGTTGTTTCGCCGTGGCCCTTTTGCCGAGGGTACGAACAATATAGGCGAGTTTCTTGCAATAGTGCATGGGTTGGCTGAACTTCAGAAACAGGGCAACAATACGCTGCCTATATATTCCGACAGCCGCACTGCACAATCTTGGGTAAAGCAGAAACATACCAAGACCAAACTCGCCCAGACAGAGCGGAATGCTCTGCTCTTCAGCCTTATACAGAGGGCGGAACATTGGCTTCAGACACATACGTGGCAGAACCCTATACTGAAGTGGGAGACAGAACGCTGGGGTGAAATACCTGCAGACTTTGGAAGAAAATGATATGTTAGTGTAGCAAAATATGAAAAAAATATAAAGAAATATATCCGTAATTCAGATATTATTTGTAACTTTGCACGCTTGAAGAAATAAACAAACAAAACCAAATACATTAACAAAACATTAAAAGACTATGACAAAAGTAGCTATTAACGGCTTTGGCCGTATTGGTCGTCTGGCATTCCGTCAGATGTTCGAGGCAGAGGGTTATGAAGTTGTTGCTATCAACGACTTGACCAGTCCCAAGATGCTTGCCCACCTTTTGAAGTATGACACCGCTCAAGGCGGTTTCGCAGGCAAGTATGGTGAAGGTAAACACACTGTTGCTTACAAAGACGCTGAGTATGCAGAAGACGGTAAGACAGTAGTTGTCCCCGGTTCAATCATCGTTGACGGCAAGGAGATTACCATCTACGCTATGCCTAACGCAGCTGACCTGCCTTGGGGCAAACTCGGTGTTGATGTAGTACTTGAGTGCACAGGCTTCTACACAAGCAAGGCTAAATCGGAGGCTCATATCAAGGCCGGTGCAAAGAAAGTTGTCATCTCTGCTCCTGCAGGCAACGATCTGCCCACTATCGTTTACAACGTAAACCACAAGACTCTGACTCCTGCCGACACCATTATCTCGGCTGCTTCGTGCACCACCAACTGCCTTGCTCCTATGGCAGCAGCTTTGAACGACTATGCTCCTATCCAGAGCGGTATTATGTCAACCATCCACGCTTATACCGGCGACCAGATGATTCTCGACGGTCCTCAGCGCAAGGGTGACCTTCGCCGCAGCCGTGCAGGTGCACAGAACATTGTACCTAACAGCACAGGTGCAGCCAAGGCTATAGGTCTGGTTATCCCTGCTCTGAACGGCAAACTGATTGGTAGTGCACAGCGTGTTCCTACACCCACAGGTTCTACCACTATCCTGATTGCTGTTGTTAAGGGCAAAGACATCACCAAGGAAGGTATCAACGCTGCCATGAAGGCTGCTGCAAACGAGAGCTTCGGTTACAACGAGGACGAAATCGTTTCGAGCGACGTAATAGGTATGCGCTTCGGCTCACTCTTTGATGCAACACAGACTATGGTTTCGAAGATTGACGATGACACCTATCAGGTACAGGTTGTCAGCTGGTATGACAACGAGAATAGTTACACAAGCCAGATGGTACGCACCATCAAGTACTTGGCTGAACTCAAGTAATACCTTGGCAAATTAACGGCATGGATTAACTCGGATTGGGATAATCCTGCCACAAGCAAGAGACAATCTTCGGGTTGTCTCTTGCTTGCGTGCTGACACTGGACAATTGATGCCCTGCTTGACTGTTTTTGTGACAAAAATACGGAAAAACGCACATAAAACTTGCGTGAATGAAAGAAATGTCTTACCTTTGCGCGACTTTTTGTCAAAATGCATGTGTCTGCCGAGAGACATATACAATGCATGGAAATAATATGTTTAACTAAAATATTAAAGGTATGAAAAAGATTACTTTGATTATGAGTGCAGTGCTGGTGGCACTGACACTTAATGCACAAGAGTTGCGGTTGAACGGCTATCAGTTCCGTACTGATAACTTCACCCCGCAACTTAGTTCTGTTACTCTTGAGAAGGGCAACGCCGCTTTGGAAAGTCAGGCTGCCGCTTCTCTTAGAAAAGCTCCTGCCGCTGTAGCGCAGACAGCATCCACATCGAACATTTATGCCGTTGCCGCAGAGCAGACCGGTATGTCAGTTGGTTCGTTTCTATGGTTGGCTTCAACGGATACCTTATGGTCGGCACAAAGGTTCGCAGTACAGATTTATCCGATGATTAATGACTCAACGCTTGACGACCGTCTCGCTTTCTTCAATCAGAGTGCTTCAGTTTTTAAACCAATACCGTATAACGCGGATTCAACAATTTACCTCCTTTCTTACTCAACGGATGTATTGCTGTACTATGTAAAAAGTGGCTATGGAACCGCAAATGAAGACGGATATGCAAAGTATGTATACGGCAGTTATAGCAACAACCTGATTCCTGGTAAATACTATATATATATCCGCGGTAATAATGGCAGTGCCTATACAGACGGTGGCAAAGGCGTAGTGCTTAATATCAGGTCGTTTGACATCACAGGCTTTGAACTGCAGATTGACGAAGCAAAGGAAGAAGCTACTATCAAGTGGGATGAATTGACCAATCTGCCGGAGAATTACTTCTATTCATTGACTATTTCATCCGGCGCGGAGACTGTTTATTCCAACTCCGAATCCTTCGCAGTTGACAGTATCGCCAATGACACCATTCATTCTCCTTTCACTTTCAAACTCCAGAAGAACACCACCTACAACATCTTCCTGCGTATGTCAGAACTCTATAATGGTACGGTTTATCTCGGATGCAACAACTATATTGACACCACCTTCACCTTTGGCATTGACTACTATGAGCCGAAAAACTTGCAGGCTAATGTGCTGACTGGTGAGTTGGCAGGGTATGTTGAACTCTCATGGGAGGTTGACTCGGCTTCGTATGCTTACTATATTGCTCTGTATGACGAGACAGGTACTGCTGTGTCTTTCGGAAACAACAGGAATTATCTTATCACCTATAATCTGAAAGATACCATTGGTCTTGGCGCAGGTGCATATAACTGGGTTGTAGCAGGTTTGGAACTTGGTTCTGACGGCTACCTCAACTTCTCTACAGACCAGATAGCAGGTCCTGCCTTTACCATGCCTGACGTGCGTGCTCCTCAACTTGTCAATGCTGCAGCGACTTTGAGTGCTGACTTTACAGAAGCAGTTATCACCGTTATGTCTGCCGATGACGGCACTGCACAAGAGGATATCGTTATTGAACTTCAGGATGCTGAAGGCAGCAAGGTATCGCTCTTTACTTATATCTCAGGTTACAACTATGCTGACACTCTCACCAATCTTGAGCAAAATAAGGAATACACCTATTATATCAGCGCAAAGGACCAGGCTGGCAACCAGACAGCAAAGGCTGACCGCCTTGTAGTATCGTTTACCACTGCTGATGTGAAGGCTCCTACTTTGCTGGCTCCTACTACCTCTGATATCACTGCCAATAGCGTCAAGATTTCTGTTCGTGCTACCGACAACGTATCAAAGGACAAACTGACCATAGTTGTGGCTAACGACTCTATCGGCAATGACACTATCGGTTCGCTTGCACTGGAATCTACAATGAAATATTCCGGTGTAATTAAAGGACTTACTCCTGAAACAACTTACAATCTGTGGGTAATTGCTTACGACGAGGCAGGTAATGCCACTGCAAAGGCTGTTCCCGAGTTCAAGACACTCGCAGAAGAGAAGACTAATGAGAACCCAGTTATAGGTGAAATTAGCGTTCAAACTACCGACACTTCAGCCGTTGTTACTATCGCCATCACTGATGATAACACATCACTTGCCGACCTCAATGTTGTTATTCTTGACAGCACAATGGCTGAGATAGCTTATCCTGAACTGCAGGCTACTGCACCATTGTTTGTTGCTACCATCGGTGGTCTTGAGCCTGAGACTGAGTACTCCTTCGTAGTTTATGCTTACGACACAGACCAAGGCTATGCAAGCAAGGAGTTCAGCTTCACCACTAATCCTACCACTGGTCTCTTTGACCTCCGTCAAGACAAGCATGCTGTGAAGGTGATCGAGAACGGACAGATCTATATTCTCCGTGACGGTGAGAAGTTCAATGTCCTTGGTGCCAAGGTAGAAAAATGATTCTATTTGTCAACTGAGAAAAAGCGGGCATATTGTCCGCTTTTTCTTTAACTATTCATATTCTTATGTGCAAACAGTTGTTTCTTCCTCTCCTACTTTGTCTGGCATTGCCTGTTACTGCAGATATGCATATCTGGCAGGCAGGGCGTGAGCTGATGTCGTTGCCCGTATCTGACAACGACAGTGTGACCTTTGTTTCCGATAGTGAGGTGCACTTCACTGTGTTCAGACTTAGTGACACTCAACTGTCTGTCACTCCATCCGACACATCAGTATTTTATATCTGGGTCGCCACTTCTGATGCAGACTACAATGCATACGCCTACAATTCATATCAGGAGGCATGGCAGACCACTGTTGATATGGCAGTGAGGTATGACTTTCTGGAGACGGATATGCTTAGCAAGGGACGGGTTGTGATAGACCTTACCACGTTATTTGACCCAGACCATTATGTGCTCTCTGTGGCAGCGTGGGATGGGACTCGAGCTTCATCTGCTTTCACATATTATGACTTCACGCTTACGGAAGAGGAGCAGAAGAATACTTCCGACATAGTGCCGTTGAGTATGCTTCAGGACAACGGTTGCACAGGACTATTGGCGACATGGCATCGTGGCAGGCCTCAAGACACTGTTGTCATTGCTGCTATTGACTCAATGACATTCTCAGAGCAAGCGTCAGGCACTACTTTCCGCGTGAATGTGTCAGACATTACCAATATATCTGTTGCTGTGGATATTCAGCCTTCTAACGATGAGGCTGCCTATTTTGCTGACTATATATTGTGTACTGATGCAGACCAATATGCCGACACTGTGCTTGCAAGACTTTGGATAGAGCAGTGTGTGCGGTATCTGCCTTATGACTACCCGGGCAAGACTTTCGAAGAGGCATATCTCTACAAAGGTGCACAGCATATTGTTTTCAGTGAAGGTCTTGTAGGTGATACTGACTATTATATTGTCTGCTTTGCTGTCAACACTATGACTTGTGCTGTAGAGGGTAGGGTGGTAAAGAAATGTTTTCATACCGCCTTTACTCCTGTCAATCCTAACCTTACATTTGATATCAATTACAACACTGACACATATATGGTCACCATCACACCATCTGACGACACATCTACTTATTATTGGGGCTTCTTCTCACCTGACGAAGTAATCAAGGCAGGCTCGGCTGAGAAGGCATGGCAGCAGGCTGCGGTGCAGTACGGCAATAAATATACTACGCACGGAGTGCAGTCGTTCTCTGCCAAGTGGCAAGCTGTAAGCACCGGTACATACACTCTTGTAGTAGGAGGTTGGAATAGTAGACAGACCACGAACCTGACTGTATATGAAATAGAGGTAACCGAAGATATGCTACCATAACTTCATCCTAAGCTCATCCCGACCTCAACTATATAGCCAGAATCTGTAGTGCTGCTACTTTGTCGTGCTTTACGTCTTTGTGCTCATTGATAGCTTTCGACAGAGGCACATACACTATCTCGTCGTTCTTTACGCCTACCATGATGCAACGTTGCTCCTCCATTAGTGCTTGTATTGCTGCCACACCGAGCCGAGAGGCGAGTATGCGGTCTTGTGCTGTGGGACTGCCTCCGCGTTGCAGGTGACCGAGAATACTTACGCGTACATCATATTCTGGGTGTATCTCTTTTAATTTCTGTGCAAGAGTTTCTGCTCCACCGACCTCCAGACGCTCACTTACTATCACTATACTGGAGTTTTTCGACTTGCGGAAACCGTTTCCTATATAAGACAGTAATTGCTCTTCCTGTGTGCGGCGCTCAGGTATGATAGCGGCTTCAGCACCTGCTGCTATGGCGCTGTTGAGGGCAAGAAAGCCTGCATCATGACCCATTACCTCTACAAAGAATACACGCTCATGGCTTGTTGCTGTGTCTTTAAGTTTGTCAACGCACTCCATGATGGTGTTGAGCGAAGTGTCGTAACCAATAGTCATGTCAGTGCCCCACAAGTCGTTGTCAATAGTACCTGGCAGACCTATCACAGGTATGTTGTATTCCTGTGAAAACGCTAGTGCTCCTGCGAACGTGCCGTTGCCGCCTATCACTATCAATGCATCTATGGCTTCACGCTTTATTGTTTCATATGCTTGTGCTCTGCCTTCGGGAGTCATGAACTCTTTTGAGCGCGCGCTCTTTATGATAGTGCCTCCGCGCTGGATGATGTTGCTCACGTCCTGTGTGGTGAACTCTTTCACTTCACCGAGTATTAGACCTTTGTAGCCTCTGTATATGGCTTTCACTCTGATGTTGTTATATATGGCGGCACGTGTCACTGCTCGTACTGCTGCATTCATACCTGGTGAGTCGCCTCCCGATGTAAGTACACCTACTGTCTTGATTCTGTATTCCATGATATTTATGAATTATTATGCATTATGAATTATGCATTTTTTTACCTCCTCCATCAGCCATAGCGGGGTAGATGTCGCTCCGCAGATACCCACATCTTTGCCTTTGCATGAGCGTATGTATTTTTCCGTCAGTTCTTCGGCATTCTCAATGAATATGGTGTCTGGATTAGCTGCCTTGCAGTGCTCATACAGCACTTTGCCGTTCGAAGAGTTTCTCCCTCCTACGAACACTACCTTGTCTTTTCCTGCTGCAAACTCCCTGATATGCTTGACACGGTTACGTACCTGCCCGCAGATAGTATCATGCCACTGGAATACTATTCCATCGGTCACCTCAGTCTGCATGCTGTTCACTAACTGACTGAATTCCTCCACTGATTTGGTGGTCTGTGAAAAGAGGTATATGTCTTTTTGGAAATTTATTTTGTTTATGTCGCTCAAGTGCTCCACCACAATGGCTTTGTTGTCGGTCTGTCCTTGCAACCCAACAACCTCTGCATGTCCTTCCTTGCCAAATATTACTATTTGTGCATCAGCATGCTGTGTATATGTGTCAAGTATCTTGCGTTGGAGGTTCCTCACTACGGGACACGAGGCGTCAATAAGGTCAATGCCTTTTTCGGCAGCTATGCGGTAGGTGGATGGAGGCTCACCATGGGCACGAATGAGTACTTTCGACCTTTTCGGCAGACGGCTGAATTGTTCATGATCAATAGTTACAAGACCCATATGCTCAAGTCGTTCCACCTCCTGTCCGTTGTGAACAATGTCACCCAAACAATAAAGAGTCCCTCCTTTACGAAGTTCCTCTTCCGCTTTTCTGATGGCAGTTACCACACCGAAACAAAACCCTGACTGAGTGTCTATGCTAACCATTGATATGTTGGTTGAACAGTTCAATTACCTTTTGCAACTGCTCTTCTCTTGACATGTGTGAATTGTCAATAACTATGGCATCTTCCGCCTGACGTAAGGGTGACTCCTGACGGTGTGTGTCTCTGTAATCACGATCCTGTACATCACGTAGTACTTCTTCATACACTGCCTGTGTGCCTTTCTCAAGTAACTCGTCATATCGGCGTTGTGCGCGTACTTCTGCCGAAGCAGTGAGAAACAATTTAAGCTCTGCATTGGGGAATACCACTGTGCCGATGTCTCTTCCGTCCATCACTACACCTTTCTTCACTCCCATCAACTGTTGCTGTGCAACGAGAAATCGTCTTACTGCTCCTATAGCACTTACCTGTGATGCCAGATTGCCAATCTCCAATGTCCTTATCTTGCTCTCCACATCTTTACCATTGAGGCAAATATGCTGCCCTTCTTTTGTACGTAAGAATGATAGTTTGATATTCTCTTTCAGTAATTTAGCCTGGTATGTGTCATCCGAGTCTTTGAATTCTTGAATCATTGAATTTTGACTCAGATATAGCGCTACAGCTCTGTACATGGCACCCGTGTCAACATACGTATAACCTGCATGCTGAGCCAGTTGCTTGGCTATTGTGCTCTTTCCGCAAGACGAATAGCCGTCAATAGCTACCACTATTTTTTTCATAAATCTTTTGTGGATTAAAGTACAGTCCAGCCTGATTTACCCTTTTTGTTGCTTGTCTTCTGCTTGGTATTTTGCTGTGGCTGCTGTTGAGGTTCTTGAATTTCCTCCGTGACTTTGGGCATCTCCTCTGTGACTTCTGTACTTTCTGTGCTTTCTTCTTTGACTTCCGTAACCTCAGGTGTCGGTTCTGTAACTTCAGTTACCTCGGATATTTCTGAGTTCTCTGAAGGTTGCTCTACATTCTCTGTGGTTTCTATATTCTCCGTGGTCATGGGAGTCTCCGTTATTTCCGGTGACTCCTGTTTTTCTGGAATGCTTGTTGTCTCTGTGGTTGTAGTTGCAGGAGTAGTCCTTTTCTTGTCAAGCATTCCGTTGATATCCATCGTCAGTGAGAACTGATAAATGTATTGACCCTTTGAATACTGCGAGAAAGCAAAACCAAGCCGCACTTGCTTGAGGTTGAGTCCCGCACCTATTGCAAATCCAGCCAAAGAGCGTTGGTCTTTTATTGCAAGTTCTGCACGATGACGGTGATTATAACTGATTGTGAGATAGAATCGCTCATTCTGCGGTACTATGTCAAGGAAGAATATAGTGTGACGCAACGCCATATCGTACCACATCACTGCTCCATTGTCTTGTGCCAACGCCCATTCCTCGCTTGTCATCCCCTTCTTGGAGGTTAACACGTATGTGCTCTTTCCGCTGCGTTCATAACCTAAGTTCCAACGCTGCATGTTGTGTATGGTCATACCTACGCGGATGGGTGCATGCTTGAAGTGATAGTCGAAACCTAACTGCAGGTTCATAGGTAGCATCGCTCTGCTGCCGCCATCAGCGTTTTCGTAGAATTTCTTCAGTTGCCAGCCTATGTTTTGCAGGGTCAAACCCAATTGGAATGCTCTGTCTTTCGTCTGGAAATGTGCACCTACATCTGCACCGAGAGCAAACGACGTGTAACCTTCATATGCGCTGTATATGGGCTTTAATGCTACACCTATGCTGAAGTACTTGCCCAATTGACGGGCGTAAATGAGGTCAATAAGAACATCGCGAGCACCAAAAGTAGCCTCCATTCGTTCTCCCAATTCATTAGCATACTGCATTGTACCATAGTCAAGATAATGTACTGCTGCTGCAAAACGATTCAGTTTGTAGTTGTGACTGTACATTACCGAACCGAAATGTATACTGCTCATGTAATATGCATAGTTCAATTGCAGTTTCTTGTCTGTCGCGTCTGATAGAAGTGAAGGGTTGTTTAACGCCATACTCAGTTCGCCGTCTGATATTGATACATTGTTGGTACCAAGCGAATTTAGACGTGCTGAGAATGGCAGATTTAAAAACCCGAATGAGGCTGAACCTGACTGTGCCTGTACACACAGAATAAGTGTCATACAAAAACACGTCAGAATTATATATCTTTTTATTGCTGACATTACTGCTTTTTTTATTGAGTCCCTTTGCTATAAAAGGATGCTCCTTAAATGTTGTTAGTGTCTTCTGCCTGCAAAAGTACTTTTTTTTTCTTATCTATGCAAATTATATTTATTTTTTTGGCACTTAGGAAAACATTCACTACCTTTGTCATTGGACTGATGGTCTATTTGAACAATGAGAAACATGTGTCAGACATATAAACTGGGTATTGACATAGGTTCTACCACAATGAAGGTGGCGCTGATTGACAATGCCGGCCGTTTGCTTTTTTACGATTACCGCAGACATAATGCCGATGTACAGAATACTGCTCGACGTATCATGCGTGCAATGACTGAGCGGGTTGGTGATTGCGCTTTGCAGGTAGTCGTTACAGGCAGTGTGGGTATGGGGTTTGCCGAACGCCTTGGTTGTCGGTTTGTGCAAGAGGTGGTTGCTGCTGCAAGGACTGTGGAGGTTCTCTATCCCGACGTGCATACTTTTGTTGATATGGGTGGAGAGGACTCGAAGATGATATTTTTCGAAAAAGGTAAAGTTCCTGACATTCGCATGAATGGTTCCTGTGCTGGAGGAACAGGTGCTTTCATCGATCAGACTGCTACGTTATTGGGTGTTGATACCGGTGAACTGAATCGTCTCGCAAGTGAGTCAACCATAGTCTATCCTATTGCCTCACGTTGTGGTGTGTTTTCAAAGACCGACATTCAGAATCTTATTGCACGGAATGTGAGCAAGGCGGATATCGCCGCCTCCGTCTTTCATGCTGTGGCTACACAGGTTATAGGTTCGCTTGCAAGAGGTATGGATATTAGTCCCAAGTTGTTTTTCTGCGGAGGCCCATTTGCATTCCTACCGCAACTGCGTATGTCGTTCCTCAAACTACTATGCCTGACAGAAGCAGATTGTATTATACCTGATAATGCTCAGATAATTCCTGCCACAGGGTGTGCCCTGTTGGCTGATGATAACGATTTTGTTATTCTCGCTGACCTCATGCAACGTATCAATACATGTCTTGACTCTGATGTCGATTATTCAATGCGTCTGCCTGCTCTTTTCACTGATGAGCGCTCTTATGAGACTTGGCTTGAGACCAAACATACACATCATGTCAAACGCTCTATTTTAAATACTGTGGAAAACTTGACTGGTCACACTTTCTATCTTGGGGTTGACTCAGGAAGTACTACCACCAAACTTGTACTGATTGATGACGATGCTCAAGTTGTCTATACTGACTATAGACGCAACAATGGAGATAGTTTCTGTACATTTGCCGAGGCATTGCGTGATATGAGAGACACGCTCTCTGCCGATGATTTTGAGGTAATCAGCTGCGCTACAGGGTATGGTGAGTCATTGCTTAAGACAGCTTTTTCACTTGACTATGGTATAGTCGAGACGATGGCGCATTATCGTGGAGCGCTCAATATTATGCCAGATTTGAGTTTTGTGCTTGATATTGGAGGACAGGATATGAAAGCAATTTGGGCTGAGAATGGCGCTATCAAGCGTGTCGAAATCAATGAGGCTTGTTCTTCCGGATGTGGCTCTTTTATAGAGACTTTTGCCGCTCAACTTGGATATAGCACGGCAGACTTCGCTCGAATGGCATGTCTCGCGCAGCACCCCTGTGATCTCGGTACAAGGTGCACCGTCTTTATGAATTCCAAAGTAAAGCAGGCAATGCGTGAAGGAGCTAAAGTCGAGGATATTGCAGCAGGTTTCAGTTATTCTGTTGTTAAAAACTGCCTCTATAAAGTGCTTAAATTGCATGATGTGGCAGAATTGGGTACTAATATAGTTGTGCAAGGAGGCACAATGCGAAATCATTCTGTCGTACGAGCGCTTGAGTTGCTCACAGGACGTGAAGTCGCATTCACTGACATTCCTGAACTTATGGGAGCTTATGGTGCCGCTCTATATGCCCGTGAACAACATAATCTATAGATGTCCTTCCATATTATGATATTTATATAAAAAAGAACTGTCAGCAATATGACAGCTCTTTTCTTTATTATGTCAATTGTCAACGGTTAAGAGTTATTTAGCCAATAATTCTTTAACTTGACGGTATACGTTATCCGCAGTGAAACCGAGTTTCTCGTCAAGCACCTTGTATGGTGCAGAGAACCCGAAACTATTGAGTCCCCATACGCTGCCATTCTCTCCTATAAGACCTTCGAGTGTACAACTTAGACCTGCTGTCATTCCGAAACGGCGTATACCTTTGGGCAACACTAGCTCTTGATAAACCTTGCTTTGTGAACGGAATAGCCCTTCTGACGGAACACTGACAATTTGCAGGCGTATGCCGTCTTTGCGAAGTAACTCTGCACCGGCTAATAGGGTGCTTACCTCCGAGCCGGATGCCAAAAGCACTACATCGGGATTCTCATCTTTGCTTACGATGTATGCACCATGTTTGAACTCTTCATAGTCATGAATAGGCAGGGCGGGAATGTCTTGCCTTGAGAATATGAGCGCGGAAGGTGTTTCTGTGTTTTCCATTGCCAGGCGCCATGCCATGGTCGTCTCCTCTGCATCAGCAGGACGGAGTACAAGCATTGAGTTTCTGCCATGATGGTTTTGAAGTTTCTCCATTAGACGTATCTGTGCCTCCTGCTCAACAGGTTCATGGGTAGGACCGTCTTCGCCTACTCGGAAGGCATCATGTGTCCAGATGAACTTCACCGGTACTTCCATTAACGCTGCCATACGTACAGCAGGCTTCATGTAGTCGGAAAATACGAAGAATGTTCCGCAGGCAGCAATCACACCTCCGTGGAGTGCCATACCTATACATACGCATGTCATTGTAAGTTCTGCTACACCAGCTTGCAGAAATGCACCGGAGAAGTCACCCTTGACGAAAGCGTGTGTCTTCTTCAGGAAACCATCAGTCTTGTCCGAATTGCTCAGGTCTGCGCTTGCTACTATCATGTTGCCCACTTGTTGTGCCAACTGAGAGAGCACCACTGCTGAAGCACCACGTGTAGCGGCTCCGGGTTTTTGTTCAACCTTCGACCAGTCTATTTCAGGAGTTTCACCGGAGAAGTAACGCTCATAGGTGGTGGCAAGTTCTGGGTTCTGTTTCTGCCATATGTAGAATTCTTCATACCGCTTGTTTACTATGCCACGCAATTCTGTTGCGCGGTCTTTGTAAAGTTTTTCTACTTCGGGGAATATCATGAAGGGTTCTTCCGGATTACCACCGAGGTGTTCTATTGTCTTCTCAAACGAACCGCCGCCGGATTTGGAGAGTGGTGCTCCGTGTGTAGAGCACTTGCCTTCGAACGACTCGCCATTCTCGGTCACAATACCCTTGCCCATTATCGTCTTACCGATAATGAGTGAAGGACGTTTATTTTCCTTAAGTGCATTGTCAAGAGCCTTGCGTATTTCTGCGGGATTATTGCCATTGATAGTCTGCACATACCAACCCCATGCTTCATATTTCTTTTGCACATCTTCGCTTGTTACGTCTTTACACTCAGTAGACAATTGTATTGAGTTAGAGTCGTAGAACATGATAAGGTTGTCAAGACCCAAATGACCAGCCAGACGACCTGCACCCTGCGAAATCTCTTCTTGAATGCCACCATCAGATATGAATGCGTAGATGTTCTGGTTCATTACGTTACCGAAGCGTGCTTTTAGAAACTTGGCAGCTATCGCCGCACCAACAGCAAAGGTATGACCTTGCCCAAGAGGCCCGGAGGTGTTCTCTATGCCGCGTTCGATGCAGCGCTCTGGGTGACCTGGTGTCACACTCTCCCATTGACGAAGGTTCTTCAGGTCTTCAAGTGAAAATTTACCTGCAAGGCAGAGTTGCGCATACAGCATAGGTGCCATATGACCGGGGTCAAGGAAGAAACGGTCTCTACCTTCCCATGAAGGGTTTTCTGGGTCATAAACAAGATACTCTGAGAAGAGCACATTGATGAAATCTGCACCGCCCATAGCACCACCAGGGTGACCTGATTTGGCTTTTTCCACTGCTGCTGCAGCAAGAATGCGGATGTTATCTGCTGCACGATTAAGAAGTTGCGTTGAGTTCATGATATAATATGATATTGGTTAATTTGCAGTTTTATTGTTTGTATCTATCAGAATTTCCAGCCTAAGTAATAGTTAAGACCGAAATTAGTGTCTTGTCTGTAGCCAAAACCTGGTATGTACCAGGCATTCAGTGTGCCGTCATCTTTGCGAGTGAAAAGCAGTTTTAGCCTCACATACCAGCCCATGTGAAACGACTTGTATACCTGTACTTGTACACCTGCTACTACTTCTCCCCATACATCGGCACGCACCATATGTTCGTAGTTTCGTTTAGTATATTTCTGCCAGTATGTATCCCACACGCGTACATCTGTTATGTCGCAACCTTGCACAGCTGTGCCAAGTCTAACACCAACAAGAAGCATGTTGTTTTTCCTTGCTTTCTTGAGTACAGACAAATCTAAACCTACTCTTCCATATCCGCCTAAACCACGGAATTTACCACCTGCAGCAGATGTTATACCTTGACCGTAACCTAATTCAAGAGTAGGGTAGAACCGGTTTTTGAGTCTTACATTAAGCGCTATGTCATAACTCATCAGTTGTGCCTTCGAGCGTGCAAGTTCAAGAACTGGAGTGGCAATGTCTATCTTCAGGTTCATACCCTGCCAGATAGCAGTGTCAGCGTACTCGCGTGCTGAAACATACGAGGCAAACAATAGCAACAATATGAGTAGTTTTGATTTGATATGACAAGATGTAAGAAGTTAGAAACTGATATATAGTCTGATATTGTCTTGCTCAGTATTCTGTACGGCGGTGTTTATCACTTGGGAGTTTTGTATCAGTCCGTTAGTCCCGAATGCAGTGTCCAACTCATGAAACACGAAACAACCGCAGGCAAGCGATACAAAGTACTCATTGTTAGTGTGAAGTATGACTAATGTGTCTTCTTGCTCGTTTAGTGTTAGATGATAACGTGTCTCGGTGGTGTCGCTGCGCAATGGTAGTGATAGTTTGCTCACACTTTTTTTGTTTTTGTAAAGTACTGAGTCTGTGCCTACACCTTGCACCGTCACAGAGTCAATATTCGTGAATGTGGCGATATATATAGTGTCTTCATTGCTCACTAATGAGTCACAACTGAACACTACCACACATCTAATTGTTTCTGTCTGCCTGCATTCTGAATCGGTCTCACATGCTGCAAGACCTATGATGATGAACAAAAAGATTAGGTAGCGTTTCATGTCATTACTATTGACTTATATCAGTTTTCTAGCCTCTTCTTTTAGTAGATGCAGTGCGCGTTGTGTTGGTGTCTCACCGTTGTTGGCGTATGCCGTAAGCAGTGTCTGCGCATATTGCATTGCACTGCTCTCTTTTGGCATTTGTAGAGCTACTGCATTGATGAAGTTTAGTGTCTCTTCTTTTGCGAGCATCACTGCTTGCCAAACCTCATCGCCTACGTATATCTGCTGCGACAGATTGTGGTCTGTCTCTAAACGCACTGTCTGCAGCAACTGACGTTGCAGGTCTTGCATAGTCATGCCACTGAAGTCTGTGTTCATCAGCATATGCTCAGGGGTGATGCGCTCAAGCAGCAGAGCAAGACGCTCATATCCGCGCAGACGCATTGGTATGGTATTAGTGCGGTCTTGACGACGCAGTTCATACTCGCGTTTCTGGCGTTCTTCTTTTAGCATCTTGCCTAAGACAAGCCACGTTGCACCCAGTACTATCAGTGCCGGTATTATGTATTTGAGCAGTTCACCAATCATATTAATCTATCCATTCAAATCCTGTATAAGGTTGCAATGCTGCCGGAATGTGTATTCCTCTCTCTGTCTGATTGTTCTCGAGGAGTGCAGCAACTATGCGCGGCAACGCCAATGCCGAACCGTTCAGAGTGTGGCAGAGTGCAGTCTTCTTGTCTTCCTGGCGACGGTAACGGCATTTCAAACGGTTAGCCTGATAAGTGTCGAAGTTGCTTGTTGATGATACCTCTAACCAACGGTGTTGTGCTTCCGAATATACTTCGAAATCATAGCAGAGTGCTGCAGTGAACGACATGTCGCCGCCGCACAGACGCAATATGCGGTAAGGCAGTTCCAACTTCTTTAGAAGTCCTTCTACATGTTCAAGCATCTCTTTGTGACTTTGGTCTGAATGTTCGGGTGTGTCAATGCGAACTATCTCTATCTTCGAGAACTCATGCAGACGGTTCAGACCTCGTACGTCTTTACCATACGAACCTGCTTCACGGCGGAAGCACTCGGTATATGCACAGTTCTTTATAGGCAGGTCTTTCTCGTCTATGATAACGTCACGGTAGAGATTGGTCACAGGTACTTCTGCTGTAGGAATCAAATACAAGTCATCAACTTCGCAGTGATACATCTGTCCTTCTTTATCAGGCAGTTGACCTGTGCCGTAACCTGATGCTGCATTTACTACTGTAGGAGGCATTATCTCTGTATAACCTGCTTTGTTAGCCTCTGCAAGGAAGAAATTGATAAGTGCTCGTTGAAGTTGTGCACCTTTACCTATATATACAGGAAAACCTGCTCCTGAAATCTTTACACCGAGGTCGAAGTCTATGAGGTTGTATTTCTTGGCAAGTTCCCAGTGTGGCAACTTGGCGTTGTCATTCACTACGTTGCCTTGCCAGTTGCCTACAGTTGAACCTTCAGGACATTCGCCTACGTTTGATTTTACCACAAGATTGTCTTCTGCTGCAGTGCCCTCGGGTACTATGTCGTATGGTACATTGGGTATGGTGAGCAGGAGTTTCAGTTGCGCCTCTTCAGCGGCTTTCATCTGAGCCTCATATTCTGCTATCTGCTCTTTCAGTTCACTTGTCTTCTGCTTTGCTTCTGCTGCCTCAGTCTGTTTGCCTTGCTTGAAGAGCATGCCTATCTCTTTCGAGAGTCGGTTCATCTCGGCTTGTGCTGCATCTTTCTGCTGCTGGGCGGTCTTGCGCTCTGCATCAAGAGCTACTACTTGCTCTATTGCCTCTTCTGCGTTCTGGAAATGTTTCTTTTTCAGTCCTGCGATGACTTTCTGTTTGTCATCATAGATTTGTTTGAGTGTTAACATGAAATTATTTTCTTTTTGGTCAGTTACTGCCTGTTCATTTATATAAACAAAAAAGCCCCTCATGCGGAGGGGCTTTTGTGCTTATTCCGCCGTTTCAAATGGCGTAATAGAGACATACGAACGATTGTCTCGTTTCTTGTGGAATGTAACAATTCCGTCAACAAGTGCAAAGAGAGTGTGGTCTTTGCCCATACCCATGTTCACACCTGGATAATGTACTGTACCGCGCTGACGCACGATGATGTTACCTGCTTTTGCTGTTTGTCCGCCCCAGATCTTTACACCAAGACGTTTGCTTTCTGATTCACGACCGTTCTTAGAACTGCCGACACCTTTCTTATGTGCCATAATTTCTTGATTTGTTTAGGGGTTTAACATACAATTTCTTTAACAAGTACCTGTGTGAAATCCTGACGGTGACCGTTCAGTTTCTTGTAGCCTTTGCGACGACGCTTGTGGAATACAAGCACTTTCTTGCCGCGTACATCGGCTACTACTTCACATACTACCTTTGCGCCTTCAACTATCGGTGCACCTACTGTTACTGCACCCTCGTTGTCTATCAGCAGCACTTTCTCAAATTCTACCTGAGCACCCTCTTCGGCCTCCAGGCGGTGAACAAACAGTTTCTTGCCGGCCTCTGCCTTGAACTGCTGTCCCTGCATTTCTACGATTGCGTACATTTGTTTGTCTTTAATAACAATTATCATCGGTCAGGCGGGAGTACTTCACCACTATGGTAAGCCTTTCCACTTGCTTCTTCACGAGAGCCTGTGCCGAAAGCGGCTGCAAAAGTACTGCAAATAATTTATATATACAATACCTACTGAACTTTTTTCTTAATTTCTTCATCATATAACTGTGAACATAGTTGCATCAAACTCTCCTTGTCGTGCATTTGTCGTCTTAATTCGGCAAGACCTTGCTCGTTTCTTGGTGAGTGCATCCATAACTTAAGGTAACCTCCTTCGGCATATTTCTCAGTCAAGTGCGCGTATGCGCGTTGAAGGTGCTCCTCCTTGCTTAGAGTCGGATAATTCTTCATGCCGAACTGTATGGTGCGCCTGAGTATGGTGCTTGGTTCTATGTCGCGGTCTGCTTCTGCAACTATGCAACCGTAAATGCTGCGTGGAGGTTCTTTACGGCTTGCGCGGTGGTCTTCTGCTGCCTGTGCCATAGTCTCAATCTCTTCCTCAGAAAACCATTGCCTTAGAGTCTTATTCTCTCTTATGAAAGTGCCGCTGCCTAAGTGGTGATGCTCGCGGTCGATGCGCAGACCCAAGTCATGGTATGCTGCAATGGCATAAACCATCAGTATGTTCACCTCCTCACCTCCAATACTATTGGCAAGACTGAGACTTTCCTTTATTACCTTCTCTGCATGTTGCCTGTTGTGACCTTTGTCGAAAGTATCATACCACGGTAGCACATTCTGCTCTATATGGTCTTTCAGTTGTAAGAACTCAAGCAGTTGGCGCATGTTGTCAAGCACTATGTCTGCGCCTGCTTTTACAAGGTCTTCATGTGTCAGTATGCCGGTGTTCACACCTATGGTGTACAATCCTGCCGCCTTGCCTGCATGCACTCCCAACGGTGCATTCTCCACCACAATGCACTGCTCTTTTTTCAGACCTGAGCGTTCCCATGCTTTCAAATATGGTTCGGCATTGGGTTTGCCGTGAGTCACGTCATAGGCCGTTATCATCTTCTCGCGCGTGAAGACACCTGGAAAGACCTCGCTCAGGTGCTGAAACAGTGTTTTCTGACCTGAACCTGTCACTATCCATATTTGGGCATCGACCGACTGCAGGTAACTGAGTACAGGTTGAATATCCTTCATCGGAGGTGCTCCGCCTAACTCGTGAAACTTTTCTGACTTCTCCTTGTATATTCCCCAAATCTCTTCCTCGCTGACGTCTGTGCGACCTGTCATCACGAGTGCTTCGTGTATCACGTCTTGACCGGTGCGCCCTTCGTTGACGTAGCAGTCGCGCGCTGTGAATGGCATATTGTGACGCTTCATCACCTCTTCCCACGCCCTCGCATGATTGGGCATTGAATCGAAGAGAACTCCGTCCATATCAAAGAATACCGCTTGCACTTCAAATAAACTGAAAAATCAACTAAATAACCAAATCGTAAATAATCAAATAATAAAATGTTATTGGTGTTGCTCTCTAAGCAGGTCATTCACTGTCTTTACTGGGTTAAAAGTCGCTACAGGCACTTCAACAAACACTGTGCTCCAGTCTGACATCGCACCGTTCCAAAGACCAGGTAACTCTAAAGCTTGAAGTTCGCGTCCGTCTTTCGACTTCTGTGATATGAAGGCGGTCAGAGGATCAACATATTGTTTCAAGTCGAACTGATTGCCTTTGTAGTCGCGAAGACCGCATACAAGGTCAACCGGGTTGAAGTGTGTTGCTTTTGCCATCAGACTCTTGTCTGCTATCTGCGATGACTCCAGAATCTGCAACTGCACTGAATCGTCTTTGTCGGTGCGCACAAGGAATGGGCCACCGCCGGGTTCACCTTCATTCTTCACCATGCCGCATACTCTCATAGGGCGGTTGAGTTTCTTCTTCAGAGTGTCGGCGAGGCTTTCCCCTGACAATCCTTCTGGCAGTTTGCAGCATAGGTCATTTTCTACAAATGCCTTTATCTCTTGCAGTTTCGCCTCCGAAACACCACACTCAAGCTCACGAAGGTATGCAAAAGCTTTTGCTTGAAGGCTCACGAGCACACCTGCTATCAGACGCTTGTATTGTATCGTTGGCTCTTTCAGTCTGTCGGGTACGACATTGTCTATGTTCTTTATAAATACGATGTCTGCCACTTGTTCTCCCAGATTTTCTATCAAGGCGCCGTGACCTCCCGGGCGGAATACAAGTTTGCCGTTTTTGTCGCGGAATGGAGCTCCTTCCTTGTCGGCGGCAAGGGTGTCTGTCGAGGTTTTCTGCTCCGAGAAGCTGACGTTGAAAAGTACTCCGTATCTGCTCTCGTATGCTGCAAGGTTCTCGGCTATGTGTTTCTCAAACAGCGCTTTGTGCTCATGCGATACAGTGAAATGCAGGTTAACCTCGCCTTTCTTGTTTTTTGCATACAGTGCACCTTCAACCAGATGCTCTAATGCCGGTGTGCGGGCACCGTCTTGATATTTGTGGAACAATAGCAGACCCTTGGGCAACTGACCGTAATGCATGTCGTCAAGTAGCAGTGACACCACCTCTCTGCCTTCCGACTTGCTTATGCCCTTGGCTTGCATCAGTTTGTGCAACTCATCGTAGAAGGCGAAGTATTCGAGGTGTGCAAAGAAGTCTTTAATGAACTCTGTCTCCTCTCCGCCGTCACGGTA
This sequence comes from Paludibacteraceae bacterium, assembly GCA_905234685.1. Lineage (GTDB taxonomy): Bacteria > Bacteroidota > Bacteroidia > Bacteroidales > Paludibacteraceae > Colicola. Next base: position 180,453 of record CAJOIR010000001.1, read on the forward strand.
CTCGAAGAGGTTTTTGAACATACGGGTAGCGGCGCCTGAAGCTGGTACGAATTTCAGAATCGTGTGCTCCTCCTGGAGGTAGTTCTCCCATGCAGCGAGGTAGCTCTCCTGCTCTCGTGCATTGGGGACGAGTATGCCGTTACCTGCTGATGCAGCACTGCTTATGGTTAATGACGGAAAGCCTGTCTTGAAGGCCTTCATCTGCTCTTCTGCCGCTGCAAGGCTTATGCCGCGGGCAGCAAGTTGCTCTGAATCCTGTGTCGTGAATGTCATATGAGTATTGTATTTTAGGGTTTTCTTCGTCTGCAAAGTTAATACTTTTTTCTCAATCTCGCAACACCTCTTTTATATATTTTATATTGTTGTTTCTGCGTCACTCCAATATGCTCTTCCATCATTATTATGCATTCTTAATATATTGCCCAGCAACTTTCATAGTGACCTCATAGTAACCTCATAGAGACCTCATAGTAACCTGAAGCATATTCTTACCTTATCTCACACCACCTTCAAACCACCTCCTCTTGCTCAGGTGAAATATATGTAGTATCTTTGTCTGGCCTTTAAGCATCAGTTAGTATGAGATTGGATGAGTTGACAGCAGGCAACGACTTTACCTCCTCTATCGAGTTGTGCAACGGTTGTGAAAACCGCTGTCAGGTACGCTTGTTCAAGTTCGCAAACGGCAGGGTGTTTGCAAGCGGGAACAACTGTGAGCGAGTCTATTCCGGTTTTCATGAGGCCAAGACTCGTGGCGTTAATATGCTACAGGAGAAATACCGACTACTTTTCTCACGCACTTCACCTGTTAACCATTTAACCTCTTCACCTGTATTGGGTATTCCTCGCGGACTGGGTATATATGAGAACTGGCCTTTTTGGCGCACTCTCTTTGCTGAATGTGGCATCACAACAGTCTTGTCAGGTGCTTCTACTGTCAAACTTTATGAGTCGGGAGTGAGAACAATAATGGCAGACAACATCTGTTTTCCTGCAAAGCTCATGCATGGGCATGTCACCGAACTTGCCAAACTTGGTGTTGACATGAAGAAAGAAGGCAGAGCATCCGACTTTCGCATCTTTTACCCTTTTGTCGTTTATGAGAAGAAAGAGGACGAACGCAGCAGAAACTCCTTCAATTGTCCTATAGTCTCTGCTTACTCCGATGTGCTCCGCAGTGCTGTTGATACTGCAGAACGCTATGGCATACCTTTAGACTCGCCTGTGGTCTCTTTCAATGATGAGCAGATGCTCACTGCCTCCTGTGTGGAGTATCTCGCCAGCCTCGGTGTGAAGAAAAGTGTTGCTGTTAAAGCTGTACGCTGCGCCTTAAATGCTCAGAACGACTATCTCTCTACTTTGGAGCAACTAGGTCTTGAAGTGCTCGCGAAGGCTAAACGTGAAGGCAGACTGGTGATTCTTCTTGCAAGCAGACCGTATCATACCGACCCTCTCATTGAGCATAAGATTTCTTATGCCATTGCAGACATGGGTGTTGATGTAATCACAGAGCATGCTGCTATGCATGCCGGAGGTCGCGTATATGAAGAACTCAATGCAGTGACGCAGTGGGCATACCCAAATCGTATTTTCAAGGCGGCGCGCATGGTGGGTGAAGAGAGTTATGCAGGTTTGCAGATGGTGGAGTTGACCAGTTTCGGCTGTGGACCAGATGCTTTCATACTTGACGAAGTGCAGTCTGTATTATCGCGTTATCACAAGAACCTTACCGTGCTTAAGATTGATGATGTCAACAATATAGGTTCGCTCAAACTCCGTGTAAGGAGTCTTGTTGAGAGTTTGAATATGCGTGATGCTACAGGAAAAGACCCTATGCTGGCGAATATACCGGACAAGTTCGTTACCACCAAGACCTATGTGGCGGAAGACAGACGACGAACTATTCTTGCACCTTATTTCGCTGAAGGCTATTCTGAGTTTCTTCCTGCTCTCTTTTCATTGGTGGATTACGATATGGAGAATTTGCCTACTGGCACTCAGGCAGACGCCGAAACCGGCCTCAAATATGCCAACAACGATGTCTGCTATCCTGCAACCATTGTCATAGGCAGCATCATGAACGCCTTGAACAGCGGGCGTTATGACCTCAGTAAAACTGCTATTGTCATTACGCAGACAGGAGGTCAGTGTCGTGCTACCAACTACTATTCGCTCATAAAAAACGCTATGGTGCGCAGCGGCTTCGCAAATGTGCCTCTCATCTCGCTTGCTACCAGTGGAGACATCGCTATGACGCAACCAGGATTCGAGGTCAAGTGGAGAAAGGTGATACCGATGCTTGCGCATGCTATGGCATATACCGATGCGCTTAACAAGATATATCATTCTGCTGCGCCGCGTATGGATTTCAAAAAGGCTGACACACTTCGTTGGAAATACATTGCTGTGGCTACCGATGCTGTGCGCAGACGCGATCCTGCCACTCTTAGACGACTACTCAGACAGGCAGTAAAAGAGTATTCTGCTCTCATTGACACCAAGAAAAAAGTGCCTGTCATGGGAATGGTAGGAGAGATATATGTCAAGTATAACTCCTTTTCACACAAGAATGTGGTAAACTGGCTTTTGCAGGAGGGAGTTGAAGTAGTGCCACCGAGTCTGGTTGACTTCTTCACCACTTCTTTCGTCAGCCGGCATTCCAATCGTCAGTTGCATGTGCGTAAGGAGTCAACTCCGGTGTGGTTGACAGACCTTATATACAAATATCTCCGATTTATAGTGAAGCAGTATGACCGCATAGGCAGAGCATATCCTTATTTTCGCCCTTCTACTGACATCTTTCACACTGCTCAATTGTCAAAGCAGGTTATCAGCACTGCTGCAGACTTTGGTGAAGGTTGGTTTCTGCCGGGTGAAATATGCCACTTGGCGGAGATAGGAGTTAAGAACATAGTAAGTCTGCAGCCTTTTGGTTGTATAGCCAATCATGTCATATCAAAAGGCATAGAGAAGAAACTTAGAAGCATATATCCTGATGTCAACATGCTCTTTCTGGACTTCGACAGTAGCACTTCTGACGCTAATGTATATAACCGTTTGCATTTCCTTGTTGACAATGCAAGAAAGCAACTTGACAATGAAAACTTGTAAGCATGATACTTGCAGATTTGACATGATTGTAGTATCTTTGCGCAATAAACGGTAACCGTAAACATTGTACAATCACATGACTTTCCTTTATACTGTTTGCATTCTTCTCGTTCTCGCCATTCCGGGTGCAGTGTTTGCTCTTGTTGAGTGGCTTATTTATCGCCGCAACGGCAGGCATAACTATGTTGCTGCGGCATTCCCTTATCTTTTTATGCTTGTTCTCATGCTCTGTTATTTCAGTGGCAAGATTATGTTGCATAAATCAAAGGGTATTGACACTATAGGTAGTGTGCGCGAAGTGCCTTTGCTTCAGCAACCTTGGCGTTTGAGGCTGATGAATTACGACATGCATCACGGCATTTTGGAGCACCCTGACAAAGTATATGCTTCAGGTGTCGTTTTTATTCAAGATTTGAATGACAGTGTGCTCTGTTTTGCTGTAGAAGGAGAAACAGTGTGTGTGGATGATTCGGTAGTTGAGGAGCATGCTGTCGGAGATAAGGGTATGATTTGTGCTGGTTGTTCTGAGATATATTGGGAGAACGACTCAGTGTCGTTTGATATAGAGGATATGACAGATGTCAACAGTTACTATAAGAGTCGTTATTCCGACCTCACAGACATTTGGCTTTTCTGTTTCTTTTTCTTTGGTTTGGTGGCAGCGGTGTTGTGCTGTTTTCTGCTAAATCATTGGGCGAACAAAAGAAAATTGCATGAATAAAAAAATATCTGTACCTTTGCAGTGCATATTGTGCATTACCTGAAATATCGCAAAACAAGACATATTAACAAAACAAATTACAATAATTCTATGTGGTTAACAAATTCATCTATTGGACGTAAACTCGTAATGAGTATTACGGGCACCTGCTTGGTGCTGTTCTTGCTCTTCCATGCATCGATGAACCTTGCGCTCATCTTCTCGGAAGATGCTTACAACTGGATTTGCTCTGTCCTCGGTGCTAACTGGTATGCTCTTATAGGCACTGCAGGATTGGCTTTTCTCGTATTTGTTCACTTTGTTTATGCTTTCTGGCTTACAATTCAGAATCGTCGTGCACGCGGCAACGACCGTTATGATGTCACTGCCCGTCAGGAGGGTGTTGACTGGGAGTCGCAGAACATGCTCGTTCTCGGTATCATCGTCATTGGTTTCCTTGTACTTCACCTTGCCAACTTCTGGTTTAAGATGCAGTTTCAGGAACTCACTGGTCTAAAGACAGGTATCTTCGACCCTCAGAATGGAGCCGCTTACGTCAAGTATCTCTTCTCTGGTATCTATGACCCTGCTATGATTCAAGAAGGTGTTGAGTTCACTCCATGGGCTTCATGGTTGCATCCTGTGTTCTGTGGTCTATACCTTGTTTGGCTTGCTGCTCTTTGGTTTCACCTTACTCACGGAATTTGGTCTGCTCTCCATACTATGGGTCTCTCAAGCCTCATATGGCTTCCGCGTATCAAGGTTATCGGCAACGTCGTTGCGACCATCGTTGTCCTCATGTTTGCTGCAGTAGTATTCTACTTCCTCGGCATGTACATCGGTGCTCACTGCTTGGCATAATATATTGTTTCACTGAATAAATCATCTAACATCATGGCAAAGAAAAAAGATATAAAGGCTACTATCCAAGATGTAGCTGCAGAAGCTCTCGAGACGGTGAAACAAAAAGCCGCCGAAGTGGTTGACGATTTGCAGGCGCGTGCTGAGCGTGTAGCTCAAGACCCTGCTGTCAAAGAGGCTGTTGATGCAGCGGTTGAAGCTGCAGCTGTAGCCGCCAAGAAGGCAAAGAAAGCAGCTAAAGCAGCTGTCACTGTGGCAGCTGCTCCTGCCGAAGGGAAAGTCATCACTCCAAAGATGGCGAAGATTCCAGAAGGTCCGCTGGAACTGAAATGGACTAACTACAAGAATCATCAAAAACTCGTCAATCCTGCCAACAAGCGCAAACTTGACATCATTGTTGTAGGTACGGGTCTGGCTGGTGCATCGGCAGCTGCTTCGCTAGCCGAGATGGGCTTCAATGTGCTAAACTTCTGCATCCAGGATTCTCCCCGTCGTGCGCACTCCATCGCCGCACAGGGTGGTATCAACGCAGCAAAGAACTATCAGAACGACGGTGACAGCATCTATCGCCTCTATTACGACACTATCAAGGGCGGAGACTATCGTGCCCGCGAAGCCAATGTATATCGTTTGGCGGAGGTCAGCAACAACATCATCGACCAGTGCGTGGCGCAGGGTGTGCCTTTCGCACGCGAATACGGCGGACTGCTTGACAACCGCTCCTTTGGTGGAGCACAGGTGAGCCGTACCTTCTACGCAAAGGGTCAAACCGGTCAGCAACTGCTGCTTGGTGCTTACTCCGCACTCAGTCGTCAGATAGGCAAGGGCAAGGTAAAAATGTACACCCGTTACGAAATGCTTGACATAGTGATGATAAAAGACGAGAACGGCGAACAGCGTGCTCGCGGTATCATCGCCCGCAACCTCGTTACAGGCCGCATAGAGCGTTTCTTTGCTCACGCTGTTGTTATCGGCTCGGGCGGCTACGGTAACACCTTTTTCCTCTCGACCAACGCTATGGCCTCCAACGGTTCTGCTGCCATGCAGATGTATCGCCACGGAGCATATTTTGCAAATCCCTGCTACGCACAGATTCACCCGACATGTATTCCAAAGCATGGTGATTTCCAGTCGAAACTGACACTTATGTCTGAGTCACTGCGTAACGACGGTCGTATATGGGTACCAAAGAAACTCGAAGACGCACAGCGTCTGCAAAGAGGTGAAATTAAAGGTCGTGACATTCCAGAAGAAGACCGCGACTACTACCTCGAGCGTCGTTATCCCGCTTTCGGTAACCTCGTGCCGCGTGACGTGGCTTCGCGTGCCGCCAAGGAGCGTTGCGATGCAGGCTACGGAGTGAACAACACCGGTCTGGCTGTCTTCCTCGACTTTTCCGACGCCATCCAGCGTCTCGGCAAGGATGTGGTGGCACAGAAATACGGCAACCTCTTCCAGATGTATGAGAAGATAGTTGACGAGAACCCCTACGAGAACCCGATGATGATCTTCCCCGCCATCCACTACACCATGGGCGGTATCTGGGTTGACTATGAGCTGCAGACCAGCGTCAAGGGTCTCTTCTGCATTGGCGAGGCTAACTTCTCAGACCACGGAGCAAACCGTCTCGGCGCTTCCGCCCTCATGCAGGGTCTCGCCGACGGTTACTTTGTACTACCTTACACTATCCAGAACTACCTCGCTGACCAGATTGGCGTGCCGCGTATGAGCACCGACCGTCCCGAGTTCGCAGAGGCGGAGAAGGCGGTTAATGACAAGATTGCCCGTCTGATGGCCATCCAGGGCAAGGAGTCTGTTGATACGATTCACAAACGACTCGGTCTCGTGATGTGGGATTTCGTAGGTATGGGTCGTACAGCGGAGTCGCTTAAAGAGGCAATCAAGAAGATTGACGAGATAAAGAAGGACTTCTGGACTAATGTCTATATCCCGGGCACAGCCGACAGTCTCAACAACGAACTTGAAAAGGCTCTCCGTCTGGCTGACTTCATTGAGATAGGCCGTCTGATGGCAATCGATGCTTTGAACCGTGAGGAGTCCTGCGGCGGTCACTTCCGCGAGGAGTACCAGACCGAGGAAGGTGAGGCACTGCGTCAGGACGACAAGTTCTCGTATGTTGCATGTTGGCATTACATGGGTGAGGACAATGAGCCTGAACTCATAAAAGAGCCTCTCGACTACGAGTTCACCGAGCGTAAGACAAGAAACTACAAGAGTTGATTTGTTCTTTCACACCATGAGTGATGTGAGAAGAAAAGTAACAGATGATTACTGATACAAACAGACAGAGAAGGCAACCTCACATGGTTGCCTTCTCTGTCTCTGTTACGACATGTCATAATTTCGATATGATGAAATTCTGACAGTCTGTTATTATTCTTTGAACAAGTCTTCCATTCCTCCCAATGCATCGAAGATATTACCAGCCTTCTCCATGGTTTTCTCTGTCAAGACAGCAGAAGCCTCAATTATGCGATCCTGCTGTTCTTCTGTCCAATCTTCTTCATTTGGGTATTTTTTGTCCATTTGCTCTAATATCTGAGAAGCTTTCAGGTAGTTGCCTTTTTCACATGCTTTCTCATAGTCTTTGAGAAGAGACTCCTGGTTTGTGCAAGCAGCAAGCATAGCCACTAATGCCACAACAATAATATTTTTCAGTTTCATATACATACGATTTAACTAACGAAGAACATAACATAAACTGCATAGGCAAATACAATCATCTTCAAGAAAGTGTCAGCCAAATATGCGCAAGTAGCTGACGCAGCACATTTCAAAGCCATAAGCGCTCCCTGTTTGTTGGTTAATTCCAACAAGAATGCCAACAAAAAAGGCAGAACAATGAAACCAATGACAAACATGACAATAACCATAGCATTGGAATCAGCCGCAGATGCTCCTGCAACCAAGAGTAATCCGATTATTGAACCAATAGTAGTTCCCCACGTGGCACGTTTGCTGTACTCCTGCAATTTCTTCACAAGTTTAACAAGCAGTTTAGAAGCAATCATACTTGCAATTGCCAATGCGGCGATGATACTAAATGAACCCCACGAAATAGGCAAATCCAATGCTAAGATAGCAATAAGTGTTGCAAGTACTACAGCAATAGGTCCTGGAACTTTATTAATAAAGCACCCAAGGAAACCACAACATAATAACAGGGCAACTAAGACCCACCATAAAATAGATAACATAGTTTTGATGTTTTAAAGTTAAACAATAATATTGATTTAGAGTCTATACACATATACAGACTAAAACAAGGCATCAAGCAATTTCTTCTCTGCGTCAAGCAGTTTACCTGCAGTTTCTGCTGCATCTTTGACATCTTTCAGTTCTTCATCGTCAAATATGGATTCAGTAGCTTTCTTGACTATATCCTCTTTCTTTAATTCTTCCAAGTCCATGTCGGTTATCATGACACTTCTTGTTGAGTCATATATCTTCTTTGCATCAGTATATGACATAGGGTCCCAACTGAAAGGTTGAATAACTAATTCTTCAGGCTCGCCAACTTCTTTTGCACAGAGAGTATTGAAATAATCATTTGAGAGTTGTCCTTTTTGTAACTCTACATCGTAATCATCAATATATGCCATATTAGGACAACACTTAATTTTCAATTGATAACGCCTTGTGTCAATATCTTTAACCTTAACAAAGTTAACTTTCATACGAACCTGCCAGCCTTTATCCTGTGTTTTCACCAAGCGAAGCAAATATGGCTCTTCAACTTTGAACAATAAGGCATGAGAACCTTTCAACTTTATTGTAGAAGGCTCCATCTGGCGACTCTCGTTTTGCTGTTGTTCGGCAGAAGTGTCAGATTTCTTATCCGAGCCTCCGCCACACATAGACAGAATGACAGCAATAATGACTACGGCTCCTATACCGCAAATCCATTTCTTTTTCTTAGACATTTGAATCATAATTGTAATTGTTAATTGAGCATACTCCGTTACGGCGTTTCTGCATACACCGTCAGCACCATACAGACGAATAACAGGCACATAAATATATACAAAGGTGCTGAATGTGTTTTCATGATATATTTATGCTATCAGCCTTTTACTTGTGTTTTTTGTTCATAGGCAATCGTTTTATTTTAAAAATTATACAACAGTTATTTCACGCCGCAAAATTACCATATTAGTAATTTCTGTGAAAAGTCCTTGTTGGTCCTTTTTACTATGTGCTGATTATGATAAAGATATAAGCACACAGAAAGCGTGAATCATTCTTTTTATGAATAATTCACGCTTACGGTGTTAGTTTTACCAGTTTAGGGAATCAGGTGGCGGTGGGAGGCGATTGTGGGGTGATCGCGGGGTGATTGAGTGGTGATTGTTGGGTGCTTGCGGGGTGATTGGGGGTGGTTATGGATTAGGTTGGGTGGTGGTGAGTTGGAGGTAAACCATAGAGCGGATGAAGTTGTCGAGGCGTGAGTAGCGGCGGCGCTTGCCGGTGGTTTTGTCTACAGGCGCCTGCGGGTCTGGGCGAGTGCCACGAGTTCTCGGCAGTTGTGCGTTGAAACGTAGGAGGTAGTCCTGATAAAGCTCAGCGTCAGGTCCTTTAGCGCTGAGGATTTCTTTCGTTATAAGACATGCCTGCCTGAAAAGACTGATATGCTGCAACTCCGCCCCCTGCGGCGGCGTCTTCTGATAATCACGAGGGTTGCTAACAGCATACGCCTCCTGTTTGCCTTCAGAGATGATGCGACCCTTGTCGTCTCTGAAATGTTTGCGACGATAGATAATACCTTTTTCCCGGATGTTGCCTCCCACTTCACGGAAAGGAGTTTCAAGATTTACTGTTGCCATAGTACAAAATGTTTAATAAGATATTGATTATATGTTAATTGTATATTTATCACCTACTAATCACCTACTAATCACCTACTAATCACCTACTAACCACCTACTAACCACCTACTAATCACCTACTAAAATATGCTTGCAATATGCTTTCTGCATGCCTGCGGGCGTGTTGATAAATGTTAGATATACAGCAGGTTGTGGTGTGGTAGGAGTGTAAAAGTACAATGAATGTATGATGATACAAAGATAATACATTTTTGGTGAATATGCAACAGTAGAATGCAGCAAGATTGAAGATTTTGAGGCTAATATTGCATATATGAGGAAAATATCATATATTTGCAAAATCAAATTTGACGACAAATGAGAAAAATTCTGGTTGTATTGTTTTTGTCAGCCAGTTTCGCGATGATGGCTCAAGATACGCTTCGCGTAGTAGAACTGACAGAAGTAGTTGCCACCGGCACACGAAGCGACGTGGATTCGCGTCTGTTGCCTATGACAGTATCGGTGGTCAGTGAATCGACATTGACCGAGCGTCAAGAGACAAACATTCTACCCACGGTAGTAGAACAAGTGCCGGGAGTGTTCGTCACGCAGAGAGGTGTGTTGGGCTACGGTGTGAGTACCGGCGGCAGTGGTGGGATAAAAGTGCGCGGCATAGGCGGCGCTCCAAACACCGATGTGCTGGTGCTGATAGACGGTCTTCCCCAATATGCAGGTTTATACGGTCATCCGGTAGCCGACAACTACCAGACGATGCTTGCCGAGCGTGTGGAGGTAGTTCGCGGACCTGCCTCGATGCTGTATGGCGGCAATGCCTTGGGCGGTGTGCTTAACATAGTGACTCACCAACCGAAGCATGACACGATACTGACGAATGTTCACCTCATGTTCGGCAGTTACTTTACGCTTGACGCAGGTGCTACCAACCAAGTACGCCGCGGTCGTTTCTCTTCAGCAGTGGGTTTCAACTACAGCCGTACAAACGGTCACAGAGCTAACATGGGGTTTGAGGAGTATAACGGTTTCGTGCGTTTAGGCTATGACATCAACGAGAACTGGCGAATAGGAATGACAGGTAACGCTGCATACTTCGACACACACAACCCGGGTACGACAGCCGCTCCAATAGAAGAGAGCCGTTTCCGCATACTGCGTGGCATGGCGGCGGTCTCGGTGGAGAACAGTTATGAAGATACACGTTTTCCGACATCAGGCGCTATACGCGCATACTTCAACGGAGGCAGGCATCAAATAAACGAAGGTCATGCGTCAGGAGCCTCTGCGCAGACACAGGAGTATCTGCATACAGACTTCATGACAGGTGTCAGCGCATACCAGTCAGTGTCTTTCTTCAAAGGCAACCACACCACATTCGGATTCGACTATCAGCATTTCGGAGGTCATGCATGGAATCACATACTGGTAGACGGGAGCGACAAGGATATCATCGTCAAGGCACAATACGAGTTGGCAGGCTATATCGACTTTCGCCAGCAAGTGACATCGTGGTTTGTTCTTAACGCCGGTTGCCGGTTGAACTGGCATGAGGCGGCAGGATTGTCGTACGCCCCTCAAGGCGGTCTGTCTTTTCTTCTGCCTCGCGATGCAGAAATAAAAGCGTTTGTAAGCCGAGGATTCAGGAATCCTACAATACGTGAGTTATACATGTACAAACCTGCCAACGCCGACCTGAAGCCTGTAAGCATGTGGAATTATGAGATATCATACCGCCAATTCCTGCTTGACAGGCGAATGCGCATAGGAGCAAATGTGTTTTATCTTCACGCGAAAGACAACATAGAGACACGCATGATAGAAGGTCAGCCGAGAAACGTGAACACCGGCGAACTGAAGAATGCAGGCTGCGAGGTGGAATTCAACTATAATATATGGCGCGGTCTGCACTTTAATGCGAACTACAGTTTCCTCCACATGGAGAATCCTGTTCTTGCAGCGCCGGAGCACAAGCTGAATATAGCAGTGATGTATCACCATGACCGTTTCCGCGTGGGCACATCGTGGCAGTATATACATGGTTTGTACACCGCTCTTGCCACTGCGTCTTCAGAAGCCAAGAAAGAGAACTTTGTGCTGTGGAATGCTCATATCTCCGCCCGCATTTGGAAGGGCTTGTGGGCAAACCTAAAAGCTGACAACCTGCTTGCGCAGGAATATGAAATAAACGCAGGATTCCCCATGCCGCGTACTACAATAATGGGAGGTATCAATTGGACATTCTAAAACAATAACAAGTTACAATTATGAAAAAGATTATTTTGACAATCATGGCGTTAGTTGCCCTGACATGCTGCGCCAAACATGACAAAAGCAAGAGTTCGGAGACAGAAGACATGAAACCTACAGGCGAACAAATGCTTGAAATGCTCAATGAGCAAGGGCTGAGTCTGTTAGTGTATAACGACAGTGTGCTGACGACACACGACAGCAAAGGTGTTCAAGACTTGCTCCAATTAATAGCTGAGCAACCAGAGAGGCTGCGTGGCGCTATCGTCGCCGACAAGATAATAGGCAAAGCGGCAGCGGCGTTGATGGCATCTGGTGGTGTGGTAGAAGTACACACTAACATAATTTGTACTCCGGCTCGCGAGTTGTTGGAGAGAGAGGGCATAAAGGTGTATGCGGGAGAAGAAGTGCCTAAAATCATGAACAAGGACTGGAGCGGTCAGTGTCCTATGGATGCCCGACTGAACGGTGTTGAGACGGTTGAAGAGTGTGTAGAGATATTGCGGGGAATGTGATATGTAATTCATAATGCTTAATGCATAATTTGCCATGCGGAATGGGAGAGACTCGAAGCCTTGTCTTTGAAAGGTAAATGATAGAAGTTAAATATTTGATGTATATATGAAAGCAAAAAGCAATACACTTCGTGTGATTCGCATCACACTTGCCGCGTTCTTTTTCACTGCCGTCACACTTTTGTTTCTCGGCTTAGGCACGAGATTCAACATGTGGCTCGGGTGGGTGGCTAAGATACAGTTTCTGCCTGCTCTGATGGCATTGGATTTTGTGGTGTTGGCAGTGTTGACAGTATTGACGCTGATATTCGGACGTATGTATTGCAGCGTCATCTGTCCGTTGGGTGTGATGCAGGATATATTCGGGTGGTTTGGCAAGAAGCATAAAATCCACTACAGTTATTCGCCCGAGAAAAGGTGGTTGCGTTATACTGTGTTGGTGGTGTTCATCGTCTGTCTGATAGTTGATTTTGCGCCTGTGACCACTCTTCTTGCGCCTTATTCAGCGTACGGGAGGATAGTCAATTCGCTTTTTCGTCCGTTGTATGACCTGTTAGGTAATGCGTTAGCAGCGATAGACACTCATTACGAGTGGTATGTGTTTTCAGATGTGCAAATATGGATGCGCAGTGTGACAACTTTCTTGGTGGCATTGCTGACGCTCATTATCCCCGGAGTGTTGGCATGGCGAAACGGCAGAACATACTGCAACACCGTCTGTCCGGTGGGTACTATATTGTCATTCTTCTCACGTTTCTCGCTACTGCGCGTGCAGTTAGATAAGGATAAATGCAAGAATTGTTCGTTATGCGAGAGGAAATGCAAGGCATCAGCGATAAATATCAAAACTGGAATAGTGGATTACTCTCGCTGCGTGGTATGCGGCGACTGCCTGACGGAATGCAGGCACGATGCACTTCACTACAGACCTATAACACTATCACATCAAGATAATACTCCCAAGTCACCTGACGGTGAACCTGACTTGAAACGCCGTGCTATGCTGACAGGCGCAGCACTTGCAATAGGCACAGCGGCAATAGCACAGGCAAAGATTAAGGTTGACGGTGGTCTTGCAGCGATAGAAGAGAAGAAGGCTCCGCATCGTCAAACTCCTGTGTTGCCCCCAGGTTCGCTGTCTGCTCGCAACATGCAGCGTCATTGTACTGCATGTCAGTTATGTGTGAGCGCTTGTCCGGAGGATGTGCTCCGCCCGTCGTATGCTCCCTCGCGTTTCATGCAACCTGAGATGTCGTTTGAAAGAGGCTTCTGTCGTCCAGAGTGCACCAGTTGCTCTCAGGTATGCCCGACAACTGCTATTCATCCTATCAAACCAGAGGAGAAGACCGCTCTTCATATAGGTCATGCCGTGTGGATTGCCGAAAACTGTATCCCTGTTGCCAACGGTGACCAATGCGGCGCTTGTGCCCATCATTGTCCGGCAGACGCCATCCAGATGGTGGAGTTTACTACTGCAGACGGACGACATGTGAGCGTTCCCGCTGTTGACAATGAACGCTGTATAGGCTGCGGCAAATGCGAATATCTTTGTCCGGCAAGACCTTTCAGTGCAATTTATGTTGAAGGAAATATCATGCATCATTATGAATAGAAGAGATTTTATAAGTCATGCAACAGCAGCGGTAGCGGGTACTTCTCTGCTCCTCACCGCATGCAGGAATAACTCACGAAGTGCGAAAACTGCTCAGGAGTATTATGAACCTGAAGGTGAGATGACAATGCGCATCAATCCTAACACAGGCGACAGAGTGTCGCTACTTGGCTTCGGTATGATGCGTCTGCCAGTAGAATCAGGCGGATCAGCACGCGAGAATCAAGATGCACAAATAGACCAACAGATGGTAAACGATATGGTTGACTATGCCATTGCTCACGGTGTCAACTATTTTGACACCTCGCCAGTCTATTGCCAAGGTCTCTCTGAGCAGTCTACCGGTATAGCACTTGCACGCCATCCGCGAGACAAGTATTTTATAGCGACAAAGTTGAGCAATTTCTCCCTTGACACATGGTCGTGCAGTGAGTCGCAGGCAATGTTTGAACGCTCGTTGGAGTATCTGCAGACTGATTATATAGACTATATGCTGCTGCACAGCATAGGGGGTACATCAGAAGGCAAGAATGCGATGGAGACGTTCTATGGCAGATATATGGACAATGGCATTCTTGACTGGCTTGTAGAACAGAAACGGCAAGGTCGTATCCGCAACCTCGGGTTTTCCTGTCATGGCGATATCAGCATTTTCGACATGATGCTGAAATGGCACGACGAAGGCAGGTATCACTGGGATTTTGTGCAGATACAACTCAACTATGTTGATTGGAATTATGCAGATGAGAATAATGCACGTAACACTGACGCATCGTATCTGTATGCAGAATTGGGAAAGCGAGGTATACCCGTTGTCATCATGGAGCCTCTGTTGGGAGGTCGCTTAGCAAAACAACCCGCTACCATAGTTCATGAGATGAAGAAGATGGATATTCACCTCACTCCGGCAGCATGGGCATTCCGATACGCCGGCACACCCCAAGGTGTGCTTTCGGTCTTGAGTGGCATGACATATATGGAGCACCTTCAGGAGAACTGCGTCACCTTCTCACCGCTGCATCCCATAACACCCGAAGAAGACGCCATGCTTATGCGATTGGCAGACGAGATAAACGCTATGAAAACTGTACCTTGTACTGCCTGCAATTATTGTATGCCTTGTCCGTATGGAATCAATATCCCTGCTGTATTCGGCTATTATAACAAATGTCTTACAGAAGGTATGATGCCAACAAGCGACATCACCGACAGCGGCTTCCGCAAGGCACGTAAGCGTTGGCTTATAGGTTATGACCGGCATGTGGAGCGCATCAGGCAAGCAGACCACTGCATAGCCTGCAACCGCTGTATTACACAATGTCCGCAACATATAGATATACCTACTGAAATGCAACATATTGACCACTTTGCAGAACAACTGAAACAATCGATATAAATTTACTTAAATTCATAAATATTATGTTTACTCTTATTCAATTACCCTATACTCAGGAGTCGCTTGAGCCCGTTATTTGCCAAGAAACCATTGCATTCCATCATGGCAAGCATTTGCAGACATATGTTGACAACCTCAACAAACTCATTCAAGGAACAGAATATGATAAGATGTCTCTTGAACAGATAGTCTGTAATGCACAAGGCGGCATCTTCAACAACGCAATTTCACGCAATTTGCGCCAGTAAAGGAGTCAGGACTGCATACACTGCGAGGTGCACTACTTGATGCCATTAACCGTGACTTCGGCTCGTTTGAGGCATTCAAACAGGAGTTTGAGCAAAAAGGCACTACGCTCTTCGGCTCGGGTTGGGTATGGCTCTCTGCTGACAAAGACGGCAGACTCGTTATCACTCAGGAGCCGAATGCGCAGAACCCGGTTACTAAAGGTCTGCGTCCGCTTCTGACGATGGATGTGTGGGAGCACGCCTATTATCTTGATTACCAAAACCGCCGCGCCGCACACCTGCAAGCCCTCTGGCAGATAATCAACTGGCAGGAGGTCGGGCGCAGATACAAATGACCAAATCGTAAATGACCAAGAGTCCTTCGGACTTTAGAGCGCAAAGCGCTGCGTGTCAGACGGGCAAAGCCCGTTCAGAGTGACGCCCTAAGGGCTGATTGGTCATTGGTTATTGGTCGCGCTCCGCGCTATTGGTGATTGGTCAACGAATTATACGAATTGAACTAATACTAAAGGCGAAGCCTCTAAACGGCGTAGCCGTCTAAAAGCGGCTTGCCGCTTCTAAACGCCGAAGGCGTCTAAATAAATGCCTAAATCGTAAATATTTTTATGTTACACGTAGGAGACAAAATGCCGTAGTTCAGTGCGGCTGATGAGCAGGGCAGAGTGGTTACCGACAAAGACCTGCTCGGCAAAAAGACCGTCATTTACTTCTATCCGAAGGATTCCACTCCGG
>CAJOIR010000002.1 GCA_905234685.1 Paludibacteraceae bacterium
ATAATAAGCAGCTCTGCAGGTACACTGTTGGCCGTAAGTGCCGAATAGAAGTCGAGCGAGTTGCTCACAGGCACTACCTTGTCATCCTGACATGCAACAATGAAGCAAGGCGGAGTGTCCTTTGTGATATTGTTCTTTAGAGTCCATTTGGCATCTTGCATTTCTGTAGGGTTGTCACCAAGCAGCAAATGACGCGTCTTATCATGCGTGTCGCTGCCCATGGAAAGCACAGGATATACCAGCACCGAGAAGTCTGGTCGAGTCTGGCGGTCAACATACATTGTGGTGAGCGAACCTGCCAGATGTCCTCCTGCAGAAAATCCCATCACACCAATCTTGTCAGGTATGATATTCCAGACAAATGCACTGTCGCGCAATATACGCATGGCGGCAAGAGCATCACTAAGGGGCACATTCTCGTGCCCATTTGGCATTCGGTATTTGAGCACAGCAACAGCTATCCGATGCTGTATAGCCCACTCAGCCACGAACTTGCCCTCGTTGCCCACCGACACATAGAGGTATGCTCCACCAGGACAAACCAGAATCATAGGCACAGGCTTGTCAGTCTTGGGCAGATATACGTCAATACGCGGTTCGGTGATACAGTATATCTGTCCGTAAGAGCCTACATTTTCCGACTCTGTGATGCCGTTACCACCTTTCTCGGGCAAATATATAACTTTCTGTGCCTGAAGACATGACGCAGCAAGCAATAGTATTCCGATCAAACACTTTTTCATGTTAGTGAGTAATAATTACAGGTTTAACCGTGTTATCCTTGTCTGTCGTTATGCGGAGCAGATACATACCGCTGTATACATTGTCAACATTCAACAAACTACCTTCTGCACTCTTTATCTGCTTACCGTCAAGGCCATACAGTGTCAACACAGTCTTGCCCTGAGTGCCCAAAACGTGTATCAAGGTGTTGGAAGGATTGGGAGATATAACAATACTTTCAGTCTTTACATCATCCACCGCCGTAGGCTCTTTACGGGCAAAACACAGGTTGTCAACATAAATACTACCTTGCTCTGAAAGTACACTCTCTTTGCGAGACAAACGGAATCCCATAAATTGAAAATCCACACCTTCTGGTAATGAAGACAAGTCGGAACGCACATATCGCCAACCGGCATAGTCAAGCATAGTCATCTTGGTATAATGTATATCTCCCTCAGCACTCCATTGGGCATCCAACTCATTACCAGAGAAGTCGGAGAACACATAACAAGCAAATTCTGAGACACTGTTACCCACTACGTCCGCCGCCTTTGAATATCTATACAGAGCAAAACCATCTGCATCACTGAAATTATACATTAATCCGTTAGAATAACTATCTGCATATTTCTTAGAAGAATTACGCATAGCAGAAGCACTCTTTATACCTCTGCTCTCAATAGTATCGGCATTGAACATCTGTGTCTCGCATTTGTCTATTACTGGCAACACTGACTCTTCTAAAAGCTGAGTATGGAAAGGTATTTCAACTACACGGTTAAGAAATACACCTGAAGCATCTGCCATATCACTACCTATCACAAGTTTGTAGTCCTTATCAGGCTCAAGTGCATCTACTGCCTCAAACGACACATTGCCATAGTTTGTTAATGTATTGAATCTGTATGAGCGTGTATTAATATTTAGTGACTTACCCTCGGCATCCTTCAAAGTCATGGCATTACGTGCAGAAGAAGAGTTCAATTTTTCATCACAAATAAGTATGAATGAAGGATTAAGAGGCACATTGGTAGCATTTGTCTGTGGATAACAAAGAACAATATCCAGGTCTGAGCGGTTCTTTGTACGGAATTTCATAACAAAGTCCTCAGCTAAAGTGTTTGGATATCTTGAATCGGGATGACATGCACTCTTAGCCAAAGTAACAGTGTATTCAGTTGACTTCTCAAACCTTCGTGCAGGAGTGAACACTAATGTACGGAATGAATTCTCAAATGTAACTTCTCCTTCTACTGCCGGTGAAATTGAGAAGGCAGCACGTGTAGGATCTTCAAGCATATCCCAATTGAAATTGAGTACTATCTTTTCAGAGACCTTTACGCTGTCAGTAATAGCCACATTCGGACTATAACTTATTACCTCTGGGCGTGTTTCACGTTTCTTGTCAACAAGCAAATCTTGATATGCTATGTCACCTGCTTTAACTTCAATCTCTTTCTCCATTGGATAGTAGTGATCAGGTTCTGTACGAAGTGTATATTTGCCTGGTTTCAAGTCCCAGAAGAAAAATACGCCGTTATACAAGGTGTCTGTAGTATAGGTTTTTATTACAGTCCCATTCTGTAGCAGTTCCACCTTTGCGCGGTCAATAGGAAGTAGTTCGTCACGACTGCCTTTGATAGCCGTGATTGCAGGGAACTCCATCTTGTTATACCAATCTCTCACCTGACCACCGATAGCTCCGTATGGAAGTGTATAATCAAGGAAATACTCACAGAAGGCAGCCATGAAATAGAATGCCTCACGCCACTTGTAGTCCATATTCATCAGGCGGTAGGTCTCCGGTATATAGTCATGCATACAGCCTTCAGAGATAACGCCTGGCACAGCAAGCTTGCGGAGAACACCGTAGCCGTCACCCCAGCCGCCCATTATCTCATATCCGAAGGTTTTGTCACCCACCACCCATCCGTTGACACGACTTGCAGGCGACCATGTTGTCACTTTATTACTTGTAAGCCACTTGGCAATAATTGTAGATATTGCACGACTCTCTGCCTGACGTGGAGCAGGGTTGCGATAGGTTCTTGTATCACGCTCATCCTGACCCGAATAGAGTTCCAAAACATAATTGCTTGGTCCACCCGCATTAGAGTGGATGGAAAGCATAAAGTCTGCACCATAGGCATTTGCTTCAGCAACAATGGCAGACAACGCGCGATCATCTTCCGTGCGGTTCTGAGTACGGCTCATCTTAGTCTGGAACCCCTCACGCTGCAGCCACTCGTTAAGTTTAAGTCCCTTGTCAAGATTGGAGTTGCTCTCCCAGAAACTGTTGGGGTCGTTTCGCGGAAAAGGATAGATATACATAGGACGGTCGTCAGAGTCGTGTCCTCCGTGACCAGGGTTAATATATATTTTCACCTGACTCGGACTTGTGTATGGAGCCTTGGGAGCACGTAGAGGGCAAATGGCATGTGTCACCTTCCTGACTTTCAATTGCGCGTTAGCTTCATGCATGTCGGTTTTCATCAGACGTACTTCACCATTGAGAGTGCTGTAGGCAATCATGCCTGTCTGGGCTGAAACAGCAGGATACATGCCAAATTCTTTCGGGTCGGTAAGTTGCTGGTCAATACTACCATCAAGAGAACGGATAGCGATACAAGAAGAAGTGAAGAAGTCGCCATCGTGGGTGTCGAACATGCCCACTACCTTGTCATTGCCACACCATACAGGTGCATCCAGACCTCCTAGGTTGACTATTTCCTTGCCTTGCAGGTCACATACTCCTGTGCCATGAAGAGTGTTGAAGAGTATCTTCGTTCTGTCAGGCGATAATGAGATCCATACATAGTTGACATCTGTTCCGTGAGGAGCCAGAATTTTACGTTCTCCATTATGGTAAAGTACAATTTGGAGGTCCTCATTAGCAACATAAATGCTACCCTGCTCAACACTCTCGGGCACCTCGTCAGCCTCGTTTTCTACATATAGTAACTCTGTAGCATCCTGACTGAACTTAGGATTCCAGCCGTCAGCGACCTTCTGATTGCTCAACACTCTTATCGGCTGAGCCGTTGCAAGCAACATCACCATGCTTGCACACACCAAAGTAAATGTTCTTTTCATGGCATATCAGTATTTTAGTATTTTAATATTAATTCCTTCTGTCTGAAGGAGATATACTCCCGCGGGCAAATTTCCTATCATAAGATTATTATCTTCTGCTGTAGTTCTAATGCTCATTACTTGTCTGCCTTCGGCATCTGTCAACATTATCATCGCACCTGCTGTTACTCCCTTAACAACAAGTAATCCCTCTGTTGGGTTGGGATACACTTGTACTCCGCTTTCCCTGATTCCTTCCAGCGATGTTACTTCCAAACCGTCATAAACAAGAGTCATATCACTAATCATTATATCATATCCGCCATTGTTGTTGCTTGTACCTATAGAAAAACGGATGTTGTTTAGGTCTATCGGGAATATGGTCAAGTCGTTTGTATCAAACACTTCGTTCATTGCTATACCGACCACCGAATCTGTTCCGGCATTTATTTGAGGCAATGTCTTTTTGGAAATATCAGTTACTCTTGCACCATATTTGTGAAAACCGACAATAAGTCCGTCCAATGATGCTGTTGTCTTAAGTCTGAACTTAAGGCTATCAGGCAGCCCATATAATCTCTCATTGCATGCCAATTGTACAAACGGACTGCGAGCAATGGAATAGTCAAAATGAATTTTTAAGGAATTGTTGGAAGTTTCAAGTGTCGGATTAAAGCCCGAAGAGGCTGTGAGTTTCCATTTTTCATGATTAGCAATACCTTCTATGGCAAACTGGCTTTGCGGAGCGTTTTCTACACGAACAAAGAGTGTGTCTGTAAAAGATCCTACACTGCCTGTCACTAATGCCTCACCGTTACCCGCACCCTTCACTATGCCTGCCGCATCAACCGTACAAACCTGCTCATCTGTAGAAAGCCAGTCAATGGCACTGTTTTCCAAAGAAAGCGTTTTATCATCCACTGTTGTTTGCACCTTAATCACAAACTCATGCCTGTTGTCAAGTAAGAGAGAGTCTGCAATGAAGTGCGGTTGTGCCCCTGCAGCAATACGTATCTGTATAGTACAAATCACATCGCCAGCCCTTGCTGTGAGTAATCCTCCGGTGGTTGTGGTGGCAAGAAAAGCACCGTCATCTGTTATTATACCGGTACTATCGTCGCACTCAAGCTTATAGTCTTTATAGTCAGCAGAAAGCATAACTCCGTATTTGTTATATGCAAGAATCTGAGGTACAAAAATACCATATTGAGGAAGCAAAACTTCCTGCTGCAAAGGCCTCAGCATTGTCACCTGTCTGTCATCTTCAGGCAGATTAGCCACTGCAAACATACCGTTTGTCACTGTGCGTTCACTGCCATCAGAGCCGTTATTTAGTTGTCCCATTTCTCTTACATACATGCAACTGCTACCACCTCCGTCCCAGTTGACAGCACGCCACGCTCCAAAATACCTCATAATTTCACCAAGTACCTTCGTAGTACAACCTACCGACAATCCTCTGCCGTCTACCACACACATCACAGCGGTATCACCTGTCATACTGCTACCGTAACCTGTACGGGGATGCAGTTCATTCCAGAAGTTGCTCTGTTCAGCCACACCATTGTCAAGTATCAGAGCGTAAGTATCACCACCTATAGCTTGACTAAGATTGGCAGGCACATCATCCAGTTTCAGTGAGAAACGTACTGTCAGAGTATCACCCGTATTGATTTTGTCTAATGCAGTCTGCATGACTCCATGACCTGACAGAACAGCCTGTCCTGCAGGAATCTGCATCGAACCGTTATTCTGTTCCTTCTTCCTCACAACCACACGCTGCCTGCCGTGAGTCTTCCATTTCTCACCGGCACATAGTTCCACCAGAAGTTCTGTTCCATACTGGTTAGTGCCTGTGGTCGCACCTTGGAGCTTGTTATAAAGCACCAACTCATCAGTGTTGCGGGTATCGTTGACATGTTTAATTGTCAGTGTATCCTGCTGCGCCGTGTAGAGTTTGCCAGAGTATTTCCAGTTGGTAGCCACTATAGACTTACCTTCGGCAGTCACACCTCCCACACGACGACCGGTGGAACCTATATAAGCATACTCATTATTCTCGATAGTGAGTCCTACAGGGCGTTGTGAAGCAAAGAAATCGCCGTTCACACCTGAGAACACAATATGAGTAGGCGTTGTCGTACGCTCTGCCATAGCAGAAGGACGTTCCAGACCTGTCAATTGTCCTTTACCGAGAATCTCTTCCAAAGCCACGTATTCGTTGCGTGTATCAACTTGAAGTATATACACATCAAGCCTGCCGCCGCCATCACTAATACGTGTCATGCAAGTCTGAACATACTGAGTACCCGGTCCCACAGGATAGTCGGCGACAGTATCAATATGATAGGGCACTCCGTTAAGAGTTATGTCTTGGGCATTCACATAAGTTGCAACAAACAATGCTGCAACATACAGGATAATTCTGTGTTTCATGGTTTATACAATTACGCAGGCAAAGTTAGACAAAACCATTTATTCTTGCAATAGCAGAGGTAGAAAAACTCAACCTGCAAGTCAAAAACCTACATGTTATGCAAATGACGGGTAACAGAGGCAGGATGGTGTTTGCCATCCTGCCTCAGAACTACGGATTAGTATCTTGCCTAATCCTGTTTGTATAATGCTGAGTGAATTACTTCACTTCTGCACCCATTACATTGTACTTAACGCCGTTGCGATAGATGTAGATAACACCGTTCTCAAGAACCTTCTGTGCTTTCTCGAAGCTCTCGGTCATTATGTCTTCTACACCGGTGCCCATCTTGCCTGTGAAGGTGTAAACACCATAACCTGCAGCTGGCTGATAGATATACATCTTAGCCTGATTTCCATTGACTTCAACATAAGGAGTAGCTTGGAAGCTGCTGCCCTTGCCGTCGCCAAGACCTGCCTTCGGGAAGTACCACAGAGGCTCCATCTCTGCAAACGACTGACTTGCGTCTTTGAATTTGAAGAGAGCATAAGCGTTGTTAGGAGTACCTGTGTAGCAGGTTGCTGCCATCAGCAAGAAGTAATCTTCACCTACCTGGAACGGAGCCATACCGTTGTTGTTTACTTGCATTGAGCAAGTGTCACCCTCGTTGTTGCCAATCTTAAGAATACCTGCATGGTTGTTCTTGAAATCATCAACAACATCACCGTCACGACTAATCATTGTCGGATAAGTGCTCTGACCATCAATCCAGAAATACTCGTCGTCAAGAGGCAGAACGGTAGGACTGATACCTGCACTTGCAGCAGGTTTGCCTTCATTGTCTACAAGATAAGTCTTGAAGTCTTCTGTCTCTGTAGGAGTGATTTCAATAATTTCAGCAACCTCAGCCTTGCCGTTGTTGATTTCCCAACGGAATGCGTTAAGAGGAGCGGAAGCTGACATAGCCATAACAACTGCGTGTGACTTGACATCTCCCCAAGCACCGAATGCATCGAAACGGTAGAGTACAGAATCAAAGTCGGCATTTGCCCACAATTCTTCGTTGATAAGTTCTGTAGCAGCACCGGTTGCAGGATCTACCACATATACCATACTGCTGTTGTCTTGTCCTGCTCTTGATGACTTCATTGACAGACCGCATACCAACATATTGCCTTCGGTGTCTCTGGTAATATGATTGAACGGAACTGTCACTGCAGATACCCAAATCGGAGCACCCGTCTCTGCATCAATTGCACTTCTCTTGAACAAGTTCTCTCCAGTGATGTTGATGCGGTCAGGTGACATAGCACCAGTCTTGCCGTCAACAACTACCAAGTAACCGTTACCGTCTGATGTACGGTTCAGGAAGTACATCTTGCCGTCAATCTCAACCATCGAACGGAGGGTACCACCGTCAACACCAGGAACATTGTCTGCATAGTTGTCGAGTTTCTGTGAAATCAACCAGTCATTCTCAAGAGTATATCCGGCGAAATCACCCTCTGCGCCACGGACAGGATAGTTGTAAGTATCCTTACCTGCAGAACCTGAGAGTTCGAAGCCAGCGATATCACCTACAAACTGGAATGCATTGAAATAGCCTGCAATAGCTGTCAGGTTAACCTTTGAGCCAATTGGGAATGCAGTATCGTCAAGTGACATCTTGTAGCAAGGCACTGTATCAGCACCATCGGTTACACTCGGATTCTTGAAGTTGTCGTAAGCAACAATACGCAAGCCTTTCAGACTTACCAACTTACCGAAGTGTTTCAGAGGCTCTGCTGTAAGGGCGGCAAGTGTTGCGAACGATTGTGGAGCAGGCATTGTGCCGGCTTCAGCGCGGATTTCCTCAACATTCATCAATTCAGGAGCACCACCGTAAACAGTGCGTACACCCTTAACAACTACCATGTCACCTACTTTGAAGGTCGGGTTAGCTTTGCAGAACAGCAACATACCTGCAGAAGCATCCTGGATATAAGCGTTCTTGTTGTTGATGTATGTAACAACGCCCTTGGCCTTTGTCTCGGTGTTCTCTGCCATCTCAGTTATCTCAGCGAGTGTCGGGATGTACTCAATCCACTTAGCGTAGAGTTTGTTGCCGGGGATAACCGTCTCAGGGTCAACATAGGTAATCTTCTCACCAGAGAAGTCCTCTGCAGCATACCATCCGTCGAAAGTGAAACCTTCCTTGTAAGGAGCGTTTAGAGTAACGCCTGTAACAATTTCTGTGGGGTTATCAAATCCGATTTTATTAGCTCCCAAGAATGCCTCTTCAGTACCAGCTGTAGTATAGTCATTGGTATGACGATAGTCAGTTATTGCAGGTGAGCAGAGGAAGAAACCTGACAGGTCGGCACGCAATGCGCCTTCATCTGCAACAGGATTACCAGCCTTTACACGCAGAGTGTCAATGTAGTTCATCAGTAGCAACCACTTCTCATTATGCAGCAAGTTGACTAAATTGTCAGATGTATTATAGGTAACATTCTGAATAAATCCACTAACATCAGCAGCCTTACCTTGTGCATCAGAAGGTAATAGCCATTCACCACCGACATAGTAGTAAATTACGCCATTCTCCTCTTTTGCCCATGCTTTAGATGCACTATAAGCAGCGTTATAATCATTCTGGAGCAATAGAGCCATGTGTGGCTTACTTGTCCATCCATAGTCGTTGGTAACACCACCGTTGAGTTCATAAGAGAGAACCAATGCCTTAGCAAAATTAGCAGAAAGCGAGATGCTCTCCTTACCTGTAAGAGAAATAGTGAGATTGGTAGAATAGAGTTCTTCACCCTTGAACCATCCAAGGAAGGATACACCTTCAGCAGGAACAGCAACAAGAGCGACAGGAGTGCCATACAGTACAGAGTTCTCACCCATTACGATACCTTCGGGAAGAGTAATAGATCCAAGGGTTGCATCGTTAACGGCAAGAGTAATGGTTACATTCTCTTTTGCCTCAAACACAGCGGTAAGAGCGATATTCTCGTTAACGGCAAAGGTGTAGGTAGCATCGGTTGAAACGGTTTCTTCACCTTTCTTCCAAGCAACGAACTCATAACCGGGGTTGGGAGTAGCCACCACAGTAGCGTTTGCGCCTACAGCGATGTCACCACCACCGGTAACAGTACCTTGTGTCTCATCACAAGAAACGGTAACTTCGAAAGCAGTGGAAACACTCAGTTTGAACAGAGCAGTACCATCAGAGCCGTTACCAACTTGGATGTAAGCATTGTTGTCGTCAATCTTTGTAGCATTCAGGAATACACCTACGTTAGTATTATTAGCTTTGGTTGTAGTGTTAGCATAGAATACAGTCTTAGATGCGTCAGCCTTGTCAACTGCCAATGTCTTGTCGTCTACGTTAAGAACTGAGAACTCAGATGAGTACATTGTTGCACCTGCAGGATAGACAGCGAAAACTTTGCCTGCCAAAGTTACCATTGCTCCACCGAGAGTGGTACCTTTATAGCCTGTCATACCTTCAATGGGACCTTTGTTAACACCGTTTTCATAAACATCGAAACCGGTTTGACCAACAGAACGACGCTGTACGTATTGTACAAGAGTATCGCCTGCAACAACGAAGTTCTGAACATTGCTACCCTTGATAGCGATTTCCTTAACCTTAACTTCCTGTCCTTCAGCACCTGCGTTCTTGATAGCCACAGCCAGCAAGTTGACAGAGTTACCATAGAGAAATACCACACCACCTTCAGCTGAGAACACGTCACCTGTTGCAGTAGCGATATCGGTACGACCAAGTCCGGTCACAGGGATGTCAACAAACGCAGAAGCATCGTGCTTAACAAGGAAGATGTGAGAAGCAGTGCTCGGGAAAGTACCTTCAACAACGAAGTTTCCTGCTCCGTCAACACTGAATGCAGTACCATCAATAAGGTCGTTCTTGATGATGGTATCAACTTTTAGGCCGTCTTTAGTTCCGACGATTGCATGATTAGCCTTGGATTCCCAATAGACATACTCACCATAGCCCGTCCACTGGCGTGAGTCAGCAGTTGCCCAACCGAGAACATCACCCGACCAGAGTTTCTCAACAATAGCAACAGTCTTTGGCACGGGCAATACCCAACGCGGGTCACCGATCGGTTTACCATCATTCATCGTCAAAGCCGGAGAACCTTCACCAAGGGTAAAGTTACCATTATCAGGATCTACGAAAGCAGGATCAACTTGAATACAGTTGTTCTGGGTTACAGAACTATGAATACCTGTTCCACTGTCTTTCAAGTAGTTGAAAGTGATACAGTTGTTAGCATTTGCGACATCACGGATAGCGCGAACGCCGTCAGTACTTACAGGAAGAGCGAAGATAGAGTTGGAAACAACAGCGCCCGGAGTAGCAACCTTACCTACAGCGGCATAGTCGGTGTTCATAGCCTGTACATTGTAGAAAGTACAGTGGTCAACGAGAACAGAGCCTGCCGTAGCACGGCTGTCAATAACGCCAGCCCAGAAAGACGAAGCATCGGTGGTAATGTTTTCAAAAGTAGAATTGGTAATACTCAACTCGATTGAACCGGTGTTCTCAATGAAGACAACACTCTTCTTGCAATTGTGGAAATAGCACTTATCAATCTTAACCGAAGCGAGTCTTCTGGAGGATGTAGCCTCAATCATTGCTTTGTTCTTGTCCCAGCCATAGAATTCACAACCAGTGAGGACAACGCGTTTGTTGTCTGTATCATCAGCAGCAACAATCACATACTCGTACTCGCCAATTGCGCTGCAATCAAACTTGACATTGATAAACTCAGCCTTGGCGCCCTCTTTCAAGCGAACAGGACATACTGTTTTAATGATAACTTCTGCACCCTCGGCAGCACGTACTACAACCTCCTTACCAGTAAAGGCAAGGTAGTCGTCTGACTCCTCATACGTACCTGCAGCCATGACAATTTCGTCACCTGTAGCAGCACCGTTGAGTGCAGTGCGCAGAGAATTCGCATTCTCGCTGGTGATGTTAATCACCGCTGCGTTTACAGCAAATGTTATAAACACCGCTGCGAAAAAAGATAGAATCTTTTTCATGATTTTTGTTTGTGTTTTCGAGACAGGTCTCTGCCTTCCCCAACCGGCAGCACCTGCATCATGATTTTAGTTAAACCCCGCGGGGCACGGAGCGGTTAAATAAAGTAAAGTGGATTGAAGTTATTTGCTATTTTATATTTTTATTTGTTCACATCAATACATCTAAATACGAGGCAAAGATACAAAAATTATTTATTACGTCCAAATATTATTTTCAAAAAACATTTCGTATAGTGACCAATGTAAGATTCCCGATGTTGCAGATTCGTAAGAATGTCAGTGATGTTCCGTTCATGTTCCGTTCATATTCCGTATATCTATCATCCAAAGTCTATTCAATTCGTGTACCGAGCAGAGTGTAGCGAGTACCATCCGGACGCACGATGACAATAGTGTTGCCCTCAATCTGTTTTCTTACGGTGCCCGTCTCGTCTGCATTCAGGTAATCAACCGCTGTAGGCGTTTGCACAACTAAATGCAACACATCGGAGTTAACATAGCTGTTCTCATCCTGTGCGCGGACACGCAAATAATAGTCTCCTGCCTCTACATCAGTGTATTCATATATATATGTATTACCTTCAACAGTGCGCATCTTGGTCTGTCTCGTTGCGAAAGATTCAACAGTCGACAATTCCAATCGGAATCCCTTGGCATTCTGCGGACGCCATTCCACCTTAACTGTTGTTGAAACGATAGTATCTCCGTCAGCAGGCGATATAATCTGCGGTTTCTCAACAGGTATGTGTTTTGTCTTGAAACAGATAGTCTTTGAACGGGATAACTCATCGCCGTTACTGTCAGCCAGAGTGACACGCGCATAGTAGGTAGTTACTGGCAGCAGACTGTCTGTCAGCTGAATACGGGGTTGCGTGCTGACACCTGAGTACACGGTTTTGTTAAATGTAGATGTCAACGAAACATCAAATGTGTATTTCAAATTCGGTTTTCCAACACTGTCACACCGAAGTAATGGCGTAAGAGACACTTCTGTCGCATTGTCAAGCGGTTCTTCCATAGAGAACTCGTTACCCAAGAAACTCCTTGCCTCAGACCATGCATCGCGAGCATTATTTGAGCGTGACCGCACACGCCAATAGTATGTCGTATTCTCCTTTAGGAGTGACAACTTGCCTGTATAGAACTGAGGTTCTCCGGTCTCTACGTATGTAATAACATTCTTAAAATCCTTATCCTCAGCAATCTGTACAAACCACGAGTCGGCTGTTCCTTCCTGTTGCCAATGCAAAAAGGCAGGAAGCAAAGGAGCTTCGCCATCCAGCGGATAAGTCAGTTGCGCTGCCTTGGTGGTGCCTATAGAATTGTTTCCTTGCACTACCGGCGGGTGCTCATTCCCATTCCTGTCAAGCACAGCCACCGCATATACATATCCGCCCTCGTAATCACAAGTAAATGAGTTGGTAAAAGCCCTGCCAAGCAGGTAGTCACTACGGTGAAACACACCTGTCTTGCCCATACTGTCACGAGGAATCTTATATACGGCATAACTCAGGTTTTTCTGAGGAGCCGACCAGACAAGTTGTTTGTTCATATAAGTTATTCCTTTAACAAACAACAATTCGTCAGGTTCAGGATATTGCCACATCTTCTGAGGCGGCAGTGCCGGATGCTGATAAGCAAGATTTTTCATTCCCTGCACCCAGCCCTTGCGGTTGATGCCGCTTTTTATGCTGTAATACACTGAACCGGGAGCGTCTTGAGCATTGTCATCACGCAATTCCTCTACCTGGGCTGCCATCTCCACTGCAGACGGAGTAAGGTTGCCGCTCGGACCCGTGATACCATGACTCATATACACATGGCGTCCGAACTTTTCAGCCACCTTGGCCCACCACTTCGAGAAAGTGGCAAAAGAATAATTGCTCTCCATAGGCCAATACGCCTGTGGAGCCATATAGTCAACAGTACCCGCCTTATACCAAGCCAAAGGATCTGAATACTCAGAACTGTACTGCCAGTCGCTGAAAGGACATGGGTCCACGCCGTATTGCGCAGCATGTGCACTGCTTGAAGCAACCTGAGGAGGAGGACCTATACCAAAATCCACCCATGGTTTCATTGCCTTGATTGTATCATGAACCATACGTACCATCTCATTGACTTGTTCACGCCTCCAGTCTGCCTGCGACAGACCTTTTGGATTATTGGCATTATACAAAGCCTTGTCTATTGACATCGCAGCTCCATGATAGAAATAGTCATCAAAAATCACACCATCAATATCGTATTTCTCAAGTATATCAGCAATTATATCCGCGATGCGCTGTCTGACTTCCGGAAGACCCGGATTCAGTATATGTCCGTTGCTTGCAGGAATAAGCCACTCAGGATGTGTATTGCTGTAGTCAGTTTCCAATTTGCCGTAACTCGACTCATTGGATGAATACCTGTAAGGATTTATCCACACATGCACGGCAATGCCTCTCTTGTGTGACTCTTCAACGGCATACTGTAGCGGATCATACGCAGGAACTCCGCCGCGCGTACCGGTCAGGTACTGACTCCATGGCTCATATTTTGAATTGTACATCGCATCCGACCAACTGCGGACCTGCAAAGCGTATGCATTGAAGTTGGCAGCATGGAGAGAATCAATAAGCGCTAACAATTCAGCCTTCTGCTTCTCTGTATTGGCAGTGCCGCCGCCCCATGAATCAGGCCAGTCAAGAGCGTATACTGTTGCAACCCATGCGGAGCGCAACTCGCGCTTGGGTTGTGCAACAAGCACACAAAAAGTCAGAAAAACAAATGATATAACTATAAATAAACGTTTCATCAGAACAATTTGCTTGGCGTATTATTTACTGCAAGTCCATACACTTCCACTCCCTCAATCACAGTCTCTATCTTTTTCGTCTTTGCATTATAGCGCATCAAACCTGTTGGTGCATTACCAGCCATGCCTGCATTGCGGTAGCCGAAATAAACATCACCCGTAGCCTCGTCAAGCGTAAGTTGGCATATTGCTATCCACTCGTTGGACGTACCCTCGCCCTTGCCTGCTTCCAATACAGGTTGCAAAGGCAGACCGGAAGTATGCTTCATCTGATATGGAACAAGGTCAGCTTTCTTGTTACCCAAAGCATTCAGTTGGTCAATGGTGCAGGCGTAAAGACCGCCATAACCCTCATCCCAAATAGTGAAATAGAATATCTTGTTCTTGGAGTCATACAGCATCGACTTGACAGAGTTGCCCGCCAACACTATGCCGGCCTCGGGAGCAGTACCACCGCTGGAGATATCTTTCTCAAGTATATCAGCCTCAGTGAAACGATATACTGCAGGTGCACCGTAAACCTTTCCCCAGTACCATACGCCCTCAACCATACAGAAGTTGGAATTGAGAGAGTTATATGCCATCGTTGTGCCATAATAACCGAGACGTTGACTCTTTACGTAATAAGGATAATCAGTCAGATTGAATACTTTGTTGCGGTCTCCAAGAGGCACACGGCATATACCAGCCAGACGGTTGGCGAAATACAGATATTTGCCTTCCAAACATCCGAAATAAGGATCTTCATAACCGGCTCCGCCTGCATTGGTAATCATCGTCTCGACCTTGGAACCATCTTTAAGCATAGCATTTATTCTGCCGTCACCCATGCCTGCATCATCTGCCACATAGTTGAACACACGACCAGCATCAAGAATAAAGAGTGTCGAGTCCTTGAACAGCATGTTGAACGGATGTTGTCCTGAAGGCACTCCCATGTCAAACGGATTGATTTTCATGTCATCAGGAGCATCTGTAGGCAATTTCAAGGCCATGATATTGCCTCCTTTGACAGCATAGTACAATGTAGGAACTTCCTTGTCGTAGCCAACCTGCACATTGATGGTCGCCTCCTCAAGCATACGACCGTCGAGTTTGGCCTGAAGACGCACTGTCTGCGAACCGACATTTGAGAACTTCACGTCACCGGGAAGAGTGTCCGTTGATTGTTCCAACGGTGTACCGTCAGCTTTCATTGTACCTTCAGGGAATATCCACAGATACTCCTCCTTCCTGTTCTTCGGATTAGGCAGTTCGATAGAGAAATTAACAGCGGTGTTTCTCACTTCGCATATACCACCCTCTATAGGATTGATATTCATTAAAGGCTTGATATCAGCTATCATGATAGGTTGCTTCTTCTCCTTCTTCTCTCCGTCAGCCTGTTCTATAGTCAGAGACACATAGTATGTGCCTGCCTTGTCATAAGCGTGAGTCACAACTTTGCCTTCTGCTGTTGCACCGTCACCAAACGACCACACAGCCTTGCCTTCTGCTTCGGAAGTGGAGGTGAATTCTATGTCTGAATCCACATAGAAGTCAAGAGCATAATCGCCGTTGATTACATACTCAAACGACACGGCTTCACGCGGCAACGTTTCCACGTTCGGCTCATGGTCACGGCAACCTGCAAACATCAGTGCAGTAGCCGCCATAATGAATGAAATGTATGATGTTTTCATAAACAGTGAATTATCAGTTTATATCAATATCTTTTGCTATGGTCTGGCCATATACGCCCTTGTCATCGTACACTCTCATCAAAGCACGTATTGAATAGGAGCGCTTGTATTCTACGGAATATGTACCCTCCGAGGAATTGAAAATAAGATCGGCAAAACTTATACTGTCGTTCCAGAGTTCCTGCAGTTTGTCAGGGACTGGTGTATCAGTAGAGTCTGCATTCCATGGGAAGTGTTTCACATATCCATTGCTGTTGATGTCGAACGTGGAGTCAGTGTAAATCTTGAAATCCTCAACTAATCCCATCTTGGTGTACATAGATTGGAAATCGGCAAACTTCATCTTTGAGTACAGGTTGTTCTTGAACTCGTCCATGTAGCCTTCACCAAAATATGTATTCATCTTATCTTCATCAAACACTGCCGGTTTTACCCAGTTGAATGGACTTAGAGTACCGCTGACGGGGAAGGTGCCATGGAATGCATAGGCATGAAGCGAATCGTTCCACATTGCCTCCTGATGTTCATATGTTGCTATCTTCTGGCTCACACGTTTCTCTTCTGAAGTTGTAAGACTAACGGAATGCGTGAACGTTGTTACCCAAGGGCATGACACGTTCTTTTCCAATTTCTCCGTAATGTTGTACCATACTTCGGAATGATCAATTCTGGCATCTTTCACTGAAGTATAGTATTGCACGTCAAATCCCATCTGCTGTCCGGCAGTTATTAGGGAACTCTCCACCTCCCAATACGCCTGTGGTCCGGTCTGACCCACTATAACAAGGTCATCAAAGAAATCGTGCTTGTCGCATGCTGCAAGACTCATCACTGCAAGTCCGAGCATAAATATCTTTGTTGCTTTCATATCAAAATATATAAATGACATTCAACTATAACTATCAATTATAACCATTCCATACCATTGGAGCAACTGCATACAGCAGGATTGAACTTCGCCCATATCAGGTGTTTCTGCATCCAGTGGTAATCAACCTTTCCTGATGCATCACATGCTCCTATACGTATCAGTTCACCCTTGTTGTACTTGGTTTCTGTCTCAGTATCTGGATTCAGGCGGTTAACCCACGCATTGGGCGAATAGACTGCTTTGGAAGATGGGTCTTCGTAGCAATCCGGCTGGTCCCAATACGGAGCATATAGATTGAATGGACGCCGCAACGAGTACTCAATAGTAAAATCTGTAACTGCATTCTTCTTCTGGCGGGCAGGATTGTGGCAGGTTGTTATAGTATATACAGGCACACCGTCATATAGTATGCCGTTTGTCTTACTTGAATAGTTGTAGCGACGCATATCTGTCCACTGCTCTGGAAGCAGGTACATAGCCACATATTTCTGTTGCATCAGGTCAGCGATTGTAAATTGCGCTGCACCAGGCAAACGTACTTCGAAGAAACGCTCATAACGTGTCTTGGCATTGCCTGACAAACCATCCTGCTGTACTCCGTAACGATCCATATTGTATTTAACAGCCTGCATCGTGGTTTCATACGCACCGGCCTTGTCACCTGACCAGTACTGTGCCTCAGCCTTGATAAAGAGCATTTCCTCTTGTGTAATCAGAGGTATATAACCGATATTTGAAGTGTATGGATTATGTCCGTTGCCTGCATATAGGTCCGGATAATATGTAACTTTCATTGAGTTATCCATACCTATGTTGCTCTCGAGCCAACGCAAAGCCACTGCATTGCCTGCATCACCACGCGGAGTCATTATCATATCCGCACGAGGGTCAAGAGCATATTTTACAGCTGTGCCAGATATTGCATAACCGCCTAAAATGGCATACGCGAAGAATGTTGTCGGGATTGAAGAGTCTAAACGATTACCGCGGCTCTCCCACGCATTAATGACAGGTTTAAATGCTCCCCAGGGACAATTACTCTCTGTCATACCTCCGGGATAGTGATATTGTGGTTCCTGCCAGTTGGCATCGCCAAGTACTTCATCCACCATCTGTATTATTTTTTGACAGGTGGCAGGTGTATTGTCCCAATTTGGTAATTTACGAAGCCATAGACGACAACGCAAAGCTTTTGCCAGCGCAGCCCATTTCTGCATATCACCTTGATATATACGGTCAGTAGAGGCGCTTATCGGCAATGCCGTCTTACCGTTAGTCCATTCAGGATCCTGATATAGTTTAACCAATTCATCTGCCTCGTTGAATAACCATTCGTACACCTCCTCCTGAGAGTCGTACTTGGGAGAAGTCTTTTGATAGGCTTCCGAACGAGGCATATCACCGAACACATCGGTGGTAAGCATTGTGGAATGCAGCATGATGGTGCGTCCTATGAGTTCATAATTGAGTGAACCCTGGGCTTCTGCCATCTCATTCAACTTCTGGATATTTGCTCCAAGATCATAGAAATGACGGCGCCACATCGGGTGACGGTTCACTCCCAGGAACTCCCAACCCTGACTGTAAGGATAAGAACCTGTCTGACTCTTGCCCGCCGTGGTAAGAGCCTGCGCCATATACACTCCGTATTCGGCATGGTCGTAGCAGAGTTGTGCTGCATAGAATATTGCCGGCGGAAGAGCCTGGTCAAGGGTGACGGTGATAGGAGTATCAGGGTCGGTATTGATGTCAAGCCAGTCTTGACAACCTGTCATTACACTAGTCAGCATCACTGACATTATTATATATACTAACTTTTTCATATTGCTACTCCTTTCCGTTTAGAATTTGACATTAAGCGACATGTTGTAACTGCGTGTAGAAGGTATTGGCATGTCATCCACACCTGCCGAGCCCGTGCCGCCTCCGCCTGTCGCAGCATTACACATCGGATCGGTACCCGTATATCTTGTTATCAAAAACAGATTGTTTGCAGTGAACGACAGATTGAGAGCTTTCAGTACTTTCTGATTCTTCATCAAACGTGCAAAGTCATATCCGAGAGTCACATAACTGAGACGTATGAATGAGCCGTCCTCAATGAAATTAGAACTTACATTATAGAAGTAGTTGGTAATGGTGGTTGCGTCAAGAGTGATAGGCTTGGTGTTAGGCACATAACCTCCTTCTCCGTCGCTTACCACACCGTCGAATACAACCTGACGTCCGCGATATTTCTCAAGGTTGGCACTCATACCTCCGGAGAGAAGACTTCTGCCTGTCACATTCACAACATCGCCACCCAAACGTCCGTCAAACAGGAAAGAGAACTGCACGCCGTATATATCCATCGTGCTGCGCAGACCTGCCGAGAACTTAGGCTCACGATTACCTATATATTCGTTCTTATTGGGGTTAATCATCGGATAGCCCTCGGAGTCACATATAATCTTGCCGTCTTCCGTACGTTGATAGTCTTTACCTGTAAGACCGGTAGTGGAGCCGCCGAGGTAAGCTGAAGTGAAAACATCACCGTACTGCGGACCCGTTATTTCAGCAACACTCTCCGGCAAAGAAATCACCCTGCCTCGGTTAAAACCAAGATTGATGGCGGCAGTCCATTTGAAATCTTTGTTGCGAAGAATATCTTGCTCAAGCGAAGCCTCGAAACCCTGATTGCGGATAGATCCCTCATTGCGAGTCTGAAGTATGTATCCTGATGCGGGGCTCACGCGCACTGTCACTATCTGGTTGTCAACCATAGTGCTGTAATAAGCCATATCAAGCCGTGTACGGTTGTCGAAGAAACGCAGGTCAAGACCAATCTCCCACGAACTCATCATCTCAGGTTGCAGGTCCTTTGCTGCAGAAGAACGCGTTGGGTCTATTCCCCAACCTCCGTCTGGATAGGTAGTAAACTGTTTATATCTGCGGTCAAATAGATACAGGGAACAATCCTTACCTACCTTTGCATAGTTTCCACGAAGTTTACCATATGAGAACCAGTTGTTCTTTGTCTCATTTAATCCCGGTATCAACTCCGAGAAAACTATACCTGCGGTA
Source organism: Paludibacteraceae bacterium (assembly GCA_905234685.1). Taxonomy (GTDB): domain Bacteria; phylum Bacteroidota; class Bacteroidia; order Bacteroidales; family Paludibacteraceae; genus Colicola. The sequence continues at coordinate 19,689 of CAJOIR010000002.1, forward strand.
ACTGAAGGATAGAAATAGGGGCTGGTTAGCAATGCCGACGACCAGTCCCAACGTCCGGTTGTTGATATTGAAGCAAGACCTTTGTAATCAGCACGTACTTCATAATAGTAACCAAACATATGTTTCTCTGAGTGACTTACCGACTGATCTTTCAAGTTCGACCATTTGGTGTTGGTATTGCTCAGGCTGTATGTTCCGGGTATAACAAACTCTACACCATAGTTGGAGGTGGAAAAACCCTTTGTCATCTTCAGTTCTCCACCAACCATGAAGTCCATACTGAAATCTTTTGGCAGTTGCAGATTATATGTTGCGAGGAAACCCGCGGTCAGCAGTTCACTTCTGCCTGTAGAAGCTGAATAACTGCCAAGACGACTGTCTTTACCCATATTCTCAAGATCCTTTGTCGTAAGATACGGGTCTTTCTTGTAGTCACCCTCCAGATATGCTACATAGTCATCATAGATAGCCTTGTCTTTCAAATATTGATTATATGCTGCTGTATATGCTGCTTTCTCCGCATCGGTGGCATCATCAGCAGGCTGGTTTGGCTCCTTTGGCTCGGAATATGACTGTGTGACATATGACAAGTCCCAGCGAGGTACAGTATAACTCTCCGAACTGCTGGTACCCAAGTCATAGTTGATACGTCCTATTATCTCCAAACCTTTTACTGGATGAATATTGAGAGAGCCGTTAATGATGGTACGCATAGAACGTGCCTTGCCTCCATCATGGTAAATACTGTATAATGGACTGTATGGGGAAGAATACTTGTATCCTTCGCCGTCAGTATAGTATCTGTAATGTGGATAACCTGTTGCCTCTTCATAGTTGGTGATATCCTCTGTAAGCGGCCATTGGTATGCGGAACTGATACCTGAAGTAGAACGCGACTGGTTAGCCATGAAGTTGACAGACGCATTGAATGTCAACCACTTGGCAGGTTTAAAAGTCGCTTTGATAAGAGCACCCAAACGTTGTTTGTAGTCATTGGGGATTATACCGTCAGCCTTCGACCAGTTGAACGATGCATAACCTTGAAACTTTTCTGTTCCACCTGAGATTGACAAATCATACTTATGATAGAAACCTGTCTGAAGATAATCCTTCAAACTGTTATATGTCTGTTGGTCCTCACTGAGTAGCGGTCCCCAACCGCCAGAAGCCTTGTCACGGTAAAAACCGTTGGAACCGGGCATATACATACTCTGACGTTTAAGAAGACGTGTCGGAGTGTCCCACTGCCAACTTGCATTGGCATTGATTTGCATCTTGCCAGCCTCAGCACTTTTTGTGGTAATCATTATCACACCATTCATGGCATCCTGACCATACAAGGCAGAAGCTGCTGCACCTTTCAGCACAGTGACATTCTCAATGTCATTTGGGTTGATGTCGGCAGCTGCTGTAGCACCACCTCTGATAGGTACACCGTCAAGCACAAACAACGGCTCATTATTTTGAGCGGTATTGACAGAAGTCACACCACGGATAATAATCTGCGAGCCTGCATTAGGTGAACCCGAAGAGTTTGTCACCTGCACACCTGCTATCTGACCTTGCAGGGCATTCACGAAGTTGGCGTTCTTGCCTGCTGTCAGATCTTCCGACTTAACATTCTGCACGGCGAAGTTCATACGCTTCTTCTCTTGCACGATACCCATGGCGGTAACCACCACCTCTTGCATGGCGATAGCATCGTCCTTGAGTTTCACATTGACTGTGGAGCCGGTGACACGCTGCTCTACGGTGGTCATGCCCACATAAGAGAAGACAAGAGTTGCCTTGTCGGCTACCGTGATTGAATAGTTACCGTCAAAATCGGTAATAGTACCGTTGGATGTTCCTTTCTCCACAACCGAGGCGCCTATCACAGGTTCGCCGTCAGCCTGAGCTGTCACCCTGCCGGTAACCGTAACTGAAGCCCATGCCGAAGGCATAAGCAGCAATACGATTAGTAACGAGTAAATTTTCTTCATATAATGATTATTACAGATAGTCTTTTTATTCCCTGCACTTACTCCTTATATATTACGCAATGTTTCAAAAGAGGCGTTGCAAAGGTATAAATCTTTTTCTTTACATGCAAAAAATGAGAATATGTTTTACAACATGTTTTTCGCACATTAACACATAACGCTCACATTATCTTACTTGTGAGCGGCATGCCATGCGTCAGAAGCTTTCTTCACGGAGCCGTGAAGCAGTAGCAGGCGCTGTGCCTCATCATAAGGCAGGCCAAGTTCTTCCACCAGCATACGGGTGCCGCGATCAACAAGTTTTTTGTTGCTTAGTTGCATATTCACCATTTTGTTCCCCTTCACGCGCCCGAGTTTTATCATGGTGGTTGTGGTAATCATGTTGCAGATGAGTTTCTGTGCGGTGCCCGACTTCAGTCGTGTGCTGCCAGTCACGAACTCCGGACCAACTATAGCCTCTATAGGTATCTCTGCCTCCTTGGCAACAGGCGATTCGGGGTTACAAGAGATACTGGCGGTTAGACAGCCGAACTCGCGTGCATGACGCAGCGCACCCACCACATATGGAGTAGTACCTGAAGCCGCAATACCTATGACGGTATCCAATGTGCTGATATTGTGGTCAAGCAGTTCCTGCCAGCTCTTTTCAGGGTCGTCTTCTGCTTTCTCTACAGGGTTTCTCAGTGCCGTGTCGCCGCCGGCTATAAGACCTATCACATAGGTGTTCGGCATGCCGAAAGTAGGTGGTATCTCGCTGGCGTCAAGCACTCCGAGGCGTCCTGATGTGCCTGCACCCATATAGAAGATTCGTCCACCTTGACGCATACGCGGCACGATGCCTTCAACAAGTTTTTCTATCTGAGGTATTGCCTCACGAACTGCGAGTGCGACTTTCTGGTCCTCCTCGTTCATCTCACGTAGGAGCTCGCCTACAGGTTTCTCGTCAAGATTGTCATGTAGCGAAGCCTGCTCGGTAATCTTAGTGAATGTCATGGTATCTGTAGTCTTTATTCTGTTGGTATCAAGTCTTTCTTGTGGTAATCCCGCAGACCGTCAATCGGGTCTTGAAGTATATTAGCAAGGGTTATTCCGTTGTCATTAAGCACCTTTTCCAAAACCTCTCTGTAGTAGTATGCAATGCTGCCTACGAAGCCTACTGGCAACTCCTGTGGATACTGTTTCAGGTTGCGAATGACAAATTGGTTGAAGTGGTCGTAAACAAGAGCATAAATCTGCGGGTTGGCAATGTTCTCTGCTGCGAACTTGCTCAATTTGGCAAGGAACCGGTTGGGAAACGGCTTGCGATACACATTCTCAATGATGTCTGCCTGCGACGTGTTGTATTGTGTCAAGAAACGCTCTTTCAGTTCCTCCGACATCTGGTTCTTCAAAAGGTCTGCCACCAGACGCTTTCCAAGCACTGCTCCAGAACCTTCGTCACCGAGTATGAATCCCAAAGCAGGCACGTTCTTAACAAACTTCTCGCCGTCGTATTGGCATGAGTTGCTGCCAGTGCCCAGTATGCATGCCACGCCCTCATTATTGCCAAGCAGGGCGCGTGCCGCACCCAGCATGTCGCTGTTCACCTCTACCTGTGCTTTTTTGAATACTGCCTGCAAGGCACGGGTAACAAAAGGTATCTTCTCAGGTGTACAGCCTGCGCCATAGAAAAAAACGTTGGTCACAGGTCCTACCCACATCAGGTGACCCATCTGCGGGAGGAGTTGGTTACTGATTGAGTTCTGCATGGCATCTGAAGTTTGGAAGAATGGATTGATGCCGTCAGTAAGAAATTCGTTAACATCTCCGTTGTTGGCCAACAAGCACCAATGGGTCTTGGTGGAGCCGCTGTCTGCAATTAGAATCATGGTATCTTTTGTTTGGTTGTTTGTTATTTGCTGTTTGTTCGGTTGCGCCTTGCTCTTCTTGTGCAAAGCCGTAATATGGCGTACAAAGTTACGACAAACTTCTGACACTTCAAAACTCCGACTGGATATCTAATACAATTATTGTATTATTATGCTCAAAAACATAAAAAATGGGGTTGCACATAGTCTACAAAAGCTGTAATTTTGCAGGTGAGAAAAAAGGGTGCATTCTGGGATGTTTTTTCCGAGTATCTATAAAAGCAGACTTGAGACTATAAACAACAAACTTTATATAATATGCGAAACAATTTAAGTTCACTCATCACGTTGAGCCAGGTACAGAAGAGGCTCTATCGCCCTGAAGATGTGTTCGAGCTTTCGCGCGTCACACGCTTCGAGCAAGTAAAAACAGACATATATGAAAGTGCATCAAGGGGTGCCAAACATGTGGCACGCCACATCGCCGACCTTATTATCGAAAAGCAGAAACGCTATGAGAAGTTTGTCATCTCACTCGTCTCTGGAAGAAGTGTCACCGACATATTCGCTGAACTGGTGCGCCTGCATAAAGAGGAAGGTCTCAGCTTCGGCAATGTATTCCTGTTCAATCTGTTTGAATACTACCCCCTGCAGGACACCAACCAAGGCTGTTATCACCAGATCAAAGAGCAACTAATCGACCAGATAGACATACCCAAGGAAAACGTCTTCTCGTTCGACGGCACGCAGCCCAAAGAAGGCATACTTACCACCTGTGCTGAATACGAAAGGAAGATTCAAGCTCTCGGCGGCATTGACCTTCAACTTCTAGGTATAGGACGTGGGGGCAACATAGGTTTCAACGAACCAGGTACTCAGTTCAACTCGCAGACACGTCTCGTCATACTTGACAACGTGTCCAAGCGTGACGCAGCAGGTCTCTTCGGTTCAGCGGAGACGGTACCAGTCAGCGCCATCACCATGGGCATAGGTACTATCCTCCGCGCAAAGGAGATTATCATGGTGGCTTGGGGCGAGCACAAGGCATCGCAGGTGCGTGCCGCCATCGAAGGCAAAGCCGAAACCGCCTGTCCGGCTTCAGCAATCCAACTACACCAGAACGCAAGCGTTGTAATTGATCTCTCTGCAGCCAACTGCCTGACACGTATCAGTCATCCCTGGCTTGTCACCAATTGTGAGTGGGACGACCAACTCACACGCCGTGCCATAGTTTGGCTCTGCCAGCAGACAGGCAAACCTATTCTGAAACTCACCAACAAGGACTACAACGAGTATGGTCTCAGCGAACTAATTACTCTTCACGGCTCTGCATATAATTGCAATATCAAAATCTTCAACCAGCTTCAGCATACCATCACGGGTTGGCCGGGCGGCAAACCAAATGCCGATGACTCTACCCGACCGGAGCGCGCCAAACCTTATCCTAAGAAAGTGCTTATCTTCTCCCCTCACCCTGATGACGACGTTATCAGCATGGGAGGTACCTTCGCACGGCTTATCAAACAGGGGCATAACGTACATGTAGCCTACGAGACTTCAGGCTGCATTGCCGTAGGTGATGAAGAGGTGGTGCGTTTCATGGACTTCATGAAAGGCTTCTCCGAAATGCATATACCAGAAGCAAAGGTCATCCCGAAGAAATACGAGGAGTACACCAACTTCTTCAAGAACGAGAAGGTGGACGACCACGACACACGCGAGATACTCGACCTGAAGGCACTCATCCGCCGCGGTGAGGCTACTGCCGCCTGCCGGCACATGGGACTCGACACTTCACATATTCACTTCCTCAACCTGCCCTTCTATGAGACAGGCACCATTAAGAAAGGTGACCTCAGTCAGCGTGACATCGACATAGTCAAGAAGTTGCTTATCGAGATAAAGCCGGACGAGATGTTTGTAGCAGGCGACCTCGCAGACCCGCATGGCACACACAAGGTTTGTCTTGATGCAGTGCTTGCAGCTATCGATGAATTGAAGGATACAGAGAAATGGCTTCACGAATGCCGAATCTGGATGTATCGAGGTGCATGGATGGAATGGGAGGTTGACCTCATCGAAATGGCAGTTCCCATGTCGCCAGAAGAACTCCGTTTCAAACGTAACACCATTCTCCGTCATCAGAGTCAGATGGAGTCTGCTCCTTTCCTTGGCAACGATGAGCGTTTGTTCTGGCAGCGTGCCGAAGACCGGAACCATGCCACTGCCGAACTCTATGCGCAGCTTGGTCTCGCAAGCTACGAAGCAATCGAAGCCTTCGTACAGTATCATATTCTCTAAGATAATAATTCACTGCTAACATGAAAACTATCAATTGTTTTGTTCCTTTTCAGAGCGAAGAGCAAGTCGCTTTGACAGTAGGAAACCTCAAAAAACAGGACTTGGTAAACGATGTGTTCCTCCTCGACGGCGACATACGCTCCACAAAAAACATGCGCTATATCGCCGGACATGCCAACACACCTTACACCCTCATCTACACCAAGTACACCACTCTCTCGTTTGTGCTGTTCGCACTTGAGCGCATGACAGCACTCATGGAGGACTCCGCTGCAATGATGGTGTATGCAGACCACTTTAACAAGACTGGCGACGTGGTCACACAGGCACCTGTTATTGACTATCAGTTCGGTTCGCTGCGCGACGATTTCGACTTCGGTTCCGTGTTGCTCTATCGTACCGATGCACTCCTTAATGCTGTCAGCAGGATGGATGTGGACTATCAATATGCCGGTCTCTATGATCTGCGCCTAAAGGTGTCGCAACTCGGAGCATTGGAACATATCAACGAATATCTCTACTATGATGTTGAACTCGACACACGCAAGTCTGGCGAGAAGCTCTTCGACTATGTTGACCCCAAGAATCGCGGCGTTCAGATAGAGATGGAACAGGCATGCACTCAGCACCTCAAGGACATCGGCGGTTATCTCGAGCCTCGGTTCAAAGATGTGGACATGACAGCAGGCAATTTCGAATACGAAGCCTCGGTGGTAATACCATGCAAGAACCGTGTTCGAACCATCGGTGATGCCATACGCTCTGCTCTCTCGCAGAAAGTGCGTGCACCTTATAAATATAATGTCATCGTGGTTGACGACAACTCCGAGGACGGTTCTGTTGAAATCATCAAGTCGTTCCTTTCTGACAACAAGTTAGTGTATATAGCGCAGGACAAGTCATGGCATGCCATAGGCGGCAACTGGAATGTGGCACTCCATCACCCAAAGTGCGGACGCTTCGCTATTCAACTCGATTCTGACGACATGTACTACGACGAGAACACTGTTCAGCGTTTCATCGATGCCTTCCATGAGCAGAACTGCGCTATGGTTGTCGGCACCTACCGTATGACAAACTTCAATCTTGAGACTCTGCCGCCGGGAGTTATTGACCACCGCGAGTGGACTCCTGAGAACGGTCGCAACAATGCTCTCCGCATCAATGGTCTGGGTGCTCCCCGTGGATTCTACACTCCTATGCTCCGTCAGATCAACTTCCCCACCACCAAATACGGCGAGGACTATGCAGTGGGTCTGCGTGTAAGCCGCGAATACCAGATCGGACGTATCTACGATGTGGTTTACAACTGCCGCCGTTGGGATGACAACTCCGATGCCAATGTTGATATCGAGGGAATGAACCGCAACAACCTCTATAAAGACCGCATCCGCACGTGGGAACTGAAAGCCCGCATACAGATGAACAGGATGAAGAGTTGATACTTAATGACTCATATTGAGACACCTGAGGACAAACGCCTCGTGTGGTATCTCGCCATGGAGGAGTACATAGGTCAGCATATCTTCCGTTATGCTGGCGGTGCGTTCTTCACGTGGGTGGTCAGTCCTACGGTTATCTTCGGCAGACACCAGCAGATGTCTGCCGAAGTCAATACTGACTACTGCGCCGCAAACGGCATACAGGTCTTCCGACGCAAAAGCGGAGGTGGTTGCGTATATGCCGACCGAGGTAACCTTATGCTCTCATACGTAGTACCCTCCACACATGCCGAGCAGGTATTTCAACAGTATCTCAACACCGTAGCTAAAGTGCTGAATACATTGGATCTGGATGCTGTCACAACGGAGCACAACGACATACTCGTTGACGGCAGAAAAGTGTCAGGCAATGCCTGTTATGCCATGAAGGACTGCACCATAGTCCACGGCACTATGCTCTATGATGTGGACTTCACGCAACTGACACAGGCTATCACGCCTTCCGGCGAGAAACTCATCAAACACGGCCTCAAGTCGGTACGGCAGCGTGTAAGGAACCTCAAACCGCTGCTGAAAGAAACACCCGACATCGGACATCTCGCCTCTTACCTCATTCAGCATATCACCAAGTCGGTGACTGCACTTTCTAATGACGACTGTGCAGCAATCGACCGTATAGAACAAACTTACTTAAACCCTGAATTCATACACCGATTATGACACGTTTACTCAATATCGGCATCATGTCTGCCGAGACCATCCGCTTCTCACTGCGAGGTGAATACATGTTCAACGGAAAGACATGTACTGGTAACCTCACCGCCTCATTCAATGATGGTAAAGTGTTGTTCAGTGGAGAATTGTACGATGAACTGCTATTCACAGGAGGCAAATGCTTTACTCTTGAGAACGTTGTAATCGGTGTCAACTTCCATTGGCAGCGCTATGAGAACCAGTCGTTTAAGGGCAACCTGCGGATAGTGACAGGTCATGATAAGGTGTTAAGCGGGGCACCGGGACTTATTGCCATCAATATCATCGACGTGGAGGACTACCTCGTCAGCGTCATATCAAGCGAGATGGCAGCCACATCGTCCATGGAACTGCTTAAGGCGCATGCAGTCATAAGTCGCAGTTGGCTGCTCCATCCTATACTCAACCCACATAACGGAGGCAACCACCAGACCTCTGTTGAGACCGCCGAAAGCATCATCCGATGGTATGAGCGCGATGCACACACCCTGTTCGATGTATGTGCTGATGACCATTGCCAGCGCTATCAGGGTATCACCAAGCAGACGTCAGAGAATGTTCAGAAGGCTATCGATGCCACTCGCGGCATGGTGCTCCGCAGCAACAGCAACGGCGAGGTGTGCGATGCGCGTTTCTACAAGTGCTGCGGTGGCAGGACTGAGCAGTTTGAGACTTGTTGGGCTGACGAGCACTATCCTTATCTTGAGTGCGTCCATGACCATTATTGCAACACTACTGACCACCGTATCCTCCGGCAGGTGCTCAACGACTACGACCAGGAGACACTCGACTTCCACGACTGGACAGTCAGTTACACACAGCAGGAGCTCAGTGCTCTCATACGCGAAAAGAGCAGCATTGACTTCGGTGACATACTCGACCTCGTACCAGTAAGACGCGGACCGTCGGGACGAATCTTTCAACTCAAGATAGTAGGTACCAAACGCACAATGACGGTAGGCAAGGAACTCGAAATACGTAAGTGGCTTTCGCCTTCGCACCTCTACTCCTCATGGTTCGATGTTGAGAAAGCGAATAATGGATTGACGTTCATTCTTCATGGTCACGGCTGGGGACATGGCGTTGGTCTCTGCCAGATAGGTGCGGCGGTAATGGCTGACAAAGGCTTCACATACGAACAGATTCTCGCACATTATTTCCCCAACACCACATTAAAACCTCTGTAACCTTAAACATTAAACTTTTACCCCTCCATATATATAGTGTTACCAAATCTTCGGCGTTATGTGCTTTTTGTGCCGAAGATTTGATTTTACTGTTTTATCGCGAAAAACATAAATAATCCCAGCTCGCAGACAGACAGCACTTTTCTCCGTACATGTTTATAAAAACATAAATTAAAAAGAATTACACATCTGCCGAAAGTTGTGCCGAGTAATAATTAAATATGGATTCTGCATCTCAGCGAGCTGACATTCATTATCTGGCTTTTGCTCTTACAATTATCCAGATGATAATGGGTGCACCGAATAATGCCGAAAGAGTGCTGATTGGCAAAGGATATATGAACTGGTTGGCAAGGATGTCACATAACAACAGCAGGTCAGCTCCCACGAGTGCCGAGAGGGGCAGAGTTACGCGATGGTTGCTTGTGCCGCTGATGCCTCTTGCTATATGTGGCACGGCAACACCAACGAAAGCTATCGGTCCGCAGAAGGCAGTTATGCCGCCTGCCAGCAAACCGGTTGCGAGCACTATCAGCAGTCTTACACGTCCTACATTAATGCCGAGACCGCGGGCGTAGTTCTCACCAAGCAGCAGACCGTTCAAAGGTTTAATCAGCATAACAGCAACAACGAGTCCGGCAGCAAACACAGGCAGAAGAAACGGCATCTCATGCCATGTCACAGACGAAAGTGAGCCGAGGGACCACACAATAAACAGTTTCAGTGCGTCAGGGTTGGCAAAGTTCTGCATCAGGTTCACCAGTGCACCTGCTATACTGCCTATCATCATACCGATGATGAGCAGCGACACGTTGCTACGTACGCGGAACGACACTGCAAGTACCAGCAGCAGACATACCATAGCACCCATTATTGCCGAGACCACTGTCAACATATTCGTGGCAGCAAAGCCGAAGAGTGTACCTACAAGCACAAGCAGGCCGACGCCGAAGGTAGCGCCTGACGACACGCCAAGAATATAGGGTCCTGCCAGAGGGTTGCGAAACAGCGTCTGCATCATTAGACCGCTCACCGACAGTGCCATGCCCGCCATCACTGCGGTTATGGCACGAGGCATGCGCAAGTCAAGCAGTATCTGACGGTCTATGCCACCGTCTCTGCTGAACAACTCCGCAAGCGAAATCCTTATGCTGCCAAAGCATAGGTCAAAGACAAACAGCAGCGCCAGCAGTACCACCAGACACAACGATATGAGCAGTGTTCGCTTCATCTGTTACAGATTTATTAAGCAACAGTTAGTTCATTCACTTTTTCTTTTGTTCTTTTTCAAGTATCTTCCGCACTTTCTTCATCACCGTGGTGTTTGTCCAGAGACCTTTTGTATCAGCATCAGGCGAGTACGTCCACATCAGTTCTGGCCAGATACTTTCAAACTGGATAGTTATGACATCGTTGAGTGCAGACTCCCGCGGTATGTCATATACATAAACATATCCCTCGGGCATCTTGTCTTTCTTGAATAGCCAGATCTTGTGTCCTTTGTAGAACTCTTTCTGTTTCTCCATGCCTGCCGTAACCTCGTCTATTGTCTTGAGTGCTTGCTCTATGTTGTCTCCTAACGGCAGCAACGCTCCCTGCATTGTTGAAGGGTCTTCCACCGTGTATTTCCAGTCTTTGTGAAGCAGTTCCATTTTGTCGGGGAACACACCCTCCGTGTCGGTCTCATCATGTATATATTCGCGTTTGAACACATACATCTCTGATCCTCCAAAACCTTTCCATGCACTTGAACCAATATATACTACATACACGGGAGCTGCAAAACATACTTCGCCGTTGCCTTCTTCGTCTGCCCATGATGCATATGCCTGAGGCTCGGGATATTTCTCTATATCTTTCATGAATATCTCCAGATTCTTCTGAGGCAGAAATGCCGGTTCAAGATTGATACCGGATATAAACAGTCCCTTGGTGAATCCCAATTTGGTTTTTCTTATTCTCCAGCATGTCTCTATATGACCTTTTAACATCGAATAGTGTTCTTCATAGAATATCTTACCTTTGCTGCTTATCAACTTGTACGTGTTGCCGTTCAACGAATTGCCAGAACGTTTCTCGTCCATTATCTCCTGCAAAGTCAGCAAGGTCTTCATTGCCTGCCGCTTTGTCACGCCGAGGAAATACACCACTCCGTTGCCGGACCTTTTGTCCACATATATCGCGTCGTCGGTATATTCGCTGTAATCTGTATATCCTATAAGGTATAACGCGAAACCTATATGCTTGCCGTCTTTTTGCAGGCTGTAAAGCATTGTAGGTAGAAAAGCAGTCTTTACAGAGTCTATCTTCTGATACTGATAGTCACCGCCGAAGATTTCGGGCTTGAAAATCTGCATGTCTTTCTTTGCATACAGCGAACCTGCCAGTGCAAGTCCCAACACCAAGGTAATGAGTTTTGTTTTCATAATCGTATGTATTTACAGTTGATTAATGGTTTGCGTCATCCTCTGTTGCCATAGTTCAGAAAACTTCACAATTGAAGCATGCATCCTGAAACTGGCAATACCAATCCCGCATGCAAAAATACAAAATCCTTTTCATATACACAACACCCACTCCCCGCACAATCTCAATTATGAAACACGCAATAAGATATACACAAAAAAAGACCGTCTCATCTGGGACAGTCTTTTCATTCATAGTCAATCACTAAATAAAATAGCAATATGGTCAAATCGTAAATAAACCTTAGGCTTTTGCTTTCTCAACGATAGCCTTGAAAGCTGCAGGCTGGTTCATGGCGAGGTCAGCGAGAACCTTGCGGTTGATTACGATACCTGCTTTGTGGAGTGCACCCATGAGTTGACTGTAGCTCAGTCCTTCAAGGCGTGCAGCTGCGTTGATACGCTGTATCCACAATGCGCGGAAACTGCGTTTCTTGTTCCTGCGGTCACGGTATGCGTACTGCAGACCTTTCTCCCATGTATTTTTTGCGACGGTCCATACATTGGCTCTGCCGCCGAAATTGCCTCTGGTGAGGCTCATGATCTTTTTACGACGGTTGCGACTTGCAACGTGATTTACTGATCTTGGCATAATGTTTTGTTGTTTTACTGTCAGCGTTGTCTTTCATGACAAACTTGATGCTGATTCGTGTTAATAATGTTAGTTTAGCGGAGGAGAAGCATTTCACGTATGCTGCGTGTATTGGCCTCGTTGGCAATGCTTACATGCGTCAGGTTACGTTTCTGTTTCTTTGTCTTCTTGGTCAGGATGTGACTCTTGTAAGCGTGTTTCCGCTTGATCTTTCCTGTTCCGGTAAGATTGAATCTTTTCTTGGCACCGGAATTAGTCTTTACTTTTGGCATTTTGTTTTGTTGTTTATATTGTTATTATTATGGAGTTTGAGGCAGCCTGTAGCCTTTGAACTCCGTTTGTTATAATCTTTTAGCGAAACTGTCTTCTATCACTTCTTAGGCGCAAGGAACAATATCATTCTCTTGCCTTCCAACTTGGGCAACTGTTCCACCTTTCCGTATTCCTCGAGGTCAAGGGCGAATCTCGCTAACAATTGCTCTCCCTGCTCCTTATATACTATGCTTCTTCCCTTGAAGAACACATATGCCTTAACCTTGCTACCTTCTTTCAGAAACTCCTGAGCGTGCTTCAACTTGAAGTTGTAGTCGTGGTCATCAGTCTGTGGTCCGAATCGTATCTCTTTCACCACCACCTTTGCTGATTTTGCCTTCTGTTCTTTCTCTTTTCTCTTTATTTGGTAAAGAAACTTTTGATAGTCAATTATCCTGCATACTGGCGGCACTGCCTTGGCAGAGATTTCTACCAAGTCAAGATTCTGCTCGTCTGCGATGCGCATAGCCTCATGGTAAGAGTATATACCCTGCTCCACATTGTCACCCACAAGGCGCACTTCATCCACGCCGCGGATCTTGTCGTTTATTCTGTGCGGGTCTTCTTTGATAACGCGTCCAGGACGCTGAGGTTTGGGTTTCTGAGGCAATGCCATAGGCAGAAAGAAAAAGGGTTAAATTATTGTTTATATTTTGTTTTGGTTTTTAACGTCACTACTCCGCATTATTCACACTACCTTACGTGGAGAGCCGGAGATGTGTTTTCTAAAAAGCGTGCAAAATTACAACAACTTTTTATATCTCACAACTTTTCACTAAAAAAAGTATATTTTTTATTTTACCACTTGCGTATTCGCACAAATATATATACCTTTGCCGTGCTGAAATGTGCAATTTTGACAACCAACAACTTAATATCTTTTTAAACTTATGAAACTCAACAAACTTTTCTCGGTCATCGCACTGGCGGTAGCAGTTATGATGGCAGCATGTGGACCGCAAGAAGGTCCTCCCGATCCTAACCAACAAGGCAATCAGGGCAATCAAGGTCAAAACGATCCTGATCCAACAACAGCAAAGGGCGACACCGTGCAGATTCCTGCAGGCATCGAGATTCCCGCAGGAGCTATCACCGTTAGCAAGGCTCGTGAGATTGGCGAGGCTCTGGAAGATCAGGCGATTTCCACAGAGAAGTATTACATACACGGTTGGATTAAGAAACTCGCTTCCAAACATGAAGAAGGCATGACAGGAGACTACGGCAATGCTGTGTTCTATATGTCTGAGAACTGCACAAAGAACGACAAGGGTGAACTCGTTTACGACAGCGACGACTTCTATGCTTATCAGGTTTATGCAGGCGAGGGAAAGAAGAAATTCCACAGTCTTGCTCAAATTGCAGTAGGCGACTATGTTGTTATCTACTCGCAGATTACCAAATACGGCACCACAATAGAAACTCCCGGTGGTTCCAACGAGCACGGTTTCGTAGTGGCTTCTTCCAATCCTGAATTCTACAAGGAACCTGAAATCCCAGAAATTGATAGCGATAACGACGGTTCACTTGAAAAACCTTACTCCGTAGCTGATGTGAAGACTCTCAACAGCACTGTTGCAGGTCCTTTCTGGGTTAAGGGTTACATAGTAGGTGTCATCGACGGTAAGGCTCTCAGCACAGGCGCCAAGTTCGAAGCCGCTGCTGTTGCCTCCAACATGATGATAGCAGATGACCCGGGTGTTGACAGTGTTGCCGGTATTGTTCCGGTGCAACTCCCTGCAGGATTTCTGCGTGACGCGCTCAACTTGCAGGACAATCCCTCCAACCTCAAGAAAGAAGTCATGGTTTATGGTACACTCGAGGCATACTTCAGTACCAATGGTGTGAAGAACATTACAAAAGCATATCTTGATGGCAAAGAGGTTACCAAACCTGAGGCTGTTGACGGTGGTGTGAAGACTATTGCAGAGGCACTAGCCATCATCGACGCTCTTGAAGACAACAAACAGACAGCAGAGTCCTATACTATCGAAGGCGTTGTTGACACCGTCACCACTAAAGAGACCGACCTGCCTAACTACGGCAATGTTGACCTCATCATCATGGACCCGTCCGACAACACCAAGAAGATTAAAGGCTATCGAATCTCTGGTGGTCCCAACTTCGATAAGAACGACAAGACCAACAAGCCTGACTGGGTAACAGTATTGCCCAAGAAGGGTGAGACAGTAAAGATCTACGGTCCTCTGCTCAAATATATTGACAAGAACAACGGCAATGCTGTCGTTCCTGAAATCAAAGAAGGCTGGTTCGTAAAATAACCGACTTTACAGTCGAAACAACAACTTACAACTTAATAAACGGAGTGCTTGCACTCTATACAATCAACAATTAAAACTTAACAAAATGAAGAAAAGTATTTTTGTAGCTGCCTTGATGGTAGTTCTTGGCGCTTCAGTTGCTTATGCTCAGCCCCGCGCTATCGGTGCCAACCTCGGTGGTGGACTCGGTTTCTCCTATCAGCATGGCTTCGGTGAAGCAAACATGTTGGATCTCGCAGTTTATGTTCCTCTTCAACCCGCCGCTTGGGGTCTTGCTGCCAACATCACTTATGATTGGATTGACCCGTTTGGCGCAACAGTTCCTTGGAATGAAAAAGGCGAATGGCACTGGTACATGGGTGTCGGTGGTGGCGGTGGTATCTATGGATACACCTTTAACGCTAATCAACCTTGGTTCGCAGGCGTTGCTGGTCATATCGGTATCGAGTATGACTTCTGGTTTCCATTCCAACTCTCTATTGACTGGCGTCCTGTCATTGGCGTTGTAGGTGCAGGTGGTGGCATCGGCTTCAATGTTGCCGGCCTCTACCAAGGTTTACAACTCGGCGTACGCTACAAATTCTAATAAAGCGTCAATTCTACAGGAAAAGAAGCATCTCACGTAGGTGCTTCTTTTTTGTATTGTACAGGTGAGATATTCTTTGTACTTTTGCAGCGTTTTATGGAATTGTATATTACTATAGGTGTTGCTCTTCTCCTTGCTGCATTCTTCTCAGGCATGGAGATTGCTTTCGTCAGTTCCAACAAACTCCTGTTTGAGGTAGAAAGTTCTGACACCAGTCTTACAGGTACTATCATCCGCAAGTTCTACAAGCAACCGCAACAGTATATCACCACCATGCTCATCGGTGGCAATGTAGTGCTTGTCGTCTTCTCAATTAAGATGAACGAGTTACTCCTGCCGCTCTTCACATTCACCGGCAACGAAGTGCTCCTATCGCTCATCGTCTCTGTCATCGCCACCGTCATCGTACTCTTCTTTGGAGAGTATATACCAAAGATGCTCATGCGCGCAAATCCTAACGCTTGGCTTAGAGCATTCTCGCCGCTACTGTACCTTATTTATTTCCTGCTATACCCTTTTGCTTGGTTCTGCATGTGGCTTTCCAAAGGTCTGCTCCGCATAGGTGGAAAGAAGATACCGCAGAACGAGCAGATGACCTTCTCGCGTGCCGACCTCAACTACCTTGTCGAGGAGATTACTCCGCCACAACCTTCCGACACACGCTTGGACGATGAGGAGACTCCATCTGAAAACGAGATACAGATACTCAAGAACGCTCTTGAGTTCTCAAAGGTAAAGATACGCGACTGCTATGTGCCGCGTACCGACATAGTCGCTTTGCCCTATGAAGTCAGCGAGGACGAACTCAAACGCACTTTCGATGAGACAGGCTTCTCAAAGATACCTATATATAAAGGTGACATTGACAACATCATCGGCTATATCCACTGTCTTGAGATGTTTCACCACCGCAAGACTTGGCGCGACCATATCAACCAGATGCCTTTCGTACCTGAAAACATGGCGGCGGAGAAACTCATGCGTACGTTCATGCAGCAGAAGAAGTCAGTAGCGGTGGTAGTTGATGAGTTCGGAGGAACTGCGGGTATAGTCACTCTCGAAGACATATTCGAAGAGATATTCGGTGAGATTGAAGACGAACACGATGTTCAGGAGTTCACAGCCAAGCAAGTGAGTGATAACGAGATAGTCGCTAACGGCAGAATGGAGGTTGAGGAACTCAACCAGCAGTTCGGACTCGAACTCCCTGTCGATGATGCCTACGACACCGTTGCTGGACTTATACTCAACGAAACTGGTGCTTTCCCGAAAGTTAACGAGGAAATCAAGATAGGCAAATACCGCCTTAAATGCATCAAGACTGCCGGAAACAGAATAGAAAGAATTAAAATTATGAAATAAAGTTTTGCAGAGTGAATAATAATTTGTACCTTTGCAGGCTTTTTCTGAGAAAACTGCATTCATGCAGCATTCAGAACAATTATAAATCTAAAATAACTAAAACAAATATAGAATTATGGCATCTTTACAAAAGATTAGAGAACATGGCGTGCTCCTGCTCATCATTGTGGGACTCGCTATGATTGCATTCATCATGGGTGACTTCATCAACTCTGGTTCCAGTTTCTTTCACCGCGCTGAGCAGTATGTAGGAACCATCGAAGGCGAGGACATCCATATTCAGGACTTTGAAAATGCAAGAGAACAATTAACTGAAGTTTACAAGATTGAGACCGGCAGAAACGATTTCGATGAAGACCTGCAGTCTAACATCAACAATCAGGTTTGGCAACTCATGGTCATGCAGCACACTCTTGGCGCACAGGCTGAAGCCATCGGCATGACTGTTACTGACGATGAACTCGCAGACAAGTGCTTTGGCGAGCATCCGCATCAGATCATCGCTCAACGCCCTGCTTTCAAGGACCAAAGCGGACAGTTTAACCGCGTTGCCCTCATTCAGTTCCTCGCAGGACTTGATCAGGCAGCACAAAACCCCGAGCAGGCAAGCAGCATCAAGCAGGCACAAACTTACTGGATGTATTGGGAGAATGCTGTTCGACTCACTTGGTTGCAGGAGAAATATACCGACCTCATTCAGGAACTTGTTGGCGCCAACAAACTTGATGCAGAACAGAACGCTAAGGCCGGTCAAACAATTGTGGACGTGGAGTATGTCATGCAGCCTTACTACAGCGTACCCGACTCACTCGTGAAAATCACCAACGGTGACATCCGCACTCGCTACAACGAGAAGAAAGAGCAGTACAAGCAGGAACCTTCACGCTCTCTCAAATATGTCGCTTTCGACATCAAACCCTCTGAGCAGGATTTCAAAGACGTTGAGACTTGGATTAACAATCTTGAGAACGAGTTCAACACTACTGAAGATGTAGCCGCCGTGGTCAATCCTAATAGCGACATCATCTACAATGGTCAGAACTATTCTGCCGAGACCGTGCCCGCACAGTTCAAGGACTGGGCATTCGCCAAAGGCAGAAAAGCAGGCGACGTGACAGGTATCCTCTTCGAGAACGACACTTATGCCGCTGCACGCATTATGCAGACTGGCTACTCACTCCCCGACTCTGTTGAACTTCGCGGCACCATCCTTGCCAAAGAAGATCAACTCGACTCGCTCAAAGCTGAGTGGAAGAAAGGCAACTTCGGACAGTCTGTCGAGACTCAGTGGGTTTCCGAGACCATGCTCAGCCGCGAGATTGCCGACAAAGCTTTCGCAGGACAAAAAGGCAGCATCTTCACCGTTCCTTACGGAACAGGCATTCAGGCTATTCAGATTGTTGACAAAGCCGCTGCTACTCCCAAGGTAAAACTCGCTATTCTCTCTCGCAGCGTAACTCCGAGCAGCAAGACCTATGCCGCTCTCTACAACGAGGCTAAGCAGTTCGTCGTTAACAACCAGACAGAAGAGTCGTTCAACGCTGCTGCCGAAGAGGCAAACATCGAAGTTGAAAGCGCTTTCAATCTGCAGAAGAGCACACACAAGGTCAACAACCTCTCGCAGTCACGTCCTATCGTTCGTTGGGCTTACAAGGCTAAAGAAGGTCAGGTCAGCGACGTTTTCGAATGTGGCAGCCAGTTCGTTGTAGCTGTCCTTACCGAGGCTAAAGACAGCGAGTATCGCTTAATCAGCGATGTTCAGGCTGAACTCCGCATGGAGATTCTGCGCGACAAACGTGCTGAGATTCTTCAGAAGAAACTTGCTGAGGCAACCTCTCTTAAAGAAGCTGCCGAAATAGCTGACACTGAGATAAAGACTGCTGACGGCATCACTCTCAACTCCTACCGCTTCGGCGATGCCGGCATGGAGCCTGCTGTCATCGGTGCTGCTGTCCGACTTGAGCAAGGAGAACTCTCAGCTCCTGTTAAAGGAATGCAGGGCGTATATGTCCTCCAATCTAAAAACAAGAACATTGCTGAGGCTGAGATCAACATCGAACAGGAAATCAGACAACTTAATATGCGTTATTCCTACAGTCTGCCTTATCAGGCTGTCAACCTCATAGAAAAAGAGGCTGACATCATCGACAACCGCAGCAACTTCTATTAAATCACACATTAATATGTTGTGTGTCTGTCATGCAGACATCATGCATCAAATCAAAAAGCGTTTGACGTTGGTTAGACGCTTTTTTTGTTTCATGAATCAAATATTATTACTAACTTTGCCTGCCGAATAACACAATCAATACTATATCATGAAACACACTCTTTTCTCCTTTTTCCTTGCATTCACTGCTGCAACACTTGCCGCAAATGCCGGCACCATCAATATCAACGGCAAACAATATCCGGTTGACACCATAGAGCACTACATGACCGGACCGGGAGTAGACTATGTCCAGTTCAATGTCACCATGGGTAGCACTATCCACAAACTCTACCTCCTTGATGTTGACCTCACCAACCCCTACAACTCCATTGAAGAACACCAATCCGGCGACAAGATGGGCAAAACTGAAAAACTTGTTGCCTCATATAGCAAGATGAACTCCGTCGAACACCGCACAATAGGAGGAGTAAACTGCAATTTCTGGGTCGTAAGCGGCAACATCACTCAGTCCGACGAGGCTAAACGCGTCTGGAGCGGTCTCCTCGGACAGCCTTTCTCCGGCACTGCCCACGGTGGCGTACTCATCGGTGACCCCAGCGAAAACTGGAATCGTGGACGAGCCACAAGCAACCCAGACAAAGAGGTCGGCTTCGTCATGATTGACAACATGAAACGCGTCTTCATGGACGACATGCGCTATGTGGCTTCTGTCACTCACAACGGCAACACCCACATGCTGCGCGACTGCAACCGCACACGCGAGAACCCCGACAACGATGAACTCGTCATTTTCAATCACTACACTTACAAAGACACTCCCTCACGCACCGTCAACAACGGCACCGAAGTCGTTGTCCGACTCAAAGACCAGTGGGCCATAAACCGAGATTTGCATTGTGAAGTGACCGATGTCAACTCCGTTGGAGGCACTAAGATTGATGTAGGCTATGCCATTCTTCAAGGCAGAGGCTCCGGCAAAGCCTTCCTTGATAATATAAAGAAAGGTGATGACCTTACCATACACCTCGGCGTAGTCAACCGTACTGACAGTACGCTCCGACCCGACATTCGGGAGATGGTCACTGGCAACTGTCTCGTCATGGAGAATGGCGAACTCACCATACGCAACACCAACGAGGATTACAACAACCGCAACTACCCGCGTACCATGCTAGCAACCAACAACGAAGGTAACCGTTTCTGGATGTTGGTTAGCGCCACACCTGGCAACTACACCGCCGAGATGTGTGGCATACTCAAGAACAGCGGTGCTACCTATGCTGTCGGTATGGACGGAGGAGGTTCTGCTCAGATGTGCCTCAACGGAGCAATACAGAACCAGACCACTGAATCCTCTCCAAGAGCAGTAGCCAACTCTATTTGGGTATTCTCCACTGCACCCGATGACAGCATCGCTGCCACTCTCAGTTCAAGCACCAAACAGATACGTCTTCCCAAATATAGTATCGCAAGACCCGTGTTCAACGTCTATAATCAGTATGGTGCGCTTATCTACCACGACTACAACGGTGTCACCCTCAGTTGCGACCCCGCTACAGGCACCATTACCGACGACGGTGCTTTCCTCTGTCTTGGCAGTGGCATACTTACCGCCACACATGGCAATGCCAAACTCGATATTCCTGTCGTCTGTGAATCAGGGTCCGAACCCGCTATTGTGCTCGACACGGTATGGATTGACAACCGTTGGCAGTATCAAGTAGAAGTCACAAGCCGTGTTGATGGCAAGTCTTACGCTCTTCTCAACTCTGCTCTCACATGGCACAGTTCCGATGAAAACATCTGCTCTGTCAACGATGATGGCGTCATCATAGGCAGGAGCAACGGAACATCAACGGTACATGCAACTCTGTATGACATGACTGACTCAATTGTAGTAGTTACCGAGATCTCCGATGTCAACCCACTCCTGCTTACTGACTTCAGCCGTAATGAAGACTCATGGCAACCTGTTTCATCATCCTCTGCAAGCACTCTTGCCTTCACTCCCTCCCCTGAAGGGGGCAGACTCGTCTTCTCTTACAAGAAGAGTCGCTCCCCCCTCATCACCTTCAGCAACAATATCCGTCTCTACTCTCTTCCTTCTGCTATCAAACTCACTTACGACAGGCAGAACTTTCCGCTCATAGGCATGATGCTGTTTCTGCAGTCACGCGGTGCCGGCAAAATCACGTGTCCTGTCAACTACGATGCCGAAGGCGAACATACAGAGGTCATTGACATATCCAAGGCGGTAGGTGAACATATCAGCATCTTCCCTATCTCTGTCACCGGTCTGCGTCTGCAATTTGATGCCACCGTACCTGAAGGAGAATACACCATGCTGATGAAAAAGATTGAGATTCTTTACGGTGACAGTGAAACCGGCCTGAACAGTATCAACAATTCTGCAACAACCGCCAGAAAGATACTTCGAAACGGCAACTTGTATATAATAAATGACAATAAAACATATAACATCTTAGGTTATGAAATCAGATAGAAAAATCTCTCCCTGG
Source organism: Paludibacteraceae bacterium (assembly GCA_905234685.1). Classification (GTDB taxonomy): domain Bacteria; phylum Bacteroidota; class Bacteroidia; order Bacteroidales; family Paludibacteraceae; genus Colicola. The sequence goes on from CAJOIR010000002.1 coordinate 41,489, forward strand.
CTTTGGGTACCCACGCTCTATTTCGCAGAAGGCATACCTTATTTTCTTGTCAACAACATCTCAGTCATGATGTTCACACGTATGGGTGTGCCTAATGGTCAGATGGCATTGTTCACTTCGCTCCTATACCTGCCGTGGACTATAAAGCCTTTCTGGAGTCCGTTTGTTGACATACTCAAGACAAAGCGTTGGTGGATTCTGGCTATGCAGGTGCTTATGACCGCTGCCTTTGTGCTGCTCACTCTCACCATCCCGCACCCTTCTGCGGAGATGATAGCCGCAGGTGAGACACCTGTATCGCTCTTCACGCTGATGCTCATTCTCTTTATCATCACCGCCTTCGCCTCTGCTACACACGACATCGCTGCCGACGGATTCTATATGCTTGCACTCACTCAGCACCAGCAAGCGGCATTCGTTGGTGCACGCTCTGTCTTCTATCGTCTCTCAAGCATCTTCGGGCAGGGAGTACTTCTCGTCATTGCTGGTATGCTCGAGACAAAGACCGGAAACATTCCTCTCGCCTGGCAACTCACTCTGCTTGTAACCTCCGTTATTTTCGGTTTGATAACATTGTGGCATGTGTTCTTTGTACCTAAGCCTGCAGACGACAGATCAAGTCTTGAAGGCAAACAACAGACTGCAGGTGCCATCTTCCGCGAATTTGGACGCACCTTTGCCACGTATTTCAAGAAACCCGGTATCTGGCTTGCTATGATATTCATGCTTGTTTACCGCCTGCCAGAGGCATTCCTTATTAAGATGATCAATCCCTTCCTCGTTGCTTCACGTGAAGCCGGTGGTCTTGGTCTCGCCACTGAAACCGTAGGCATTGCCTATGGCACTATAGGCATCGCCTTCCTTATGCTTGGTGGCATACTCGGCGGTATCTTTGCCTCACGTGTAGGTCTGAAGAAGTCTATGTGGTGGATGGCGGCATGTATGACCCTGCCTTGCCTCAGTTTCGTATATCTCAGCATCTGGCTTCCTTCCAATATAGTCGCCATCTCTACTGCCATTGCTATCGAGCAGTTTGGCTATGGTTTCGGTTTCACTGCTTATATGCTATATATGATGTATTTCTCCGAAGGTGAGTTCAAGACTGCGCATTATGCTATATGTACAGCATTCATGGCATTGTCTATGATGATACCTGGCATGTTCGCCGGATACGTGCAAGAAGCACTCGGATATATCAACTTCTTCTGGATGGTGATAGCTTGCTGTGCTGCAACGCTTGTTGTCACCTTCTTTGTCCGCCGCCAAGTTGATGAGAAATACGGAAGAAAATAGCAAATAACGTGATTGCAGTTTAATATGGTAAATCGTAAATAATAAAATAATCAAATAGTATGTTTCGTCATATACCTAATATCATCACTGGTTTCAACCTCCTTTCCGGTGCAATGGCTGTTGTGCTTGCAGCACACAGTCTCTTCGGTCTTGCTTTCATCTTCATACTTGTCGGAGCCTTCTTCGACTTCTTCGATGGCATGTCTGCTCGTGCGTTGCATGTAGGCAACCCCATTGGCAAGGAACTGGATTCTCTTGCTGACGATATCACCTTCGGTCTTGCTCCCTCTGTAATGCTGTTTGCACTGCTCTTTCCTGTCTTGGGTTGGTGGGCGCTGCTCTCTCTTGTCATGGCGGCATTCTCAGCGCTCAGACTGGCTAAGTTCAACCTTGACGAGCGTCAGACCACATCCTTCATCGGTCTTGCCACACCTGCCAATGCCATATTCTGGGCTTCACTCATCACGTTTCTATCCAACGCAGAGTTCACTCCTTTCTGGCTGTGCATCGCACTGCTTGTATGGAGTTTCGCCTCATGTTATCTGCTTATATGTGAATTGCCTTTTTTCTCGCTTAAGTTCCACAACATGACTTGGCGCGACAACCGCGTAAAATATGTCTTCATCATTGGTGCTGTTCTTATGCTTGTTGCCGCAGTCATCACTGCAGCTATCCTCGGTTGGCATATTCTCTGGAGCATCGGTGCTGTCATCATTATATGGTATATTCTCCTATCACTTGTTACATCAAAGATGTAAGCCGCCGATTTTTACACTCTATTTGGTAAATAGTGCACAGTAAAGCCAATTTCTGTTAGTAATTTTGCAGTGTGGATAATATGCGGTTACGCCGCACTTGTAAGAAACGCTAACTAATTGCAATATAATGAAAAAGACACTGTTTATCACCCGTTTGGCAATAGTGGGAGTTGTGCTGTTTTTCTCCGTCACAGCCTCCTATGCTCAAACCACCGAAGGTAAGGACTTCTGGGTTACATTCCTTCAAGCAGATCAGGATAAGGATAACAACAACGAACTCTCACTCTCGTTGTCAGTATCTTCGCGTGAAGCATGTACCGTGACTATAGAAAATCCTTATACAGGCTACAAAGAGAATGTCAGTATCAATGCCAACGAACTTAAGTCAATAGAGTTATATACAGGCTCCGTCATAGGCAGTACTCAACGTCAAAACGACAATGGTAAGACCTGCTATGCTGTCAACAGCGAGCAGGTGGACACATGTGCGTTGCATGTCACCTCTACCGCCAATATCTCACTCTTTGCCACCAGCTACAAAAAAGCCACATTCGATGCCACCAATGTTCTGCCCACTGCTTCGCTCTTGGACGAATACTATGTTCAGACCTATTCTCCGTCAGACCACGGCATGACCAATACTTCACAAGGCTCGCACTTCGCTATCGTGGCTACTGAGGACGGCACAACTGAAGTGGAATATATCACGACAGTGGCGACAAAAAAGATGAACGACGATTATCAGAAGTACCTTGCCGCCAAGCAGAACTACGAGCAGATACAGAACGACCCGTTTGCTTCCGAGGCTCAAATTAAGGCTGCTGAACAGACATGGAATGAGTGGAAGAATTTCAAGATAGAACTCAAGCCCGAGACAGTATCACTGAAAAAAGGTCAAGTTTGGTATGTATGGACAGGTAAGGCTGACTGGAATGAGGGAGACCTCTCCGGTTCGCATATCAAAGCAAAGAACGGCAAGAAGATAGCTGTATTCCAAGGTTGTCCTCACACCAACATTCCTTACGACGTGAAGGAGCGTGACCACATCTTCTCTCAGGCAATGCCGGTTCAGTATTGGGGAAACACCTTTGCTGTGACTGCCTCCAAAAACCGTGGTCGCGACATATTCCGCATCATGGCATTGTTTGACCAGACAGAAGTATATGTTGATGGCAACATGGTGCATAAATTCGACTTCTCAAAAGACACCAAGCACTATTGGGAGTTTGAAATAGGTACAGGCAGCGTGAGCAATACCGGTGACAAGACGCGTGACGTGCACCATTATTCTGGCACAAGCCACATGGTCACGACCTCATGCCCTGCCGCTCTGCATGAATTCATTGCCTCACACGGATACGATGGTGTCTCCAATGGTGACCCTGCCATGCTCTGGGTAAACCCTATTGAGCAGCAGATCGACCAAATTACGTTTGCCACTTACAGCAGCAAAAACGGTACTACAAGCCACTATGTCAACATCGTGACTGAGAAACCTGATGCCATAACCCTTGATGGTACTGCTATCGGCTCACAGTTTGCGCTTGTCTCGTCAAGCAACCAGTATTACTTCGCACAGGTTGATCTTGGCAACAATGCCGGCAACCATACTCTCAAAAGCACCGAAGGAGGCTTTATTGCCACAGTCTATGGTTTCACCAAAAACGAGAGTTATGCCTATTCTGCAGGTGGCTCGACAAAGATACTTACTCAGGCTATCACCATAAATGGCGAGGTGTTCACGCCTGAGAGTCACAACATGCTCTGCGGCGAGGACACAATTCATTTCGCTTGCCACCTCAACTACGAGTATGAGGATATCACTTGGAACTTCGGTGACGGCACAGCACCTGTCTCTGGCAAGGACTCACTCGACCACTACTACTCAAAGTCAGGTGCCTACAATGCCTACGTCCTCATACAGCGCTACTCGTCTAACGTATGTGTCGGACAGTCACTAATAGACTCCATACCTATCCTTGTCAATATAGGACGTTTCGAATTCAAGGTTGACTCTGTTGAGGTCCTGCCGTGCAAGATTGAAGGACAGAACATGTCGTTCAAGGTGTTCTTCACAAACTCCTCACAAGTCTCTCTCACAGGCGACAGCGTACATATCAGTTTCAACACTGCGGCACAGCAGGCCGGCTTCAAGCAGGAAGATCTGCATGTCACCCCAGACTACTTCCTCATCGACATACCTGATGAAGCAGAGGCAGGCGTGACTTATGGTATCGATATTGTCATCAACTCCGACTGCGGTGGAGCGGACACAACACTCAATTTCGGAGTCAGCTATGCTGCCGACGACATACTCGTTCAGCGCTTCGACAATGTGCTTGGTCTCATTCAGAAGCCTTTTGAAGGTAAAGAACTGAGCGATTTCCACTGGTATAAAGACAGTCTGCTTATGCCTGACGAGCAGAACGCAGTGCTCAACCTCAAGAACGAGGCTGATACGGTGAGCGAATACTACGTATGCTTTACCATTGACAAAGGTACTAACCTCGAACTGACCACCTGCTCCTGCCCGAAACGTTTCCATTCCGGCAGTCGAGACATGCAGTTCGGCACCGACTCTGCATCTGTCAGTATATCAACCATGAGTGCACCGGCAAGCAGCATCATCTTCGTAAATGCAGAAGACCAGGCACAAGCTGAATGGATAAAGATTGACGGCACTATTCTCACGACAAACAGCTTGCCTCAAGGAGGAGGACTCGTCTATGTCCCAGCGGACAAAGGCATTTACATACTCCGTGTCACCACCGGCAAGAAGCCTCGTAACTTCAAGTTCTTAGTTTATTAACCTGTAAAGTCAGCATTGATTATGAAAAAGATATTGAGACATATATTCCTCTTCACATTACTCTTTGCTCTCGCTGCACCTGTAGTCTATTCGCAGACACGTACACAGACCACACAGAAGCGGGAGATGACTGCACAGGAGAAACAGCGTGCCGCCGACAAGGCAAAACGTGACAAGGAACGCCAGAAACAACAGGCTGAGCGTCAGAAGCAACAGCAGAAAGCACAGGCTGAACGACTTAAACAGCAACAGAAGGCGCAGGCTGAACGTGAGAAAGCACAGGCGGAGCGCGAAAAACAGCAAGTTGAGAAAGAGCGTCAGCAACAGAAACAGGCTGCCGATGCCGCACGTCAGCAGGAGAAAGCTGCAATAGAGAAACAACGCCAACAGGCTAAACAGGAGAAAGCCGACTACGAAAAATACGACAAGCCGATTAAACAGAGCGATGCCATACACTACTTTAACCTCAGCGGCAGACTTGGTTATGCTGCAATGTTCGACAACATAGGAGCATACGGCAAGGAACTGCCTGCGGCAGGTGTCACTTACCCACTCATGGACAAGAGTCTGACGGGTGGTGCTGGAGCCGGATTGCAACTGAGTTACGAACTGGCATATCATGCCTTCCGTTTTGAGACCGGCATAGGCTTCGACTGGCTCAATTCGCGCAGCGACTATGCCTTCAGCATCGACCGCCGCCTCATCACATATCCGCAGACATATCACTATATGACTGATGACTTGCGTGAAGTACGCCACCTCGGCTTCGTAAGCATTCCTGTCATGTTCGGTGCACAGTTCTCACGCTACTACTTCATGCTTGGAGCACGTGTAGGCTACGGCATATTCGGTATCTTCAATCAGAAAGGCAGATATGACATCACTGTCAATGACGACGAATACCTGAAGCCTTACGGCTTGGGCATCATTGATAACCCAAGACCGGCAAACAATGGCAAACTCACTCTCCGGCAGCCCGACTTGCGTCTTGCTGCCGAGTTCGGAATAGACCTTGACGAGTGGTTACAGGCAGAGCCTGACAAGCGCCGCCGCCAGATAAAGCCTGGTGAGCGCTACCCGTTTGGCAAAGAGCATATACACTACAAAGTGGCACTATTTGCTGACTACGGAATACTCAACTCCAACGCCATGTCAGGCAGTCTGCCTCTCAGTTTTGCTGCCGACAATTGGCAGCCAACAGAAGGCAACACGGTATTGTCTCTGGGTGAAGGCTCAGCACTTAACAACCTCTTCGTTGGCGCCAAGTTCGTTGTGCAGTTCGAGGTGCCCGGCAAGCGTCCTCCTGTTCAGCCTATTCGTCCGAGTTATATCGACCTGCAGGTGGTGGACGAAGCCACAGGTCAGCCTGTGCCTTCGAGAGTGGTGTTCACCAACCTCAAGAACAACAAGGCGTCTGCGCCTCACGAAATGCGCAAAGGTCTTGCTCACCGCAGTGCAAGCAAGGGAGACTGGCGTGTTGAGGTCACTGCACCCGACTATTTCGACCTGACACAGGATGTCACTATCGAAGAACCTGGTCAGACAGCCAACCTGACGCTCCGCATGCGTCATGTGCCGTATTTCCGTCTGCATGTCACAGATGCGGACAATGGCAAGCCGCTGCCTGTCAATGCACAAATATTCTACAAATCACAAGAAAACCTGAACGGCAATTCACCTATATATACGATGACCACCGACACTATAAGTGGTTCGGCTCGCCTCATCCTGCCCGACACCACTCGCTATGCCCTGCATATCGACCTGCTCGGCTACGACTCCTATGAAGCCGACATAGCGTCTGTGGGTGACTCGATAAACGTCATGATGCGTCCTGTGAAGAAAGGTGAGGTGTTCGTCATGAAGAATCTCTTCTTTGCAACCAACAAGACACGCATACTCAAGCAGTCGGAAGAAGCGCTTGAGCAGATGCACGGCTTCCTCAGCCGCAACCCGGAAGTGCGTGTAAAGATTATAGGTCACACCGACAATGTTGGCTCCGATGCCTTCAACCAGAAGCTCTCGGAAGGACGTGCCAATGCAGTGCGTGACGACCTGATAGAACGTGGCATCGACCCGTCGCGCATTGAAGCCGAAGGTCGTGGCGAGAAGCAGCCTGTCGATACCAACGACACCGAAGAAGGACGTCAGAACAACCGCCGCGTAGAAGTAGAAGTATTGTAAATAATTGATAATTCATATAGTTATGAGAAAACACATATTGGTCATATTGGCAGTACTGACACTGACCTCAGTTCACACCTATGCACAGACAGCCTCAACACAAGGCAAAGAATTCTGGGTAGCACTCATTCCAAGTCAGGCAGCGGGTAAAATTTCAGAGAGTAATCAGGAACCAACGTCAAGCAACAATTTCGAGCCATACATTGCTATATCGGCAAAGAAAGCTTGCACTGTAAAGGTTAGCAACCCTAATTCATCTCCTGTGTGGTCTAAGATAGTCAATGTCGGTAACAACGGATGGGTGGAAATCAGAGATATACCTGTTGAACAATGGTATCCTAATGGTCTGCCTGCATCAGAACAAACATACAATCACGGATTGAAAGTTGAAGCCACTGAAAATGTATCTGTTTTCTGTGCATTACGTTGGTATGCAAGTTTTGACGCCACAAATATATTGCCTGTCACAGCATTGCAAAGTGAATACATAGTTCAGACTTATGGACCTACTTCTGATAGCGAGGGGCATCATTCTTCAGAATTCTCAGTGCTTGCTGCACAAGACTGTACAGTGGATATTGTCCCTTCTAAAAAGACAATGAAAGGAAACAATGCCAATCAAATCATCAATGTCAATCTCAAAGCAGGTCAGGTTTATCATGTATTGAGTGGTACTGACTTGGATTTGAGTGGTAGCACTGTCATGGCTCGTGACAATAAAAAGATTGCAGTATTTGCAGGGTGCCCTTTGGCGCGTATTCCTAACGACCGCTCAGCACGCGACCTATTGTATGAACAATTGTTTCCAACCGACTATTGGGGTACAGAGTTTATCACAACACGCTCATGTTGGAAAGATGCGAACAGAATTAAAATCACAGCCAAAGAAGACGGCACTAACATTACTATTTATGGTAACTATTATGCCGACAATACAAGTACTGCCACATCAAAAAACATGACACGCACAATCAACAAAGGCGAGTCATTGGAGTTTGAGATGTCAGCAGGTCCTACTATCACGAACCAGATTGAATGGCAAAGCAGTCATACTTTTGAAGGCGCTTGCTTTACAGATTCTGCTGTTTACATCCGCACTTCATGTCCTTGTGCTGTTCTGTCGTATGATGTAGGAAACGCATATCGTATGCACAAATCAAAAGGTAATGTTCGTACCGAGGAACATATCAAAGACGGTAGCACAGACGATGATGACTATCTTGGTGACCCGTCAATGACATGGGTAAGTCCTATTGAACAGATGATAAACAGCATCGTATTTGGTTTGATGGGCACCAACAGGACTAACAAGCATTTTGTCAATATAGTGACTTCTGCGAGCAATGTTGCCAACATGACGCTTAATGGCCGTTCAATATCAAACAGATTTCATAGTGTTGATGGTAATCCTGAATATTCATATTGCAGAATTAAGTTTTCTGACACTCAGGATGGTGTAGCGAATCCTTTCTATTTTCTCAGTAGTAAAGGAGGTTTTATGGCTACCGTTTATGGTAATGGCGATGATGAGTCTTATGCATACTCCGTAGGCTCAGCGGCTGTCACAAGAGGTATTCGCGTAGGTGGTGAAGTGGTAAGCAACGGAGAGCAGAGCAACAATAGCTATTGCGTGGGAGAAACCATCACTTTCGACGCCGAAGTAGGTACAACACCTGTGGAGCGAGTTGACTGGAACTTCGGTGACTTTACCAAACTCAACGGAGACAAACAGTTCGACTATACTTTCGACTCCCCTGGTTGGTATGAGGTCACAGCGCGTGTATATTATGCCAAAGACCCGTGTACAGGCAAGGACATTGACCCGCAGAACATAACAGTACGTTTCCGTGTGGACAAATCGAGGAAATTCATCAATCCGGACATTGAAAAAGACGACTGTCTGTATGAGCCGGAGCCGGGATATACGCTGGCAAGTTATCCACTGTTCCGAAACGACACCACCTTTGTGGACTGCGATACGCTTATTACTGTCAAGATGCGAGGTATTGCCACTCAGAATCCTCTGGCAGAGAATCTTGAGGACGATGACGTAGTCCGCTGGCGCGGTAAGGACTATACGGCCTCTGGCACATATTCCGACACCATACCCGAAGCCAACTACATGGGCTGCGACAGCATCGTATCAGCCAACATCACCGTGCACACATGTCTGAAGCTGGATGCTCAGCCTGAAAACGACACTGTATGCGCCGATGATGACGAACTTGTACTCAAATTCACCATCAATAAAGGGAACTTGCAGGAAGACGCCGTCTTCATTGTGGCTGGCAAAGACACTATACAACTGGAGGTGTCATTGCGCGAGAACAAGTTCATTGTACCGCTCAGTTCGTTCCCGCCTGACATTTACAACTGCAAACTATATATCAAGGATGCCGATTGCACCCATGACTTCGAGCAGCCTCTACGTTTTGTGGTACGCTACCCCTCAAGCGTCATACGCCAGAAGTGGGACGATGTGCTTGTAATACCACTTGACGTAATCAACAAGTACAACATTGAAGGCTATCAATGGATGAAAGACGGCAAGCCTATCGAAGGTGCCAACGGCTCGTGGTACTATACCGGCGAAGATGAAAAACTCGATCCTGATGCTGAGTACAGCGTTGTCATGACCTCCACTGACGGCAAGAGCATTGAGACGTGCCCGACAGACATAAAGGTGCAGAATACATCTGCGCCAGCCACTGTAAGCATACATCCCACCCTGCTTATGCCGCATGAGACTATCAGCGTCCTTGCCGAGGGTGACTGCACTGCCGCTATCTACAGCACCATAGGTGTGAAGGAATACGATTGCAGTTTCAGCAATGAGGCTCGCATACAGGCTCCTGCACGTTCAGGCATCTACATCATGCATGTCACCATGCCCGACGGCACCAAGCAGAGCATGCAGATTGTAGTCAAATAAACGGCATTTCCCGCCACCCTTACGCTACCTTCGAGCTTAGGATGAACTTCGGATGAGGTTAGGATGAGGTTCGGATGGTCTTAGTGTGTTAAATTGTATATCTGTTATGAAGCAGTTTTTGAAGGACAACGCGGTTTTTCTTTCTCTGTTTGTCATTGTATTTGCAACAATGGCATGGGCTGTTGACTGCCTTGATAAGGCAGAGGTGCACCTGTGGCTCAACTCGTGCCACACACCTTTCGGCGACATCTTCTGTCGCTACTACACCCACGTAGCCGAATACGGCATCTACGTCATCGCCTTCCTTCTGCTTTTCTGGAAGGCTGGAGCAAGCATCTATCTGTTGGCGGCAGAGGGAGTAGGAGCAATCATTGTGCAGAGCATCAAGTTCTCCGTGCGTGCCCCGCGACCGAAACTATTCTTCGACATAGCCAACAACCCTGATGCACTGCCCTTGGTGGAAGGAGTACGACTAAACAGCATCAACTCCTTTCCGTCAGGTCACTCGTGCACTTTCTTTATTCTCTTCTTTGCTCTGTGTATCATAATTGACTACTATAGAAAAGAGACGCACTTGCGTGCATCTCTCTATCAACTTGTTGCCTTTGTTTTAGCCTTGGCAGGTGCATTCACGCGCATATATCTCTCGCAACACTTTCTGACCGACGTGTTTGCCGGTGGCTTGACGGGTGTGCTCACGGTATGTATGCTCTACCCTGCTTTCCTATGGCTTAATAATAAGCATCCAAAGGTTTGCGCCTGGCATATCGCTTTGCCCAGACAGCGAAAAGGACAAGACACGCCAGAGTAACCACTGCTGCTGCCAAATAGCCGACCCATCTCAGGTTTTCAGGCAAGTGCACTCCCTCGGGGGCTATCAGGATGTAACTGACACTCACCATTGTCATGAACAGAGCCGGTATGATACTCATCAACCAGCCTCGCTTCATGGCACCCGTCTCCACTCCGTTTTTGAACAGGAACACGGTACCTGCCCACAGTGTAAACACCGCCAGTGTTTGGTTAGTCCACGAGAAATAGCGCCATACCACGTCAAAGTTGACGAAAGTCATGCCGAATACCAATGCAAACAGGGGCACGGATATCACAAGGCGTTTCCATATCGTCTTTTGCTCCAAGTGCAGGAAGTCAGCCACAATAAGCCTTGCGCTGCGCAGAGCCGTGTCGCCCGAAGTGATAGGTGCCGCTATAACTCCTACTATAGCCAGTATTCCGCCCACCATACCCAGCCAACTGCGTGACACACGGTCAACGACCAGTGCTGCTATGTTCTCACCCTTATGCTCTGCTGCGAATGCCTGCAGACCATCTATGCCATACAGACCCTGTTCCGGGTCAGCAAAGAATGTTCCGGCCGCTGCCGCCCATATCAGGGCAAGTATTCCTTCTGCCACCATGGCACCATAGAATATCCAGCGGCCTTGACGCTCGTTGGTCACGCAACGCGCCATCAAAGGAGACTGGGTGCCGTGAAAACCGCTTATTGCACCGCAGGCTATGCTCACGAACATCATCGGGAACAGCGGCAGACCGTTTGTCTGACGGTTATGCAAACCATCGGTCAACTCAGGCATCTCACTGCTGTGCCAACCCAGCATCACTACCATTATGCCGACACCCATGAACAGCAACACTGCGCCGAACACAGGATAGAACTGTCCTATCAGTTTGTCTATCGGCAGCAGAGTGGCAAGCATGTAATAGGCAAATATAATCAACAGCCACACGCGGAACGACACACTCTCAGCCAAACCATGCAGCAGAGCCGCCGGACCCGACATGAAAGTGGTGGTCAGCAACACCAGTAGCACAAGTGAAAGCACACGCATGAACTGCCGTATACCCATGCCTAACTCTGAGCCAACTATCTCGGGCAGGCTTGCTCCACCTTTGCGTACAGACATCATGCCGGACAGGTAGTCATGCACACCGCCAGCGAATATTGTACCGAAAACTATCCAAAGAAAGGCGCTCGGGCCGAAGAATATACCCATTATCGCACCGAAGATAGGTCCAAGACCTGCGATATTGAGGAATTGAATCAGAAATATACGCCATGCAGGCAGGGGAACATAGTCCACCCCGTCCTGCTTCTCCATTGCTGGAGTCTTGCGTTTAGGGTCTGCACCCAACACCTTTTCAACCATTGTGCCGTAAATCAGGAATCCCAGTACAAGCACTATCAATGACACTATAAATGTAAACATGACACACAGTTTTTAAGACATGCAAAGATAACACAACTGATTTATTTCCCAAAACAACAATATACTCCCCTACTCATTATCAGCATAATATCTAACACACAAAAGAAAATAACCATTTTTTTACATAAATATTTTGTCAATTCAGAAAATACTTGTACCTTTGCAACCGCTTTCGAAAAGAAAGTGTCTTTGAAAAATCAATTAAACAAAATCATCACTCGTGTGTGATTTTGCGACGAGGGCGAATAGCGCAGTTGGTTCAGAGCATCTGCCTTACAAGCAGAGGGTCGGGGGTTCGAATCCCTCTTCGCCCACAAAGAGAGGACTTGAGAAATCAAGTCCTTTTCTTTTTTGTATATTGCCGTAAAAGCACTATCTTTGCAGTCAACAAACATATATATATAATTAAGGTAAAGTCTCATGCAAATCAAGACAGCATCATTTGTCATATCAAACACAGACGTGAGCAAGTGCCCGCAGTCACAATTGCCGGAATATGCATTCATCGGGCGTAGCAACGTGGGTAAGTCATCACTTATCAATATGCTCTGCCGTCATGAAGGTCTGGCAAAGACATCATCTAAACCGGGCAAGACGCTGCTTATAAACCACTTCCTTATCAACAACGAGTGGCATCTTGTTGACCTGCCAGGCTATGGATATGCACAAGCAGGCAAGACGCAGCGCGAACAACTCAGGAAAATGATTGAGCGCTATTGCCTTTTGCGTGCACAACTGATTTCGCTGTTTGTGCTTGTGGATATACGACACAGTCCGCAAACAATCGACACCGACTTCATGCAGTGGCTCGGAGAAAACGAGGTTCCTTTTGCAATAGTCTTTACCAAGTCCGACAAACTGAGCAGACAGAAAGCCGATGAAAACGTGGAGTTGTACAAACAGCACCTGCTAGAAACATGGGAACAACTGCCTACGATGTTTGTCACATCCTCTGCCAAGGCGCAAGGCGCGGATGATATACTGAATTATATCGAGCAAATAAACAGGACACTATGAAACGACTGCTATACATTCTGCCTCTTCTGCTGCTTGGTTGTGCACCGACTGCCATTCAGCATGTCATACCTGAGGGCCAGTATGCACAAGGCTTTACTATCACTGAACATGACTACTGCACTGAGGTTGTAATATTCGACCCGTGGGAGAAAGGCAAAGTGATGCAGCGCTACTATCTGGTTAAAGATTCACAAAGCGAAAGCCGTCTTCACTCTGAAGCACTGACTGACGGTCTCATTGTCAATGTGCCTATTCGCAGACTGGCTGCCACATCATGTACACACATAGGCTTTCTCAGTGCCTTGAATGAGACCCACTCGCTCTGCGGCATCTGTTCACCTTACCTTGTTTACAATACCATTCCCTCTGCTGCAGAGGGGTGTGCAGACCTTGGTGATGCCATGCAGGTTAACCCGGAGCGTGTGCTGCTGACTCACCCTGAAGCAGTGATGATAAGCACCTATGCACAAGGCGACGGAGTACGTCAGTACCTTGAAAAAGCCTCTATTCCTGTCATCTACAACAACGAGTGGACAGAAGCCACACCTCTTGCACGTGCAGAATGGATACGTCTCATAGGGGCATTCTACGACAAACAGGCTCTTGCAGACAGTATATTCCACACCGTTGAGAGCAACTATCTTGAGTTATGCGACAAGGTACAGAAAGAAGTAACGACAAGACGCAGTCTCATGGCAGGTGGCAATTTCCGTGGCACATGGTACATGCCAAGCGGCAAGGTTTATACAGGGCGCCTTTACCATGATGCCGGAGCAGACTATTACTACGAAAACGACTCTACCAACGGCAGTATTCCGCTTTCAATTGAGACGGTGCTGCTAAATTTCCGTGATGCAGACGTCTGGGTCAATAGTACGGCAAGAACCATGAAGGAACTGCGTGACATTGACGAGAAGCACACATGGTTTCGCTCATACAAAAACGGAGAAGTGTACAACTTTCTCCGTCGCAGCACAGAATACGGTGCCAACGACTTTTGGGAGAGTGCTGTCGTATATCCTGACCGCATATTGCAGGACTTGGTATGGGTGCTCTATCCCGACCTCATGCCGCAGGACTACCAACCATATTATACAAACCGCCTGAAATGAAGTTTGCACTCATACATAATAGCACCGGCACTGTGGCAGAACAGCATATCGCCTTTGCGCGCACACTGGCGGAACAAACCAACAGAGAATTTCTGTTAATGCCGGAAGAGGAGGACGCAGAACTTGAAGACTGGTGCGAGGCAAACTCTGTTGACATGCTCTTTATATCATGCCGCAACAGCAGGCATGAAGTACAACACTGGCTCAACCGCTGCCGCAATCTGCGTCTGCCGTATGTCTTTCTCACCGACACCATGTTGCACCTGCGCCCTCTCGGCACCATACTCGCACCTGTCAGCATGCTTGAGGAGGAGGTTCACAAGGCAGAGACACTCACTCACCTCATGCGTTACACCCAGGCTAAGACTGTTCTTCTGCATGCACACGACTATGGCAGCAGGGCGCAGCAAAACGTCAACCGCATACAAACTTCTCTCCGTCAGTTCGGCTTCGAGGCTGAGGTTGAAGAGGCTAAGAAAGACAGTTTCTCGCTTAACCGTGAGGCATGTCTCAGGCAGAACGAATGGCAGACAGACATGCTTGTCATCACGGCATCACGCGACTACGGACTTGATGACCTGTTCTTCGGACCTCAGGAGCGTCATGTCATTCGGCGCAGTGCATGTCCGGTACTTCTGCTCAACCCTCGTGGTGACCTCTTCTCACTCTGCGACTGACAGAAGACAATGTTAACACGCGCACTGACTTCCCGCCTATTTGCATATTTACGAAGTAATATGTAACTTTGCACCCTGAAGACTATATTATTATAATTAATCAGATACGATAATGAAAGATTTCTTAAAGTACATGTTTGCCACCATGTGTGGCATTCTTCTGCTCTCTTCGCTGAGCATGATTATGTTCTTCTTTTCTATCATCAGTATGGCGCTCTCAACTGATACTGAAACCAAGATTGACAAACACTCAGTCTATCGTATTTACCTCAAAGGAGAACTTGTGGAGCAGGCTGACAACGACCCTACAATGGCGGCGTTGGCAAAACTATCAAAGCGAGACTTACCAGAGAAGCTTGGTCTCGATGACCTGCTTCACAACATACGTCTCGCTAAGGAGAACAAGAATATCGATGGCATATACCTTGAAGGAGGCACCCTCTCTGCCGGCTTTGCTTCGCGCGAGGAACTGCGCCGTGCACTGCTTGACTTCAAGCAGAGCGGTAAGTTCATAGTGGCTTATGCCGACCAGTACTCTCAGGGCAACTATTGGCTCGCCTCTGTTGCTGACAAGGTCTGCCTCAATGCTCACGGTTCGCTCTCTTGGTCAGGTCTTTCTGCCAACCTGATGTTCTACACCCGCGCACTTCAGAAACTCGGAGTAGAGATGCAGGTCGTTAAGGTAGGCACCTTCAAGTCGGCTGTAGAGCCGTATATGCTCACCAAGATGAGTGAGCCCAACCGTCTGCAGATGAATGTCATGTTAGAGGACATGTGGCGCGTGGTGACAAAAGAAGTGTCAGAAAGCAGAAACATCCCGGTGGAAGAACTTAACCGTCTGGCAGATATGAACATGTCATTCCAGCCGGAGGAGAAACTGGTGGAATACGGTTTGATTGACACCCTCATGTACCAGCAGGACGTAAAGCCCATCATGGTGGCACTCACAGGCTCTGACGACTATAAGTTCGTCTCACACAACACCATGCTCGCACTTTCGGACGACAAGAAGTCGGAGAAGGACAAGATTGCCATCATCTATGCCGAGGGAGAAATTACCGACTCCGAAGGCAAGGGTATCGTGGGTAAGGACATGGTTAAACTCATAAACAAGATTGCCAAGAAAGACGAGGTGAAGGCTGTTGTGCTCCGCGTCAACAGTCCAGGTGGTTCGGCATACGCCAGCGAACAGATATGGCATGCACTCTCGCTGCTTAAGGAGAAGAAACCTCTGGTGGTATCAATGAGTGACTATGCAGCATCAGGTGGTTACTATATCTCCTGCGTGGCTGACAGCATACTTGCAGAACCCACTACTCTCACAGGCTCTATAGGCATCTTTGGTCTTATACCCAGTTTCGCAGGCTTGGCCGACAAAGTGGGTATCGACTTCGACGGTGTAGGTACCAACCGCCTGAGTCTTACCGAATCCAACATGGTATGCAAGGGTATGAACGCCGAGGAGCGCGAACTTATGCAGGGGCATATCAACCGTGGCTACGAACTGTTTGTAAAACGTTGTGCCGACGGCAGGAGTATGACATCAGAGCAAATAAAACAGATTGCAGAAGGCAGAGTCTGGAGCGGCACGCGCGCAATAGAAATAGGACTTGTTGATGCTATTGGCAATGTAGAGGACGCTGTCAAAGCTGCCGCCTCGCTTGCGCAAATTGACAAATATGAAGTCATCAACGCTGACGAGACAGAAGACGATTTCTTGCATACACTGATGGAAATTTATGGTCTTGACAACAACGACCAGGAACTCATCCGTGAGTACAAGACCTTGCGCCGCCTTGCAGAGAAACCTTCACTTCAGGCACGCATGCCGTATAGCATAACTGTAAAATAAAGCAGCAGAGTGTTCGTTCTTCGAGCTATAGTATCATGGTGCTACGCGATTGCTGTGTCAATACGTAACATGTTGTATGACGAACACCTGTTGCCGTCATACAATGTTCCTTTGCCTACTATCTGCATCGGCAACCTTGTTGTGGGGGGCACGGGGAAGACACCGCACACCGAATATCTCGCACGCGAGTTGTCCAAGCACTTCCGTGTGGCAGTGCTCTCTCGGGGTTACAAGCGAAAAACACGCGGATTCCTGCTTGCCAATGACAACAGCACTGCACTTACAATAGGCGACGAGCCTATGCAAATGCACCTTAACCTGCCTCAGGTTACTATTGCCGTATGCGAGAATCGTGTATCAGGTGTCAGGAAACTGCATAAGATGTTTCCCGACTTGCAGGTCGTGCTGCTTGATGATGCCTATCAGCACCGTCAACTGCATTGTGGGTTCTACATTCTGCTCACCGCAGCTTCCAACCTCTATATCAACGACCATTTCTTTCCGCTTGGCAAACTGCGAGAGGCAAGACACGGCAGTCTCAGAGCAAACATGATTGTAGTCACCAAATGTCCGGAGGCCATGCAACCTATCGACCGCCGGGTCATTGAGACATCTCTGCACATACCCACCTACCAGACTCTCTGGTTCTCATACCTCCGATATAGCAGCCTCATGCCCGTGTGGCAAAACAGCAGCAACAGTGAGTGCATAGGCACAAGACCGCTTGTGCTGACAGGTATTGAGGATGCAAAGCCTATGCTCGAATATCTAAAGACGCAGTATGCCGACATTCATACGCTGCAGTTTTCAGACCACCATAGTTTTACCAAACGTGACTTCGCGACACTGAAGCAGACCTGCGACAGGGAGAACTGCGACTGCATCATCACTACACAGAAAGACGCGGCACGACTGACTACATGTAACGACTATCCCGACGAACTGCGCGACTGCACCTTCATGCTTCCTGTGCAGGTGGACTTCCGCGGTCAGGAGCAACATTTCTTGCAGCCATTAATGCAGTACGTAACTGAAAATCACAAGAAGCAAAAACATTAACTGACACCATGCCAATCTTCAAACTACTCGGACGTTTCATACCCCCTTACAAGAAAGAGGTGGCACTGAACATACTTTTCAACCTGCTGAGCACTATACTTAGCCTCTTTTCCTTTGCTGCCATAATCCCTGTACTGCAGATTTTGTTTGGCATATCGGAGACTACTCTGCAGTACGTCGACATGGCGGTGGTGCATGGGCTTGACGAGTGGATTTCTGCAGTCAAGAACAATGTCTTCTGTCTTATTCAGGAGCAGATTACTGTTTCTGGTGCCGGATGGGTGCTCTTCATGCTGGGACTTTTCCTTGTCGTAATGACCTTCTTCAAGTGTCTCACTGCCTGGCTTGCAGCGTTCTATATGATACCTATACGCACAGGTGTACTTCGTGACTTAAGGCACAAGCTCTACGAAAAGGTGGTGTCTCTGCCTATCGGTTTCTTCACTGAGGAACGCAAAGGTGACATAATGTCGCGTATGACGAGCGATGTGCAGGAGGTCGAAAACAGCATCATGTCCTCGCTTGACATGCTGCTCAAAGACCCTATTATGATTCTCATCTATCTGCTCACCCTTTTCTTCATATCGTGGCAACTCACTCTTTTCGTCCTTATTCTCCTGCCTCTCAGCGGTTGGCTCATAGGCAAGATAGGCAAGAGTCTTAAGCGCCGCTCAACCAAGGGGCAGGAACAGACTGCAGAACTGCTGACGCAGATTGAGGAGACTCTCTCCGGTCTCCGTGTCGTGAAAGCTTTCAATGCCGAGAATAAACTCATCTCACGCTTCGACCGGCTCAACAACCAGACACGCGGCACCTTCAACCGCATCAACCGCCGCTATTCTCTTGCACACCCTATGTCCGAGTTCCTCGGTACTGCTGTCATCGCCATTCTGCTCTGGTACGGAGGCGGACTCATCCTCTCTGACCACAGCACCATTGATGCAGCCGAGTTCATCTATTACCTTGTAATCTTCTATAGCATCATCAACCCTGCAAAAGACCTCACCAAAGCGTCATACAGCATTCGCAAGGGTCTTGCCTCTATCGACCGCATTGACAAGATACTAAATGTTCAAAGCAATATAAAAGAACCCGCTGATCCAAAACCTGTCAACTATCCATTGTCCGCTATCAACTATAGAAACGTCAGTTTCTCTTACGGCAACGACATCCCTGTCCTCCGTAATGTCAACCTTGACATTCGTGCAGGGCAGACAGTGGCTTTCGTCGGTCAGTCCGGGTCGGGTAAGACTACTCTTGTTGACCTCCTGCCGCGCTTCTATGATGTCACATCCGGTGAGATACTGATAAACGGTGTGAACATAAAGGACGTGCTTACACACGATCTCCGCTCTCTGATGGGCAATGTAAATCAGGAGGCTATACTTTTCAACGACACTTTTCTTAACAATATAACATTCGGCGTTGAGAATGCCACTATGGAGGAGGTTGTTACCGCTGCAAGAATTGCCAACGCACACGACTTTATCATGGCGACACCTGATGGCTACGACACTATTATCGGCGACCGTGGCTCACGCCTATCCGGTGGACAGCGTCAGCGTATCAGTATAGCACGTGCTATACTCAAGAATCCGCCTGTGCTCATACTTGACGAGGCTACTTCTGCTCTTGACACGGAGAACGAGCGTCTCGTGCAGGAGGCTCTGGAAAACCTCATGAAGAACCGCACCACACTTGTGGTCGCACACCGTCTGTCAACCATACGTAATGCTGACTTGATTTGCGTTCTCAACGATGGAGAGATAGTGGAACGTGGCACTCATGACGAACTCCTTGCCCTCAACGGCTACTACACCAAGCTCGTCTCCATGCAGAAATCCTGATAAAAACCTCGTCTCAGATTCAGCTACCTTTAGCGGAGATATTTCTTACCGCTCATGATGTATAAGCCTGTAGGGAGTTTGGTCAAGGTATCTGCACCTTTGCCTACAGGCATGCCCATGATGTTGTATATGGTGTCGTCTGTTGTGCCGGCGTGCAGGTCTTCTGTGCCTGTCTGCGTGTCAATACCAAGCAGGTAGCGGCAAGCGTTGTCTATCAACTGCGTGCCTGCTGTTGTCAGGTATTCGGTGCTATATTCGCTCACGCCTATCATAAGCATTGTCGCACCTATGCTGGTACCGTTCATGCTTGTGCCTGCCCTTGCCTCAACTATTGTCTGGCCTTCTGCAGTCAGTGGCACTGCCAGTTCCGTCACCTCTGAATCGTACCAACCGTTGATACATGTCACGGCATACTGCCCTGTCTTCGTGAACATCTGCATGATGCCGTTGTTAACCTCCAAGCCCTTGAATATAGGGTGCTGCTGAAGCGTGACTTTTATGCCTATATCGGTAGTGTTTTGCGAGTTGCCCCAGTTCCATACGGTATTCTTCAGCATGAAGGGTTTAAGCAGAAGTGTGGGCTTGCTTACAGCCTTCAGTTTGCCCAAACCTGCTGCAGCACTTGCCGGCACAGGGGATATGACAACAAGGTCGTAGTCCGAGTAGTCATTTTCCGTCTCCGCACTCATTACCTCCACGTCGAACATAATGTCCGAATTGAGAGCAGCAAGAATAAGGTTGTCGCGACTGTCATCGGGTATTGTCACGTATGCCACTTTCATACCGCTGCCTGCAGGCTTGACTATGATGGTTATAGTCACCGACTTCGATGCAGCCTCACCTATAGTGCTCACAGTCACCGTATAGTTACCAATCTCCTGAGGTGAGCCTTCCAACGTGAGAGTCCTCTTATCTGCGTCCTTGCCCGCTGTGATACCTTGCGGCAGAGCAGTGTATTCCACATCAGTGGCACTGCCTCCCCAGGTAAGCACTATGGTGGCGAGTTGTTCTCCCAGCCGCAGCGTCTGGCTTGACGAACCTTTAGTCAGAGTGAGTGTTGCAGGTTGCACCACCTCACCGCTGCCGTACTCATAGCAACCCATGTCGGGAGCATTGCCTGTGAACTGCAGACCCACATCCACACCCGCATCTATCATCTTGCTTCCTTCTTTTAACCGCATGAATGCCACTACGGGCAGACTGCCGTCATCATTACGTTGTGATAATATAAGAGTGGTGTCAAGCGACAGGAAGTCATTGTTGCCCACGCTTATGCCAGATGTGTTCCAAGAGTTATGGTCTGTAGTAGTCTTGCACTTGAAGTAGTTGCTTGAACGGCTCTTGTAACTGATGCAGTTGCGGACGGTCAGCGTACCGTCCGTATTGCCCCAACCATAGTCTGTGCCATTGAGATATGCTGAGCAGTTATACACATACATAGTGCCTACGTTGTTGTTCTGGTCGAAACCTCTCACGGTGTTATCCACTGCCAGACAATGGTCGAAGGTGATGGGGTTCTTCGTGCTTCCTCCGCCCATCTTGAACCCATTGCCGTTGCCAATGTTAGGATACTGCTCAAGAGTGACGGTGATAGTATTGTTGTAACGGTCAGTAACTGTCTTGCCTACAACCGAGTTGAACCATGCTTTGTCAGTTTCATAGCGAGGATAGTCTTTCATGTTGTATGATGCAGGACCGTTCTTATAGCAGACACACTCGATAATCATGTTCTGCCCGCTGCTCACTGTGCGCTGGAAGAAGTCCCAACCGTCATCGCTATTGTTCCATGAACGGCAGCCTATGTATGTGTTACCTGCTCCGCTATGCTGCTTGTCCGCGAAGCCGTCGGCATTGCCTCCATAGTTTATCTGACTGCCATTCATTGTCTGGTAGTCGAAATTATCGTGAGAATCAACGTTCTTGATTATGTTGTTGCCACCAGTCTTCATCTGGCATCCAGTATCTCCCGAACCATAGATGTCAAGGTTCTCAAACAAGCAGTATGACGCCTCGTTGTAGAGGTTGTTCTTACCCGAGTAACGAAGTGTAAGGTTTCGTATGTGTATGTATGTACAGGTGCTCTTCAGGCAGAGTCCTCTGCTGCCGTATGCTGTTGTGCGAAAGTCAAGTATCGCCTTTTCAGTGCCATAACCAGATATGACTATATACTTCTGACTTGTGCCGTTAAGTTTGTCAAGAGTTGTAGTAGCAAGGTTATACTGTCCCCCAAGCAGATACAACGTGTCGCCTGCATTCTTCAGTTTCTTCAGACCAGCCGAAAAAGAACTTGGTTTTGACAAACTGCTACCATCCGCATTACCATCAGGCGAGCAGTAATATGTTGCAGAATAAGCGTATATACTGCACAATATGAGAGCCAGAAGAGATATCCTTTTCATAAGCATATAATTTATCAAGTGCAAAAATACCATGATGAAATCAAGCTAATGTGCACATTCTGACGAAAAGAGTGTATGGAGGAATATCAGTTCTGCAGATAGTTCCTGGGTCTGTAAAAACGGAGAAGAACGAGAATGCTGATTCTATATACACCTAAAATGAAAAAAGGAATCAGTTTAAAAGGAGAGAAAAAGAATAGCAATACTGGTGTAACAACCAGATAATACAATACTCTAAACAAGGTCTTACTATCCTCATCGGGCAGGATACGCTTCATAAAAGCAAAACGATATGAAGGCATTGAGAAGCGCTCAAGCATATTGATACAAGGAAAACTCAAGAACATGAGAAGATACAACTGCCACCCTGCATCATAAAGAAGCAGAAAAGGTATGTATCTTGAGAAAACAAGTACAGGATAGAGAAGCACATTGTATCTCTGTCTCCATGTGTTGTAAACAAAGAACAAAAACGGCACAATGAGAATACATGCTGTTGTCAAGGCAGTGGCTACAGTAATGCCATTAACAAGCAGGAATGCAGCAAGAGCAATGTCTGCATATAAGATACGAATCAGAAAGATCTGTTTCCAGTGTGAGTAGAAATACGTCAAGTTATGTTCATACAACCTGATGGCAGGCCGCTCTTCATGCATGGTGGCAAATGTGTCGTTGTGTATATAACCTGTTTCATACAGTGTAAATACAGATAGAAGAATGAGCATGAAGTTAAGCACAAACACATACGACATGCTGTCAGTTGCCAGATACGAGTACCAGAACACCGGCAGCAGGTATATGAGCATCCATGACAGCAGTTTGCCCACTGTGCCCAGCCGGACACGATAGTAATAGGCAAACGGTATATAGAACACTTCGTTGCCTATACGAGCGCTTGCATACTGCGGTCTAATATCTTTGCATGTCGATGTTGATGTATGTGATGTCTGTTTTGCCATTGAGTTGATGTTGCCAACGTTGTTGGTTGTTGTATGTTACTATGATTGCATGTTGTGCCTTGTTAACGAGAGCAACGTCTGACAGATTGTCAGTGACGATATTGTAGGAGTCGGTTGCTTCGGTTATCCTATCCTTTATTAAAAGGAAATCCTCAAACTCTCCTGTGCATATACCGTCTTTGAATTCGAGATGTGACGCATAGACTTTCTGTGCTCCGATATGTCGTGCAACAGTATCGGCTATAATGTCAAGAGTGCCTGAGGCAATGATGATGTTACGTGAAGGCAATATGTCCCAGACTTCTTTTATCTTGTTCTTCTGCAAATAATAATTGAAGAAGTTGTCGGCCTGCAAGAGGAGAGTCTCTTGCGACATGCCCTTAAGGTGTCTGATAGCAAGATGTCTCTGGAGGTCATAATGTGCGAGGCGATATAAAAGCAGATTAGCATATCTGCCACACCAAGACCTGAATAGAGTTCTCAACCTAATGTAGCCTTTGTCCTCTTGCAGCAACCAATCAAGGAAATCAAACGTGGTGTTGCTGTAGAAGAGAGTCCAGCATATATCCACAAGTGTGTATGTTGTTTTTCTGCTCATAGTAATGATATAAACAAGTGTTCAAACTGTTCAGCCTGATACTGTCTGGAGAACTGCTGCTTGACTGCCAGGTTGACTTGTTGGCGGGTAAAACCATGTTCCTGCCACTCATTGTACTTGTCAAGAACAAACTGACGTACTTGCTCTACATTGGTTGCAGCAATACCTGCATTGGTTTCATTTATAACCTGTGCAAGACATTCTTCATCGCTACGTACGCAAAGCACAGGCTTCTCCACACCAAGGGCTTCGAAGAACTTGGTAGTAAGAATACCGTGAGGACCACAGTCTGTTGCAAGATTCGAAAGGACAAGCACTATGCCGGCTGAATGCAACACAGAAGCTATCTTGTCAGGAGTCACATAATCATGGTAACGCATGATTGACGCGATGCCGTATGCTTCTGCCATTTTATGTATCTGCTGTCTGCCATCGGCGTCAGTGTACCAGTCCACATATACCGACCTCAGTTCAGGCAACTGCTGTAATGCCTGCATAAGCAGGTCAGGATTACGCAACGATAGATTATAGATACTACCAGTGTAAACTATCTTGAACTCATCCTGAATACTGTCATGAGGTACAAAAAGACTATTGTCGTAACCATTGTATATCACATGTGTATCAGGATTAAAAGAAGACAATACCTTCCGATGCCACGAAGACACCGTAGTAACCGCTGCAGCCGCTTTAAGCGTAAGGTTGCGCTCACGGGTAATACGGCTATATGAGCAAGATGCAAACGTGCGGTATATATTTGAGAACCAAGAATCAGAGTGACGGTTATAACCAGTGTTACCCCACTGCTCAAAGATATCCCTCATATCCATAACCAACGGTATATGCCTACGCTGTACAAACATACGGGTGCTGTATATGGGGAAGATATATGCTGAAGCGAACACCATGTCGAATGTCTGCCGCTCAAATTCTCTATTCAAAAACCCAAGGAAGCGCTTCTCCTTAGCAAGAAACATTTTGTCTATGAGCCAACGCCAATACCACAAAAGGCGTCCTATTCCTCTTTTCTCAGGGTAATACTGCCAACAATGCATCTGTGCATCAGGCAGTGCATAAGGATATTCCGGCACCTGTTCACACGCAACATGCACCTCCCAAGTGTCCTTTGACAAGTTCTGCACAAGGTTGCGTACCCGCGTACCATACATAGGCGGCACAAATGCATCACATAATATAAGCAAACGGTGTTTCATCAGGCAGAAATAAGGTGTTGTATGATTATGTCAGCAGCGGAGCCGGTGCCATAGTCTGATATATCCTTGGTATGGAAAGGAGCAGCAGTTGCTGCAAGTATGCGCTGTGTGTCGGTGCCTGCGAGGCGATTCCAGCCTGCAGTGACTGTTTCTGTCCACTCTGTTTCCTCCCGCAACGTGATGCATGGCGTGCGCTGGAAATAGGCCTCCTTCTGCACTCCACCAGAGTCAGTAAGAATAAGAAAGGCGTGCTTCTCAAGGACAAGCATCTCCTGATAGCCTACAGGCTCGATGACACGTATATTGCCACTATCGGCAAGCAAACCAGTCAACTCTGCGTGACTGCTGACAGTCCTTGCCGTATGCGGGTGCAAAGGCAATATCACCTCTCTGCCAAGCTGACTCAAAGCCATGAATATGCCATGCAGTTTCTCAGGGTCTTCTGCAGTGTCTGCACGGTGAATGGTAGCAAGGGCAAAGTGCCCAGAGCATATACCGAGTTCATGAAGAATCTGCTGCTGCCGCTCCACATCGGGCGTAAACATGAGTGTGGCATCATACATGACATCACCAGTAAGATATACGCCTTCTTCACGTCCTTCATTCCTTAGATTCTCAACTGCAGTATGCGTAGGACAGAAAAGGTATCGTGAAATACGGTCTGTCTGAATACGGTTATACTCTTCCGGCATGGCATCGTTGAAACTTCTCAAGCCTGCCTCCACATGAGCGACAGGTATATCCAACCCCACTGCTGCACGCGCGCCTGCGAGAGTGGAGAACGTGTCACCATAGACAATAACCAAATCAGGTCTCACTTCCTGCAGGACGGAAGCAATCTTCTGTGTCATCTGCGTATCGTTGTTTCTGCAACCCAAGTTCCATGCCGGTGCAGGAATACCAAGCTGGGAGAAGAAGAGTCCTGACATATTATAGTCGTAATGCTGCCCTGTATGCAGCAGCTGCTCTGATATATCGCAGCCTTGCAGCCTTGCCCTCTGCACAGCACGACTGACAGCAGCAGCTTTTATAAACTGCGGACGTGCCCCTACTATGGTAACGATATTCATTGTCTTAAATAGTCTAATATTGATGAATATAGAGTCTTATGGTAACCAGTCTGAGCGAATATACTGTTGTGCCAGAGGAGAGTGAGAGAACCATGTGAGAGGCGGGTCTTGTCGATGAGCTGCTGGCACAGATAGAACGCCTCCTCTTCGTTGAGGTTCATATAGTCGGCATTGGAGAGAGTGCAGTCCATTACCGTAAGTGGATGGAGAGTCAAGGAAGTGAGTTGCAGTGTCTTAGGGTTGATCCAGCGCACCGGTCTTGCAGTACAAAGGCGGAAACCTGCACGGTCGGGGAAGCCCATAGTATAGTCATCTGTGATGGCCGCCGCTGCAAGCTGCTGCATATTGTCAATGGATGTGCAACGCAGGTAATGGTAACGGTTGACAGTTGACAGTTGATAGTGGATAGTTGATATTGCCTTTTGAAGAGTCTCCTTCTCGTTTCTAATGAGTGTGCCATCAGCTCCGGCGGCATAAGAGGCGTGCAAGCCCAGTTGTACGTTGTACTTAGCAAGATAACGGAGCAGATGACAGAAGTCTTTGCCTTGCAGGTTGTACTGCGGATAATCGAAGCCTCTGCCCTGCGATGCCTTGATGAAATAGATGATATTGACAGGTGTGATGTCGGTTTCGTCAGAGGACAAGGCGCTTCGCAGCCTTGTGTCAGTATCCATAAGCCAAGGGAAAGTGTAGGCAGGGTCAGCCTCAAGGCGCTTAGCCGCCGCAACTGCCTGCATAAGTCTGCCACGCATGACTCCTCCGAGAAAGCCGCGAAGGTGGCGGTAGTTAGCAATGGTATCGATGTCGTGCGTAAGGTTGATTTCCGCAATACGCGGCTCAGGGAGAGGCAACTCCAGACGTTTGAGCAGCCAACGTGAATACTCGTCAATAAACGGTATAGAGATCAGGTTGCCTTTGCCCAGAACAGAATGAGAGGCAAGGAAACGTCCGTGTTCGTCACGCTCGCGGATAACAGTCTCTTCCGCCCGAGAGAGGAAGAAACAAGCGATGGAGACGATGTCGGTGTCAGTAGTGACAGAGCGCTGACGGAGCACCTGTTGCACTTCGGGATAGAAGTCCTCCCACGTCTTTTCAGGGTGGTTCAAAGGAGAGTTCTCCGAAGGACGTATGACGATTTTGAACTTCTTCGCCTCCTCGGGGTCGGCGGTATATCCGACCAAAGGCAGCGCCTCCTCGTTGCCATAGAGGAGGAAACTGAGCAAATATCTGACAGTGTCGTTCATATATAGTAGAGATTTGTCGGTAATTCGTTGATTTTATGTTAATAACCCGTTAACCACCCAATAATCACCCAATAATCACCCAATAATCACCCAATAATCACCCAATAACGGGATAGTAAAGGTATAGTTTTCATGCAGTTACAAACGGTCGGTTTCAGGGTTGTCCAATTGTTGTTCATTGTCGGGTTTAAAGTTTTCCAACTGCTCGGAGAGTAGCTCCCATTCATAGAGTTTCTGCTCGAGCAGGTGTTTATTGTGTTCATATTGCTGAAAAAGGTCGTTACGCGTCTGGTTCTCCGGCAGTGCAAGCTGCTGCTCGAGTTCCTGCTGCTGTTGTTCAAGGAGAGCGATGCCGGCTTCGGTGTCGGCAACCTGTTTGGTGAGCTTGCGCAACTCGCGCTGACGCCGCTTCTGCTCCTCAAAGTCCTGTTTGGCAGAGGTGGGCTGGGGAATTGAGGAATCAGAGAATCGGGGAATTGGGGAATTGTCAGTCTGTTTGCGCTCAAGTTCGCGGAGCGAAGCGATATTCTTGCGGCGGAGGAAATCGTAGATACCTCCGAGGTGCTCGGTGACTCTGCCGCCGCCAAACTCATATACTTTCTGGACGAGTCCATCGAGGAAGTAGCGGTCGTGACTGACAACGATGAGGGTACCATCAAACGCCTGCAGCGCCTCTTTGAGGATGTCTTTGGACTGCATGTCGAGGTGGTTGGTAGGCTCATCAAGTATCAGCAGGTTAACGGGTTCGAGCAACAGGCGAATCATGGCAAGCCTGCTGCGCTCACCTCCGGAGAGCACTTTAACTTTCTTGTCGGAAGCCTCCCCTCCGAACATGAATGCGCCGAGGATATCACGGATTTTGAGTCGTATGTCGCCGACTGCGACACGGTCGATGGTCTCGAACACAGTAAGCTCTTCATCGAGCAATGCCGCCTGATTCTGCGCGAAATAGCCTATCTTAACATTGTGTCCGATGCGGAGAGTGCCGTAGTAGTCGAGCTGCTGCATGATGCAACGCACCATGGTGGTCTTGCCTTCGCCGTTTCTACCTACGAATGCGACCTTCTCCCCACGGCGGATAGTGAAGTTGACGTCATGGAAGACGGTATGCTCACCAAAGGCCTTCATCACATCTTCGGCGATGACGGGGAAGTCGCCGCTGCGTGGTGCAGGGGGAAACTTAAGATGCAGGCGCGAGGTGTCCTCGAGGTCAACCTCCAGTCTCTCCAGTTTCTCCAACTGCTTGATGCGGCTCTGCACCTGCACCGCCTTGGTGGCCTTATAGCGGAAGCGCTCGATGAAGTCCTCGGTCTCCTGAATCATTTTCTGCTGGTTAAGGTAGGCGCGTACCTGCTGCTCATGCCGCTCCTGCCGGAGCTGGACGAAACGGGAATAGTTGACATTATAGTCATAGATGCGCCCGAGAGAAATCTCGATGGTGCGATTTGTGACATTGTCAATGAATGCACGGTCGTGGCTTACCAGCAAGAGTGCCGACGGTGAAGTCTGCAGGAACTGTTCGAGCCACTGAATGGACTCTATATCAAGGTGATTGGTAGGTTCGTCAAGGAGGAGAAGGTCAGGTTTGCGGAGGAGAATCTTGGCGAGTTCAATACGCATGCGCCATCCTCCGGAGAACTCGCTGCAAGGGCGCGTGAAGTCCGTACGGAGGAAACCGAGACCGAGGAGAGTCCGCTCGATGTCGCCCTCGATTTTATTCAGTTGAAAGTTAGCAGTTGACAGTTGATACTGCTCTTGCTGCTCAAGGAGGCGATGATACTCCGGCGAGTAGTAGTCGTTGCGCTCAGCGAGACGTCGGTTGACATCCTCGAGCGCCTGAGAGAGAGCAGTTATCTCGCTGAAAGCCTTGCGAGTCTCCTCGATGACAGTAGTATCGTCGGTGAGCGTCATCACCTGCGGGAGGTAGCCGATAGTGATGTCTTTCTCCCGCGAAATGACACCTGAGGTGGGGAGTTGTTCTCCGGCAACAAGACGGAGGAGCGTAGTCTTGCCCGCTCCATTCTTTCCGACAAGAGCAATCTTGTCCTTCCTGTTGATGAGGAAGGAGATGTCCTCCAGCACGGGTCGCGAGGAGAACTCCATAGTCAGATGCTCAACGGAAATCATAGGGGTATATTACTTTTTTTATTTTCCACAGATGTGACGGAATGAACGGAACAGACGGACAATAATATATCAGTTATGTTAATTTGAGACGAGTCAAAAATCCATGCTTTTCACCCGCAACCATCATTGTCCACCGTACAACAATGCGTCTCTACGGAGTTATTCCTGGTTTTCAGGTCAACGATACGCCAGAGGATGACGGTGAGTATGGTACAGAGGGCGAAGTCAACAGCAGTAAGAAGCCAGATATTCCAGTTTCTGCCTATCAGCGCAAGTCCGATGAAAAGCAGAGTCACCGCCAAGAGGACACAGGTGGTCTGTATATGGTTGAGTCCGGTGCGGAGGAGCAGATGGTGGATATGGTTCTTGTCAGGCGAGAAGGGCGAGCGGTGATGCCATATACGCGTGAGGCTGACACGAATGGTGTCGAATATGGGCACAGAGAGTACACATACACATACGGCAGGAGCAGCACTGCAAGCGAGGCTGTCAGGCACCAGATGATAAGCATTCATAGTGCAGAAACGGAAGACGAAGGCTGTAAGCAGATAGCCGAGCAGCAGTGAGCCCGAGTCGCCCATGAATATCTTACGTTTGCTGCCTCCGAAGACGTTGTAGATGAAGAACACGGCAAGTGCACCCGTCATGCTGTAGCCGAGAATAGCCCAACTGAGTTCGCCCGAGAGTTGAAACCACACGGCAAAGAAGAGACAATAGAGAATGCCAAGACCAGAAGCGAGACCGTCAACACCATCGATGAGATTGAGCGCGTTGATGACAGCAAGCAAAACGAAGAACGAGAGCACATAGCTGCCTGCAACCGACATCTGCTCCACTCCGAGGAAACCGTGCAGATGTGTGATACGTATGTCGGCAAAGCCTATCATGGCGATGCCTGCAAGCATCTCTCCCAACAACTTACTCAGCGGAGAGAGGTCAAGAAGGTCGTCGGCAAAGCCAACAAAGAGAATGACCACAAGTCCTATCAACAGAAACTGCGACTCCTTCAGACTGCCGTATTCGAAAGCAAGGAAAGTGAGCATAAACGAGAAGCAGATGTCTATTCCGCCTATGTTGGGTATCTCGCCCGTATGCGACATGCGCTTGTTAGGCTTTACTACGAAATGCTTCTCTTTGGCTATCTTGAGGACTACCGGCATAAAAAGGAAACCCAGAAAGAAGGACACCAAGCCGGTAAGGAAAGGATATGTGTCGAAAAACTGATGCACAGTATAAGTTGCTCTAATATGTGAATGGTTGGTCTGCCATGTGTATGCACACACTTGGCAGTATAATTAAAAGTTTGCAAAGATACCCAGATTTCATCAATTATGCAAATAAAAGCGGCAAAAGAGAATTTTCTTACATATAAAAGCACCATATACGGCAAATTATACCTATCTTTGCATTTAATATACCAAAAAAGCAATTTTATCATGTCAGTACATACAGCGGCAACTGCGCGTCAGACCACGCAGACCATACAGCAGAAGAAACAGGCAGGCGAGAAGATAGCCGTGCTTACATCGTATGATTTCACACTCGCCCGACTGGTGGACGAGGCAGGCATAGACATAATACTGGTTGGTGACAGCGCCTCCAACGTGGTATGCGGCAACCAGACCACACTGCCCATCACACTGGACGAGATGATATTCCTCGCCAAAGGCGTGAGACGCGCTGCAGAGCATGCCCTCGTGGTATGCGACATGCCATTCGGCACTTACCAGATAAGCGAAGAGGAGGCGGTGAGAAACGCCATGAAGATAATGCAGCTTTCGGGTGTTGATGCCGTAAAACTTGAAGGCGGAGAAGAGATAATGCCCGCCATACGCCACATGGTGCAGGCGGGAGTACCCGTGATGGGACACTTGGGACTCACTCCACAGTCGGTCAACCAGTTCGGAGGCTACGGACTGCGTGCCAAGGGAGAGGCAGAGGCAAAGAAGCTGATACGCGATGCACACCTCCTGGAGGATGCAGGATGCTTCAGCCTGGTACTTGAGAAGATACCTGCAGCACTTGGCAAGCGTGTGTCGGAAGAACTGCATATACCAGTGATAGGAATAGGAGCAGGAAACGGCACTGACGGTCAGGTTCTGGTGCTGCACGACATGCTCGGGTTCAATGATGGCTTCAAGCCCAAGTTCCTGCGCAGGTTTGCAAACATGGCGGAAGACGTAAAGCAGGCTGTGAGTGCATACGCAGAAGCAGTAAGAGACGGCAGTTTCCCGAACGAGACAGAACAATACTGATCATCTGATATCTGCTTATTGTATTGCGCGGTGAGGAGTCTGGCGATATCGATATTGATATGTCTGAGTGCACAAGCATTTTGCATGTCAGCAGACAAAGACACTGTCACTCTGCTGTTTGCAGGAGACGCCATGTCGCACACCGTACAGGTGAAATGGGCAAAGACCGGTAGCAGTTACATGTATGCACCATGCTTCAGCGAAGTGAGACCGTATATTGAGAAGGCGGACTGGAGC
The DNA here is from genome assembly GCA_905234685.1 of Paludibacteraceae bacterium. GTDB lineage: Bacteria > Bacteroidota > Bacteroidia > Bacteroidales > Paludibacteraceae > Colicola. The sequence goes on from CAJOIR010000002.1 coordinate 73,360, forward strand.
ATAGTGAACCTGGAGGCTCCATTGGCAGGTATGCCATACACAGGCTACCCCCAGTTCTCCGCACCGGACGAATATGCAGAGGCTCTGGCAGAGACAGGTTTCGACCTGATGCTGCTTGCCAACAACCATATCGCAGACAAAGGTAGACAGGGACTGGAGCGCACTATTGACACACTGGAGGCTAAAGGCATACTCTACGCAGGAGCATACCACAACCATGAGAGCCGTAGTTGCCTGTATCCGGCAGTGAAGACTTTCAGCAACGGCACGGACTCGGTGCGTATAGCGTTTTTCAACTGCACCTACGGCACCAACGGACTGCCCGTCAGCGAACCTAACACAGTGAACCGCATTGACACTGCCCAGATACGCATCGACATGGAAGAGGCGGCAGACAATACAGACCTGCAGGTGATGTGCATTCACTGGGGCAATGAATACCAGCGTCACTCGTCGACAGAGCAGAGACTGACGGCCCGATGGTTGGCAGAGGAGGGTTTCGACCTGATAGTAGGCTCCCACCCTCACGTGGTGCAGGAGGCGGATACCATAATCACCACCGACGGAAGGCTGGTGTCGGTGTTCTACTCGCTCGGAAACATGCTCAGCAACCAGCGATGGAGAGGAAGCAACGGGGGCATACTGGCACAAGCGGAAGTGGCGATACAGGAGAAGAAGATATGTGGTATCAGTTATATGCCTGTATATGTGCACAAAGGCGTGTGGAAAGGAGTAAGGCAGTATCACCTGCTGCCCACAGAACAACTGGTTGACACGATAGGCAACGTGAACATACCAAAGGCAGACCGTGACTCGATGATTGTCTTTCACAAAGAGACAACACGAAGACTGCAGAATGTAAGGACAAACAGTAAATGACTAAATATAAATACCACCATGTACAAAGTCAAATACAGCAAAGAGACGGTGGCAGCAGCTATTGACAGGCTCGCCGGCAAGATTAAGGTAAAGGACAACACAGTGTTTCTCGTTCTGATGAACGGAGGTGTGTGGTTTGCACATGAGTTGATAAGCAGATTCCATGAGTTGCCTGTAAGAGTAGAATATGCACGTGTATCCTCATACAAAGGCAAAGAGCAGAGTGTACTGAACATATCATACATTCCCGATATCGACTGGAAAGGCAAGGACATCATAGTGCTTGACGACATCTGCGACACGGGGAACACGATGAACCATGTATATGTGTGGCTGCAAGAGCAAGAGCCCGAGTCAGTAAGGCTGGTGACACTGCTTTCGCGCAAAGGCAGATACAGACTGAATGAGGGTATTGAGTTGATGAGTGCCATAGAAGACGACTCTGACGACTTCTTCGTAGGCTGCGGACTTGATGACAACGGCTATGCCCGCAACCTGCCCTATGTAGGAATAGTCAACTGAAAATTCCGAGAAAAAGGTATTTCCGACTATGCATTTCTGACTATACGCATAGATTCCGCTACCTTCGCGCTACCTTTGCTGAGACAGAACGTCATGAATGAGCAGGTTGGTGAGACGCATGCCGAAGGTGCCAACTATATGCGCCATAGTGCCGCTCTCTCCGGTGATTTCAGGTGACCATACACAGAGGAAACGCTTCTGAGGGAACATGCCTGTCTGTTTGAACCTGTGTCTAAGTGCACGGGCAAGAGGGCAACCCTCCACCTTACGGAACTCCGAAACCCGCACCTTGCCTGCATCGAGTTTTCTGCCTGCCCCCATAGAAGAGAACAGAGTGGCAGAAGAAGCAGTGGCATTGCTGAGTAGCAGTGCCTTGTCAGCAACAGAGTCAATGGCGTCTATGATATAGTTATAAGATGAGAGGTTAAAGTCTAAAGCAGTGTCGGCAGTGTATCTCTTGTTGACAGCAACAATGTCTGCTTCGGGGTTGATACTCAAGAGGCGCAGGCGCATCTCCTCTACCTTAGGCCTGCCTATATTCCGTGCTGTAGCCACCAACTGGCGGTTGACGTTGGTGGGGTCAACAACATCGAAGTCAACTATGGTCAGATGCCGCACTCCGCTCCGGACAAGTGTCTCGGCACACCAGCCTCCCACTCCGCCAACACCAAACAAGATGACTCGGGCCTCACCAAGAAGCCCGAGTCCATCGTGTCCTATTAGTTGTTCTGTGCGGGTAAAGAGGTTTTCCATGTTTGTATTCAACTCAGGCTCTTGAGCAGTTTCTTCATGTCAACCGCTTCGCCTATGATACGCGGCAGGTCGGCTATTGCCACGCGCTCCTGCTCCATGGTGTCACGGAAACGGATAGTGACGCAGTTGTCCTGCAGTGTATCGTGGTCAACAGTGATGCAGAACGGTGTGCCTATAGCGTCCTGACGGCGGTAGCGCTTGCCGATACTGTCCTTCTCGTCGTATGCCGTCTTGAAGTCAAAACGAAGCATATCCATGATTTCACGTGCCTTTTCCGGCAGACCGTCCTTCTTTACGAGCGGCATGACACAAGCCTTGACAGGAGCCAGAACAGGAGGCAGATTAAGCACCACACGGGTGTCACCGCCATCAAGTTGCTCTTCCTTGTAGGCTGCACACATCACACTGAGGAACATACGGTCAACACCTATACTGGTCTCGATGACATACGGAGTGTAACTCTGGTTGAGTTCGGGGTCGAAATACTCTATCTTCTTGCCAGAGTACTTTGCATGCTGCGACAAGTCGAAGTTGGTACGGCTGTGAATACCCTCAACCTCCTTGAAGCCGAAAGGCATAAGGAACTCTATGTCGGTGGCTGCATTGGCGTAATGCGCCAGTTTGTCATGGTCGTGGAAACGATATTTCTCGTCACCCAGTCCGAGAGCCTTGTGCCAGCGGAGACGGAACTGCTTCCAATGCTCGAACCACTCCAGCTCGCTGCCCGGGCGAACAAAGAACTGCATCTCCATTTGCTCGAACTCACGCATACGGAACACGAACTGGCGTGCCACTATCTCGTTGCGGAAAGCCTTGCCTATCTGTGCTATGCCGAAAGGTATCTTCATGCGTCCCGTCTTCTGTACGTTGAGGAAGTTAACGAAGATACCCTGTGCAGTCTCGGGACGGAGGTAAATCTTCATTGCACCATCGGCAGTGGAACCCATCTCTGTCTGAAACATGAGGTTGAACTGACGCACGTCTGTCCAGTTGCGTGTGCCGCTGATGGGGCATACTATCTCCTCGTCAAGGATAATCTGCTTAAGCTCAGCCAGATCGTTGTCGTTCATCGCCTTGGCGTAACGCGCATGCAGAGCGTCACGCTTCTGGATATGCTCCAACACGCGGGGATTGGTCTGCTTGAAGAGCTCAACATCGAAACTCTCGCCGAAACGCTTGGCCGCCTTGTCAATCTCCTTCTGTATCTTCTCGTCATACCTGGCTATCTGGTCCTCTATGAGCACGTCTGCGCGGTAACGCTTCTTAGAGTCACGGTTGTCAATAAGCGGGTCGTTGAAAGCATCCACGTGACCGGAGGCTTTCCACGTTGTCGGATGCATGAAGATGGCGGCATCAATGCCGACGATATTTTCATGCAACAGTGTCATTGACTGCCACCAATACTGCTTGATGTTGTTCTTCAGTTCCACGCCGTTCTGACCGTAGTCATACACAGCTCCGAGTCCGTCGTATATCTCACTGGAAGGAAAGACGAAGCCGTATTCCTTGCAGTGTGCGACCATCTTTTTAAAGGTTTCTTCCTGTGTTGCCATATAATATATTATAGATGTTTAATGTTTAATGTTTAACGCTTAATATCTTAATACCATATTGGTGTGCAAAGGTACTATATTTTTTGTTATCCTGCAAGAGAAACATACACAAAAAAGCGGAGTAGAAACTCCGCCTTTCTGGTACCCAGAGCCGGGGTCGAACCGGCACAGGGGTGAACCTACTGGTGTTTGAGACCAGCGCGTCTACCGATTCCGCCATCTGGGCTTAAGCGATTGCAAAGGTACGTTGATTATTTGAATTGTGCAAACATTTTCATGCAAGAAGTCATATTTTGGTGTTTTGCAACATTCAGATTCTGCTTCTGCAGCCTTAACGGATAAAGTGCATAGGTGTGGGCTCTTCATACTGCGGCTTAGGCTGACCAGTCTGCTGCCGAAGAATATACGCCATGTTCTGAGCTAAAGTACGCATGGTTTGCATACCTTCCTTATCAAGCGCCGCCTCGCCTTCGGTTCTGCCATAGACGATGTTCCAATACTGGGACGTGACAACAGGCATAGACATAATCTGGAAAGGCATGAGCATGGTCTGCAGGGCCGCTGTAGCTCCCCCACGCCTGCATACTGCTACAGCAGCTGCAGGCTTGCCACGGAAGAGAGAACCAGCCGAGTAGAACATGCGCTGCATTAGTGAGAGCAAAGAGCCGTTGGGCTGACCGTAATATACAGGCGAGCCAACTATCAGTGCATCGCACTCACGCATCTTTGCAGTCACGCGGTTGCACAAGTCATCATCGAACGCACAGCGGCAACCAGCGTCAGACTTGCATTTGCCACAGGCTATGCATCCTCGCACAGGTTTGGCACCGATCTGCACCAGTTCAGTCTGCACACTGTTAGCCTCAAGTATGCGCGCCACTTCCATGAGGGCAAGATACGTATTGCCGTTCTTACGTGCGCTACCGTTAATCAGTAACACTTTCATATTAATAGTGAGTTTATCCTGTTGATTGTGATATGCTCATTAGAGTTACATCTCCCACTGCTCTAAAGTGCCTATCAGTTCGTCAAAGCAGTGGACACGGGCAGAGGCTTGCACATCGGCAATCTGGCGGTTGACAGCCTCATCGTAGGTCTCCTCTTCCACATCACGTATGACACCGAGGGCCACAGGCAGGTCATCAGGTTGCACTCCGGCTTCCGTCATCTGTCCCATCATGGCAAGCAGGCGGTGCAGAGTCGGGTCTTTCTGAGTGGCATCGTGAACAAGTACGCGCGGGTCGGAGGCCGGTACAACAACAAGTCTCAATGACGCATGTTCAGCATCGAATTCAATGGCTATACCCTTGTCATTCTCCTTGCCGAAGATCATACGTTTGCCGTGCTCAAGCATGATGGAGTGCTCTGCACGCATCTCACGGTCTGCTATCCAGGAGTGGGTGCCATTGTTGAAGATGACGCAGTTGACGAGACATTCAACCACCGAGGCACCCTTGTGCTTCTGGGCCGCCACGAGGCAACGCACCGTACCAGGCATATCCACATCAAGAGTGCGGGCGAAGAAAGTGCCGCGTGCACCCATAACGAGTTCAGCAGGTATGAAAGGACGTTCCACCGTACCGAAAGGCGATGACTTGCTAACAAAACCCTTGGGCGAAGTAGGTGAATACTGCCCTTTGGTCAAACCGTATATACGGTTATTGAAAAGGCAGATGTTAAGGTCAACATTGCGGCGGAGAGAGTGAATGAAATGGTTGCCGCCGATGGCGAGGCAGTCGCCGTCACCAGTCATCTGCCATACGGTGAGGTCAGGGTTAGCGGTCTTCACGCCTGTAGCTATAGCTGCACCGCGCCCGTGAATGGTGTTGAAACCATAGGTGGCGAGGTAGTGCGGCATACGGCTTGAACAGCCAATACCTGAGATAACGACAGTCTTATGAGGAGGTACACCTATCTCTGCCATTGCCTTCTGCAGTGCAGCACATATTGCGTGGTCGCCGCAACCCGGGCAGAAGCGTACATACTGATCTGATTTGAATTGAGAAGTTTCCATAGAATCTTACCTTTTACGATTTAACATACTCAACAATCTCACTTACATGAAACGGCTGTGCGCCGAGGCGGTTGAACTGCTCAACATGCAAGCCCTCTATTCTGCCACGCAGATAGGTGGCAAACTGTCCTGTGTTGAGTTCACATACCACAATGCGTTTGTACCTTCCAAGCACATCGCCGGTGTTCTTAGGCAGAGGGTTGATATAGTTGAAATGTGCCAATGCGGCAGGTACGCCCTGTCTGATGAGTTCATCTACAGCTGCTTTAAGGTGTCCTTCGGTAGAGCCGAAGCCCACAAGCAGAGTGTCGGCTTCAGTATCACCGTACACACTGAGCATAGGTATATGATCAGCGACCTGCTCCACCTTTCTGCGCCTCGTCTCAATCATAAGGGCGTGGTTGTCAGGATCGGTGGATATAGAGCCTTTGCGACTGTCGCGCTCGAGACCTATGTTACGATGCTCGAAGCCTTCCTTGCCTGCCTCGGCGAAATAACGGATTAGTGTTTCGGGGTCACGGAGCGCAGGGTTGTACTGCCCCTTCAGGCTATCGGGTACCGACTGCGGGTGTATGTCAGGCAACTCTGCCAGTTTGGGCAGTTTCCAGAGCGATGTGCCGTTGGCAAGATAGGTGTCGGAGAGTAGTATGACGGGTGTCATGTTCTCCAATGCCAGACGTGACGCTTCGTAGGCATACTGGAAGCAGTTGGCAGGAGTGCTTGCCGCTATGACCACTGCCGGACACTCGCCATTTCTACCGTACACTGCCTGAAGCAGATCTGTCTGCTCTGTCTTAGTAGGCAGGCCTGTGCTCGGTCCTCCGCGCTGTACGTCTATAACCACTAATGGCAACTCTGCCATCACCGCCAATCCTACAGCCTCCGACTTGAGGGAGAGACCCGGGCCAGAGGTACTGGTGACTGCCAGACAGCCTGCAAAACTAGCACCTATGGCGGTGCACACACCAGATATCTCGTCTTCAGCCTGCACCACCACTGCGCCCACATCCTTGCGAGCAGCGAGTTCGTGCATGATGTCGGTAGCGGGAGTGATAGGATACGAGCCGAGGAACAGACGTTTGCCTGCCTTCTCTGCAGCGGCTATCAGACCCCATGCAGTGGCTTTGTTTCCTGCAATGGAAGTGTAGGTGCCGTGAGGCAGATCATCGGACTTGTCAATAGTATAGGTGTTGATGTTCAAATGCAGGTTGTTTCCATAGTTATATCCGTCGGTCAGCACCTTGATGTTAGAGGCGAGCAGGTCGGGTTTCTTCCTGAACTTGTTCTCAAGAAAATGCAGTGCCTTGTCGATAGGACGGTTGAAAAGCCAGCATACGAGTCCAAGGGCGAACATGTTCTTCGAGCGGAGTACCGCCTTGTTGTCAAGCCCGGAGTCACGCAGGCTCTCCTTTGTGAGGGTGGTCAGCGCTACGGGCACTATCTGTTGTGATTCAGGCAATCCAAGTTCGGTAAACGGGTTGTCGGTCTTATATAGAGCCTTCTCAAGGTCCTTGGGCGTGAAACTGTCAGTGTCAATGATGATGACCGAGTCGGGGCGTATGTTCCTGATGTTCACCTTCAGTGCCGCAGGGTTCATTGCCACAAGCACGTCAGCCTTGTCGCCGGGAGTATATACGTGACCGCTGCCAAGCTGCACCTGAAAGCCACTGACGCCACCGAGGGTACCTTGCGGAGCACGTATCTCGGCAGGGAAATCCGGGAACGTGCTTATCTCGTTCCCGAGAATGGCGGAGAGGTTACTGAACAATGTGCCTGTGAGTTGCATGCCGTCACCACTGTCGCCGGAAAAGCGTACTACAACGCTTTGCAGATTTGTATTCATGATGTGTCAAAAGGTTATTTGTTACAAGGCGCAAAGGTAATAATTTTTTCCTTAATATGAAAAAATTTATCTGTCTTCTTGCACAATTAAATCTTTTGACGTACCTTTGCAGCCCGTTTCGTGAAAGAACAAAAAAAACAACTGAACAACATAACAACTAAAACAACAAAAAGAAAACATGATTGTAGTACCTGTAAAAGAAGGCGAGAACATTGAACGCGCCCTGAAGAAGTTCAAACGTAAATTCGAGAAGACCGGTGTAGTGAAAGAACTCCGTCGCCGTCAGCAGTTTGAGAAACCTTCAGAAATCAAGCGCGAGAGAATGATGCATGCTGTATATGTTCAGCAACTGCATGCTCACGACGAGATCTGATTCCACATTCCATTTCCTAATAACATAATGCAGGGTGTCCGTCAGCAGACGGATACCCTTTTGTCGTTTTGGCGGAAACACGGCATCATATTATATTATATATTATCTATACTTCCCCTCTTCGGCATCGCCGAGCATAGACAGGTATGAGTTGAAGCGCGAAGCGGCTATGGAGCCTTCCTCTACAGCCCTGACAACAGCACAACCGGGTTCGCCTGTGTGGGTACAGTTGCCGAAGCGGCAGTGCCTGGATACAGCGAATATATCTTTGAAGTAATGTGATATCTCCTCACGCTGCATGTCGAGCGAGCCGAAGCCCTTGATGCCGGGAGTATCAATTATATTTACGATTTGGGCATTTACGATTTGGGCATTTACGATTTGGGCATTTAGTATTGGGGCATTTACGATTTGGCCATTTACGATTTGGGCATTTAGTATTGGGGCGTCGGGCAACTGGGTAATTAACCTCTTCATCTCTTCACCTTTAACCCTGATTTGATACATCTCAGAGAATGTGGTGGTGTGCATACCCTTGTCGTGCGCTGAAGATATGCTGCCTGTGCGTGCACGGTCCTCACCGAGCAGTACATTCAGCAGAGTGGACTTGCCCACGCCCGAGTTGCCGCTGAAGAGTGTCACCTTGCCGTGGAGCAGAGGTAGCATAGCGGTTAGCACCGACTGTTTGTCCAGTGCCGACAATGCTACCGTAGTGTACCCTATTCTTTCATAGATGTCACGCACCTCACGCAGTTCCTGCTGCTCATCGTCTGTCAGCAGGTCTGTCTTGTTGAACACCAGACAGGCAGGTACACGGTATGCCTCTGCCGTAGCAAGAAAGCGGTCAATGAATGTGAGCGAAGTAGTTGGATGACGCAGGGTGACGACAAGCGCTACGAGGTCGAGATTGGCAGCAAGTATGTGCGACTGCTTGCTAAGATTGGTGCTCCGCCGGATGATATAGTTCTTGCGGTCCTCTATGTCGGTTATCCAGTTAGTGCCGTCAGGCTGATGCTCCACCTGGACGTAGTCGCCCACTGCCACAGGGTTGGTACTCCTGATGCCACGTATGCGGAAATTACCCTTCACGACACATTCAATCACGTCTCCTGATGACAGAGAGACGTGATAACTGCTGCCTGTGGATTTAACAACCAGACCCCGCATCATTGATTTGAAGATTCGAAGATTGGAAGAATCAGACGGTCATTATCTCCTTTTCCTTCTTGGCGTACACCTCGTCTATCTGTTTGATGTACTTGTCGTGAAGTTTCTGAACTTCAGCCTCGGCGTCTTTCTCGTTGTCCTCACTAAGACCCTCTTTTATCTGTTTCTTCAGTGTCTCTATGGCATCGCGGCGCGCCGTGCGGATGCTCACTTTGGCGTTCTCAGCCTCTGCCTTGCACTGCTTGGCAAGGTCACGGCGGCGCTCCTCGGTGAGAGGCGGGATGCTGAGGCGTATCACCTCACCGTTGTTTGACGGAGCAAGACCTATGTTGCTATTGATGATGGCACGCTCGATGTCGGGGAGCAACTTCTTCTCCCAGGGCTGTATGGTGATGGTACGTGCATCGGGAGTGAGCAGCGTAGCCACATTGGCGAGAGGAGTCATGGAGCCGTAGTAGTCTATCTTCACGGCGTCAAGGATTCTCACACTTGCCTTGCCTGCACGGATATGTGCAAGGGCATCATCAAGATACATAACGGCAGCCTGCATCATCTCTTCGGCATCTGCCTGGATTTTCTTGGGTTCAATCAACATGTTATTTACGATTTGATTATTTACGATTTTATTATTTAAGTTTGATTAGTTGTCGGCAGCAACTTGGGACAATGATACCGGCGGTCTCTATGGCTTTACCAACGTGCCTATGTTCTCTCCGGCTATCACTTTGCCGAGGTTGCCCAGAGTGTCCATGTCGAAGACGTATATCGGCATCCTGTTATCCTTTGCGAGTGCTGTGGCTGTAAGGTCCATGACGCGCAGGTTACGCTGAAGTATCTCATCGTATGTAATCTCGTTAAACTTCTGTGCCGTGGGGTCTTTCTCAGGGTCGGCGGTGTAGATACCGTCCACGCGTGTACCCTTCATCATCACTTCCGCCTCTATCTCGATGGCGCGTAATACGGATGCAGTGTCAGTAGTGAAATACGGGTTGCCCGTGCCGCCTGCTATGATGACCACGTTGCCCTTGTCAAGGAGACGGAGAGCCTTGTCCTTCTGATACAGTTCGCCAACAGGCTCCATACGCACCGAGGTGAGTACGCGTGCCTTCTGTCCTGCTGCATTAAGTGCAGACTGGAGGGCAAGCGAGTTGATTACAGTGGCGAGCATACCCATCTGGTCGCCCTTCACGCGGTCGAAGCCACGCTTTGAACCGCTAAGACCGCGGAAGATGTTTCCTCCGCCTATCACTATGCCTATCTGTACGCCTTTGTCTGCAACGGCTTTAATCTGGTCTGCGTACTCCTGAAGGCGAATCTCGTCGATGCCGTACTGCTTTTGCCCCATCAGGCTCTCGCCGCTTAGTTTGAGAAGAATTCGTTTGTACATATTATCTTTAAACTTTGAATTATTACATCTATCACACCTATGCCAGTCTCAGCTCTATGCCGGCATTCTTCAGTTTGGTCTTCATGCCTGCAGGCAGACCTTTGTCGGTGACTATACACTGTATCTCGGAGAGGTCGGCTATGTGCACGTAACTGCGTTTGTTGAACTTCGAGGAGTCGAACACCGCTATCACCTGTGAAGCCTGTTGTATCATCTGTTGGTTGAGCAACGCCTCCTCGAGGTTGGGCGTAGAGACACCGTTCTCCAGTGAGAATGAATCCACACCGAGGAAGAGTTTGTATCCGCTGAAGTTGCGCAGTATGGAGATGGCGAGCGGGCCTACTGTGGAGTGAGAGTTGAGACGCACGTTGCCGCCCAGTATCACCACGTTGAAACGTCTGTAGCGCATCAGTTCTTCGGCTATGTTCATCGAGTTGGTGAGGATGTTGAGATGTTGGAAGCAGTCGAGGTTGCGTGCCACCTCAAGGGTGGTGGTGCCAGAGTCGAGCATGATGAAGTCGCCGTCTTTTATCAGGCGCGAAGCCTCGCGCCCGATGCGCATCTTCTCCTGATAGTTGAACATGCGTTTCTTTGTGATGGCAGTATCCTCACTAAGGTTCTCCATAGGTCTCCGCATGGCACCGCCTCGGGTACGCACAAGCAGGTTGCGGTCCTGAAGTATGGTAAGGTCCTTGCGGATGGTCACTTCCGATATGCCTGTCTGACGGCTGAGTTCGGTGACCGACACTTCGTTGCTGGTGTCAAGCATGCTCAGTATCAAAGCACGCCGCTCTTTGGCTGATGATGCTGTCATGGTAGAGATTGTTTTGGTTAGCGCTGCAAAGTTAAAAATATTTTGCGAAATACGAAACACTTTCGAAAGAAAATATGTCGTTTTCCGCGGAATATACCTTTTGTTTTCCAAAAGGTGACGCCAAAGTAGCCGATTTTGCTTCAGCATTCTTCGAAGGGCTGTCGAACCCTTGCCGAAGGGGTAGCCTTCCGCAGAGGAAACTGTTTTTTACCCGCAGACGTATTCCGAAACACAACGAAAGCGAAAATAAGTATCTGAGGTGCAGGTATGATATTGTTTTACAGTATCTTATGCGGATTAAACTATATTATGCGCAACAACATATACCGCAGAATACCACAGCATTGGATTTGTTGTGTAATTTTGCAGTCGTCCAAAATGAGGCAATCCGCTCTCATGAAGTCACCTCAACAGGACCCGAATAAGACTAATTAACATTATTAACTAATTAAAATAATTACGATTATGAAAAAAATTTTCTTCTTTATGGCTGCAATGCTGATAACCATGTCAGTATGGGCAACTAAGTGGAGTATCTCTCCGACAGCGCATCCTGGCTGGAGCGTTACCCAGCAAGCTTTAGAGGTTACTATTACTAACTACGCAACAACCGATGGTGATACTATCGAATTAACTGATGGAACGTATATTGAACCATATTCAATAAACCTCAATAATAGTTTAGTTATAATGGCCGCTGAAAACGCGACACCCGTGCTAAAAAGAAGTTCATATTTTGGTGCATATGCTTCAGTGAAGTTTATTGGTGTAACCTTTGACGGAGATAATACTGCAGAATATGCTTTGTATGTACAATCGAGTGACGCCAAAGGTATCATTTTTGAGAATTGCGAGTTCTACGGATTCACAAAAGATGTCATTACTGGCAGTAGCAGCAAAGCAAATCTTGATTCGTGTTTCATCAACAATTGCTATTTTCATAACAACACAAGAAGTGCTGTGAAATTTGAAACAAGTAGCAGCAGAACAGACGGCAAGATTTCTTGTAATCTTTTAAAAGTTACTAATTCGACCATTACAAATGTAACAGCCTTAAGTGGAGCCTTAATTGATAATAGAAACAACGCAAATGAATCAGGCACTGATAGTTTGTATGTTGACCATGTTACAATATACAATTGGGTAGGTGGAGAAAATGCCGCAATAATGTCATACAAATCTCACCATGCCGGTATATATAATAGTATCATTGCCCTGCCGACAAGTGCTGAATTATATGCCACTCAATTATATGGCGGATATATAAGCAATTGTATTATGTATAACAATAAAGGTATCAAAAGTTCATCCAAGACCACCAACACAAATATTTGGATAACAGACCCGTTGTTTGTTAATCCTTCAACCGGAAACTATTCATTTGGCGCAGGTTCTCCAGCTCTAAATGCAGCTACAGATGGCACACACCTTGGTGACCCGCGTTGGTGGGGTACCATAAAAGATGTTGAGTCTATCACACTCAATAAAAAAACTTTATCCTTGGATATTTATGATTATGAAACTCTATCAGCAACTATTCTGCCTGATGATGCTGCCAATAAAAATGTTACATGGACCAGTAGCAATCCTGCTATAGCAACTGTAAGCGAGGAAGGTCTTGTGACGGCTATAGAAGCAGGAACAACAAACATCATAGCAATGGCAGCGGGAGATCATTCTGATACTTGTGTCGTAACTGTCGTTATTCCAAGTACTGATTTCACTACTCCTTACTTCTTAGAGGGCAAAAAAGCCAAACTAGATGGGAAAATAAGATATAATGATACCGATTCTCTTCACTATTATGACACGCAAGACAAAGGTACTGCCACATGGCGTATTCATGCTTTAAATAGTTGCCGTATACAAGGAACTGTCAACTACAAACTATCTTCATCATCTGGAACAAAATTCAGAATAGAAATATATGATGACGAAAACAATCTGGTCGGTGATTCATTGACTATGAATCGTTGGGATGGTAACGGTGACAGAGCTATGGATGGTTCTATATTATTACCAAAAGCCGGAGACTACACGATTATTGCTTACAATTTTATCCCATGGTCTGCAGGTCAACTTAGAGGCTTTACACTAAGTATGGTTGACCGCCCGGCAGTATCATTCAAAGGTGACTTTGGAGACAGTTGGGCTGGACATGCTGCAACGTTGGCAAATGACGGATTATCAGCTTCTGCAACTATCTCCCTGGGCGTATTTACAGAAAAAGAATTCGGTGTAATGATTGGTGAAGATTTCCGTGCTAACGGCTATGGCTATCATCGTGACTTTACGGGTGCCGATGGAATTACCGGAAATGCAGGTAATATGAAATTGACAACCGACTATGTTGGTGACTATATCTTCACATGGTATTTTGAAACAAATGCTATTTCTATCACTTTCCCTGAAAAGACATTGATTGACGGATTCTATCTTATTGGTCCAGACTGGAATACCGCTTCTTTGCGCGGCAAATTCGAGGAGCATGATCCTGGTGTTGAGTGGAAACTTAGCACTACATTGGCTGCCGGCGACAAGATAAAAGTGGTTTATGTTGAGAACGGCGGAATCAAAGAGTGGTATCCGTCAGGCGAAGGCACGGAATACACTGTTGATTCTGAACATGCTGGCACTGTGAACATATACACCAAGGGCAACTCCTATATAGATGCTTGGTCAAGTTTCGGCGGATATTTCTACATTGAGAAAACCGGAGAGACCACATCTGTTTCTGACATTGAACAAACTATTGAGGCACAGAAGATCTTCCAGAACGGACAGATATACATCATCCGTGACGGCAAGAAATACACAGTACTGGGAATGGAGGTGAGATAACCTCTCCCCGGCCCTCTCCATAAGAGAGGGAGAAACACCCCCAGTAATCCGCGCAATACACCTGAGGGCTAATAGGTGAATAGGCCAATAGGTGAATTCGTAAGGGCGACTCCGTCAGTTGACGGGTCGCCCTTATTTTATATGTGGTCGCCCCTGCTATGTTTGAACACGGACAATCCGGAGATGAGGGATAAACCAGGGGGATAGGGCGGATTGCTACTTTAGAGATTGCAAACAGGGAGTAGAGAAGGACAAAAATGTGACATTCGAATACAATTATGTGATAAAATGAGAAAATGTCTCGGAGAAGTATAAGTGATCTATAGTATATCCTAAGTCAGGCAATTGTTACATATTATGCGTTTTTGTGATATTTGAGGAAAAAAAGGCGTGTTTTTAGGCAAAAACATGCAGAAAACAGAGGCTTTTCGTGGAAAAACAGCAAAGTATTGGTGAAAAAGAGGGATTTTAATTAAGGAATTTATTCTTTAATTAGAAAGGCAACCACACAGAAAAGGCGACCACACGGCGCTGACGCTGTCGCCCCTACGAAAAATATAACCACGAATTAAACAGATGCGGGGCGTCAATACAAATATTAAACATTTTTAACATAAACGAAAGCAATCCGAAAGATTTCGAAATACAAAACCGAGTGTTAAAACGTGCATAACCCGCTATTTCACAAAGCATTGCCGCATATCAACAGAAACATGCTGAAAAGCATGATTGAAACGTTTGGAATTCGGCTGTTTTTGTCGTAACTTTGCATACTGGAAATTGCGCGTCTATATGTACACAAGAGCGCCTCTACATGCGCAGTATAGGCCAACAGACAGCATATCACACATATAAGGACCGGTAGAGGAGTATCGGGTTGACAACAGAAACAGGAAAAACACAAACAACAAAAACTTCATATCTTATGGAAACATTCACCCACAAAGAGATTCACCAGCAACCCGCCATGTGGCGCAAGGAGTTGCAGATGCTGCTTGAGCAGAAAGACGTAATCAGTGCGTTCCTGAAACGCTATCTCACGCATGACACAGACGTAGTGTTGACCGGTGCCGGCACATCGGCTTTCATAGGCGACGCGATAGAGCCAGTGATGCGCGGCATGTGGACCAGCGTACGCGCAGTGCCCACCACCGACCTCATCACCCATGCCGAGTATCTGCTTGACAAGGACCGTCCGCTACTCCTCATCAGTTTCGCCCGTTCTGGCAACAGCCCCGAGAGCGTAGGCGCAGTGAACATTGCGAACAAACTATGCAAGAACGTGGCTCACATCTACATCACATGCAACAAGAACGGCAAACTTGCAGCCGAGAGCGGCAAGGACAACATTCTCCTACTGTTGTTGCCGGAGGAGACCGACGACAAGAGTCTTGCCATGACAAGCAGTTTCTCCACCATGCTCCTTACCTGCATGATGCTCGGACATATCGACACCCTTGAGAAGGACAAGGAGATGATAGAGAATGCAGCCAAGAACGCAGAGGCAGTGATAGCCGGCTACGAGACTAAACTCAAAGCCATAGCCGAGCGCAAGTTCGAGCGCGGTGTGTTCCTCGGCTCCGGTGCACTGAAAGGCATAGCCGAAGAGTGCCACCTGAAACTGCAGGAGTTGACCGACGGCGGTGTAGTCTGCAAGTTCGACTCGTTCCTCGGTTTCCGTCACGGACCGAAAGCAGTGGTGAACGAGAAATCAATTGTGGTGTACCTGATGGTGGACGACGAGAAGGTTCAGCGCTACGAGCGTGACCTCGTTCGTCAGGTGAGCGGCAACAACAAGCCTGTGGCACAGGTGATAGTGATAGCCGGCAAGCGTCCTGAGATGCCGGAGGTGAACGCAGACCTGATGGTTCAGATGCCTTACGGACCAGACAAGACCGGTTTCTACGGCATAGTGCCTTACGTACTGGTTGGCCAGTTGCTCGGTTTCTACGCCTCACTCGCCCACGGTCTCTGCCCCGACGCCCCGTCGGTAAGCGGCAACATACACCGCGTGGTTGAAGGAGTGACGATATATGAATAAATAAATTTACGATTTGGTCATTTACCATTTACGATTTATTTGTTCATTCAGCCATTTGAATAATTATGACACGGGAAGAATTAAAAGAACGATTCAGACAATTTTCGCTACGCATCATCAAGATGGTGGATGCCATGCCCAATACCATTTCCGGTAATGCTATAGCCAAACAAATTGTACGTTCTGGAACTTCTCCTGCTGCCAATTACAGAGCCGCTTGTCTGGCAAAATCAGACAAAGACTTTATAAACAAACTCAAAATGGTTGAAGAAGAAATAGACGAAACGAATCATTGGTTAAGCATAATTATAGATAGTGGCATGTTACCCAAGGTACGCGTACAATACTTGTATGAAGAGAGCCTTGAGTTACGAAAGATAATAGCAAAGTCTATAACTACTGCCAAGACCAAAGTAGATAATAAATGACCAAATCACCAAATAAATGAACAAATCGTAAATCATTAAATCGTAAATATCATTATGGCTAAAACAGAAAACATCCTCCGTGTGATGGAGGAACTCAAACAAAAGACCGGTGTGCCCCGCACCTTGTTTGCAGCATGCCCCAACTCACTGTCAGTAATCAAGGCATCGTTCCGCGCAGCCAAGCGCAACAACTCGCCTATCTATTTCGCCACCACCCTCAACCAGGTGGACTGCGACGGCGGCTACACAGGCATGACGCAGGCAGAGTTCACCAAGATCCTCGCCCGTGAGGCAGCGGCAGTGCACTACACAGGTCCTTACGTAGTGGCTATTGACCACGGCGGACCGTGGCTCAAGGACAAGCAGTCGGTAGAACGCTGGGACACCGAGCGCGCCATGGACGGCGTGAAGAAGAGCTATGAGGCAGCCATCCTCGCAGGCTACGACCTGATACATGTTGACCCGACCGTTGATATCTTCCTGCCGAAGGGACAGATAATAGACATACACGTAGTCGTAAAGCGCACCGTAGAGCTGATACTCCATGCCGAGAACTTCCGCAAGGCACAGGGTCTGCCTCCTATATCTTATGAGGTAGGTACCGAAGAGGTTCACGGCGGTCTGGCAGACGACAAGACTTTCGACACCTTCCTCACCGGCCTGAAGGCAGGTCTGCATGAGGTGGGACTCGACGACATATGGCCGTGCTTCATAGTAGGCAAGGTGGGCACCGACCTTCACACCACCTTCTTCGATGCCGACGTGGCACGCAAGCTCACCGCCAAGGTGCGTCCTTACGGCAGCTACATCAAGGGTCACTACTCTGACGATGTGGACAACCCCGAAGACTATCCGAAGGCAGGCATGGGTGCCGCCAACGTAGGACCTGAGTTCACCATGAACGAGTATGACGCTCTGGCAGAACTGGAAGAGGAAGAGAAGAAACAGTTTGCAGAAGGCAAGGTGGCACAACTGAGCAACATGACTAAGGTACTCTGGCAACTCGTATATGAGTCGAACCGCTGGAAGAAGTGGTTGCACGGCGATGAGATAGGCAAAGACCTGAAGGATGTTGACCCTGAGCGCCAACTCTGGCTCGTGAAGACAGGCTGCCGCTACATCTGGCAGAAGCCTGAAGCACTGGTGGCACGCCAGACGCTGTACGACAACCTCGGCCGCCTCGGCATACAGGCAGAGGAAGTGGTGCTGATGCGCATAGAACACAACATGGACAAGTACTACAACGCGTTCAACATTGTCAACCTGAATGACTATCTGAAGTAATTTACCATTTTATCATTTACCATTTGGTCATTTATTTGCTCATTTAATGATTTAACCATTGCCATGCGGCTTAAATGACTAAATACCCCGATGATAAAATAAATATTTAAATAGTAAATGACTAAATAGTAAATATCATGAAACAATTCGATATAATAGCATTAGGTGAACTCAATGTTGACCTTATCCTCAACCAGATTGAGGGATTCCCCGAAGTGGGCAAAGAGAAGTTCGCACGCAAGATGACCCTTACGCTCGGTAGCAGTACCGCCATCTTCGCAGCCAACGCCGCTGCATTAGGTTCGAAAGTGGCATTCTGCGGCATGATAGGCAACGACAGTTTCGGCGACCTTGTGGAGACCAGCCTGCAACAGAAAGGTGTGGACACACGCTTCCTCATCCGTCAGGACCGCTACGCCACCGGCGCCACCATCTGCATGAGTTATGACGAGGACCGTGCTAATCTGACCTATCAGGGGGCGATGGACTATATGTCGCTTGGAGACATCAACCCCGAAGTGTTCACTACCGCCAAGCATATACATATATCCTCCATCTTCATGCAGAGCGGTGTGAAACGCGACCTGATGAAGATACTGGCATTGTGCAAGCAGAACGGTGTGACCACCTCGCTTGACACCCAGTGGGACCCTGTGGAGCAATGGGAACTGGACTACAAAGAGGTTCTGCCGATGCTGACAGTGTTCATGCCCAACGAGACGGAACTGAAATTCCTCACCCACAGCAAGACTCTTGACGAGGCTATCGAGAAGATACGTCCCTATGCCAATGCTGCCGTCATCAAATGCGGCTCACGCGGTTCGCTCCTGATGCAGAAAGGTCAGCCTGACCACATGCAGGCGGCACTGCTCAACGACAAGGTTGTGGACTGCATAGGCGCAGGCGACTCGTTCAACTCGGGCTTCATAAGCAAACTGGCCGCAGGCTGTCCTCTTATGGAGTGCCAACAGTACGGTAACATGACCGGTGCGGTCAACACCACAGCCGCCGGCGGCACCACTGCCTTCACCTCACGCGAAGACGTGGAGCGTGTAGGACGTGAGCGCTTTGGCTGGAACGGATAAGACATCCGGACATTGCCTGCGGACATGCTCCGCAGGCAGTGCCGCTTGTAAAGCATTTATGAGACAGGAATATGTCTCCAAGTTAATGAAACAACAGGTTTTACTGTAAATACAACCGATAAAAAGATACCATTATGAAAAAACTATTCTTCTTGTTTGTATCTTTCTGCATATGGGGCAGCCTGTATGCCGACATAAAAGAACTTGACCCGGCAGTGGTTCTGGCTGACACTCTATATGAGCAGGCTGACTACACCATGCCCTCTTACACTGAGTTCCTTGTTGCAAAGAAAGCAGCGATAGCCAATGCTTCGCAGGACAACCTGCAGGCACTCAAAGACAAAGTGGCTGCCTTGCAAGGCAAGGAAGAACCTTACAACATGGTGGCAACCGTCAATGGCGACCCTGCCACACACATGGGCTTCTGCTGGTTCACCAACGAAGGCATAAGCGACGGTGATGTGCAGATTCTCGCAAAGAAGGACGCTACAGCCGCAGATTTCGAGGCAGGCACGGGTGTTATAACAGTGAAAGCCACCCCGAAAACGACAATGAAACTCCGCTATACAGGAAGGGCTGCATACATCGTTAAAGCTTCTGGCATCAAGGCAAGCGTAGGATACAAATACGTTAGTCACAAGGCTCTTGCAGACAACCTCACTCCCGGCACTGAATACTCGTGGCGCGTGGGCTACAACGGACACTGGAGCAAGATAGCGCATTTCCGCACCAAGGATGCAGACCAAGGGGAATACTCATTCATCTACATGTCCGACAGTCACATAGAGAACCCCGAATATATCAAGCATGCACGCAGGTGCGCGTTAGCGGCAGTCAAGACAGTGCCTGAAGCACGTTTCTGTGTGTTCCCGGGTGACTTTGTTGAGGACGGCGACAAGAACAACGCTGAATGGGAATGGGAACGCTGGTTCGAGGAAGCACTCAATCCGGTAATCATGAATATGGCTATGGTTCCCACCGACGGCAACCATGACGACAGTCCGAATCTCAACTACACCTACCACTTCAACACAGACAACTCCTTCAACAAGGAATATACCGACAAGCCGCAGTTTGAAGGTATAGTCTACAGTTTCGTCTATGGCGATGTGCTCTTCCTCGTGTTCTCGATGCAGGACTTCTGGCGTGAGCCTTACAGTTATATCAGCCTCACTTCAACTTACCTGTCAGATGACCTTGGACGTTGGTTCCGCACTGAGACGAAAGCACACCCTGACACCAAATACCGTGTGTCGTTATCACACTTCAACCTGTTCTCCAACTCCGACCACTCCACCGATGCAGAACCTCCTCTATTCCGTGCCGGCATGCTTCCGGTGATGAAAGACTGCGAGATAGATGTGGCTTTGCAAGGCCATGACCATACCTATGAAGTGATAGGTCCGGTTAATCCAGACAACTGCACACCTATACTTGACGCTATCACAGACCGAGAGAACGTAGAGGTAAACGGAAACACCAATGTCACAGGTTACAAGGGTGGTACATACCGCACTGACGACGGCACGCTTTACTTCATTGGAGCCACATGCGGACGCAAACGCTACTACCCGCACAACCGCGCACGCATGGAAAGTGAATATACCGAGGATCCGGCATTGCTTCACGATGACAAGCACCATAACGTAAAGAACTACTTCGACCTCTTCACCGGCATGCTTGGTCAGCCTGAGGCACCAAGTTTCACAAAAATAACCGTGAAGGAGGACTGCCTTGAGTTTAATTCCTACAAGGCTGATGACGATGAAGGCAATGTCACTTTGTACAACACTATAAAAGTAGTCCGCACCAAAGACCATGGTGTGCCAAGCGGCTTTGATGACATCATCCCCGAAAGCAGTGTAAAAGAAGGCAAGAAGTTCATCCGAAACAGCAACATCTACATCATGCATGAAGGCAGAGTGTACAACATGCTTGGACAGGTGGTGGAGTGATTGAAAGCTTCGCAATTTGAAGATTTGCTATTATTAATATATAACAACTTAACTATATAACCATGAAGAAAATTCTAATTCTTGCAGTTGCAGTACTAGCTATGACTGCATGCAACACCAAGACAGACGGGCAACAGGAAAACCCCGCAGACAAAGTGCTTGTGCGCGATTTTTTCCCGACTAACGTAAACAACCTCCCTGAAACAAAGGTGGAGAAAGCCAAGTTTCCCATCATTGACATGCACTCGCACGACTATGCCGAGTCGGATGCCGACATACAGGAATGGGTGAAAGTGATGGATGCAGTTGGCGTTGAGCACACTGCCATCATGCACTGCGCCTGGATAGGCCGCCCCTTTGAGGAGTTTGTGAAAGCCTTCGAGCCTTACAAAGACAGGTTCCGTTTCTGGTGCTGCTTCGACTACACTGACATCGACACACCCGAAGGCATGGAGAACTCACTCAAGACTCTTGAGCGTTATCATGAGATGGGAGCCGTTGGCGTAGGCGAACTCGGCGACAAGGGCTTCGGCGACTTGTATGCACGCCCTGTTGAAGGCAACGGCATTCATATCGATGACCCGCGCATCAAGCCTCTGCTTGCCAAATGTGCAGAACTACGAATGCCCGTCAGCATCCATATCGGCGAGCCTATATGGATGTATCTGCCTATGGACGAGACCAACGACGGTCTGCCCAACGGAGCGGTATGGCATGTGGACACCACCGATGTGAACTGCCTCGGATACTACGGACTCATCAACACATTCGAGAACGCAGTTCGCGAGAACCCGCAGACACTCTTCATCGCCTGCCATTACCTGAACATGACTCATGACTGGCCGCGTCTCGGAGAGATGCTGGACAAGTATCCCAACATGTATGTGGACATAGCAGCACGTGTGGCAGAAGCCGCACAGACTCCGCGTGCCACACGCGAGTTCCTCATCAAATATCAGGACCGTGTGCTGTTCGGAACAGACAACGGCATGGGAGCAGACATGTACCACAACATCTTCCGCGTGCTTGAGACCAACGACGAGCACTTCTATGTACCAGAGTTCAACTACCACTGGTATCTCTCAGGCTTCAACCTGCCGGACGAAGTGCTGCAGAAGATATACTACAAGAATGCAGAACGCATACTCAAAGAGTATAAGTAGTTGACAGTTGACAATTGATAGTTGATATTTTATAGTTGATAGTTTATGAAGACTCGAAATTTAATATTATTTGTTCTGCCGCTGATGTTAGTGGCATGTGGGACAAAGCCTCAGACAGATAGTCTAATAGCAGACGAAGTAACGATGTCTCAGTTCCCCTACAAGGCAGACGGCTTCAATGTGGAGAAGATCCAGAGCATAACTCCGGTGGAGGAATTCCCGGGTCTTGAGGTGATTCAGACACAGTATGTCAATCACGGCAAACCTATAACAGTGAACGCATACGAGATGTGCCGCACTGAGATTCAGGCGAAAGACACCGTAGTGTGGTCGCTTCAGCCGAGCAGCAGCAATGCACGCATGGACTGGGTACTGCCTGTGCAAGAAGGATTCAGGAAAGAGAACTATCTCGGCATGAACAACTCCGACTACGGAGGCGGCATACCCGTGGTTGATCTCTGGCAGCGTGACGGCGGTCAGGCAATAGGTCTGTTCGAGCCTGTGCTTCGCATGATTAAGATGCCTGTCGAGTGGAAACGCTACACTGACAAGGTGACGATGGCTCTGCGTTATGAATATCCCGAACCTGTGGTGATGGAGAAAGGCGACACGCTGACATGCTTCAAGGCATTCCGTCTGTCGCACAAAGGCGACTACTACAACGCCCTGCAAGTCTTCTCCGAGTATATGCAGCAGAACGAGGGAGTGAAGATGCAGCCTTCTGAGGACGAGGCTTTCGAGCCTGTTTGGTGCGCATGGGGCTATGAGCGTACATTCACCATCAACGAAGTGATAGGCACTCTGGACAAAGTGGCGGAACTAGGCTTCAAATGGGTGGATGTCGACGACGGCTATCAAATTGGTGAAGGCGATTGGAACACCAACAGCCGCTTCCCCGGAGGTGACAAGGATATGCGCCGCATGACCGATGAGATACACAAGCGCGGCATGAAGGCTAAACTATGGTGGGCACCCCTTGCTGCAGACCCAGACACCAAACTGGCGAAAGAGCATCCCGAGATGCTATTACTCACCGACGAGTGGGCACGCGAGTATATCACATGGTGGGACAGCTGGTATCTCTCTCCTGTCAACCCTGCGACAGATGCCTACACACGCGACCTGCTGAAGATGTTTCTTCAGACATGGGACTTTGACGGACTCAAGATTGACGGTCAGCACCTGAACTGCTGTCTGCCCGACCACAATGAGACTTCAGGGCTTGAATATCCCGAACAGGCACCGGAACTGATGTACACATACTTTGGGAAAGTGCTTGAAGAAGCCCAAAAATACAAAAAAAATGCGGTGATACAAGTTTGTCCTTGCGGATGTGCAATAAATTTCTTTACTTTGCAGAATATTAATCAGGCAGTAGCATCAGACCCCACCTGTTCAAGGCAAGTGCGCATGAAACGGAAGGCCTATGCTGCCATGGCACCGCAGTTGGCGTACTACGGCGACCATGTGGAACTGACTGACAGCGGCAACGACTTCGCTTCACAGATTGGTACAGGCTCCGTGATAGGGACCAAGTTCACCTACCCGAAGGACAACCCCGATGTGAAAGACGGTCCATTCCTGCTGACTCCTGAGAAAGAGGCACTGATAAAGAAGTGGATGCACATATACAAAGAGAATGACCTTGCACGCGGCGAATATCTGAACTTCTACACATGGGGTTACGATATACCCGAGGCACACGTCATCAGGCAGAACAATGCCATGTACTATGCTTTCTATGCTGACCAATATGAAGGGAAGATAGAGCTTAGAGGACTGGAGAGCGGAAAGACATACACTGCAACCGAATACACTGCTGACGAACCCCGTCAGTTCGAGGTTAACGGCGACAATCCGGTGATAGAAGCAAACTTCATCCGTGACTATCTGCTGAAGGTGGAGGAGAACTGAGAAGAAAAAACTATTTAACCAATTTAATAACATCAAAACAAAACTCAACATGAAACGTTTTTTGACATTTTGTCTCAGTCTGTCGGTTGCGATAGCAGCCATGGCAGACATCACGGTCAAAGGAACAGTCATCGGAGCTGAAGATCAGGAGACGATGCCGGGTGTGAGCATCCTTGTAAAGGGAACAACCACCGGTACCATCACCGGCATTGACGGCGACTTCGAACTGACCGTGCCCGACGGAGCTGTGCTGCAGTTCAATTTCCTTGGTTACAAGACTGTGGAACAGGCTGCCCGCCCTGTGATGAAAATCGTCATGGAGACGGAAGCTACTGAACTTCAGGAAGTGGTATCACTCGGTTATTCGGCAGTGAAGAAAGCCGAACTTAGTTCCGCCGTTGTAACTATCTCGTCGGAGGCTTTGACAGATGTTACCACAAGCGATGTAGGCAACATGCTGCAAGGTAAGATTGCAGGTGTGCAGGTAACCAATGCAGGCGGCCAACCCGGTGAAGCTGCACAGATCCGCATCCGTGGTACAGGCTCCATCACAGCAGGCAGCGACCCAGTGTATGTTGTCGATGGTGTGATGGGCGGCTCGTTCAACCCCAATGATGTGGAGACCATCTCTGTACTGAAAGATGCAGGTTCCACCGGTATCTACGGTGCTGCAGCAGCAGGCGGCGTAATAGTAGTTACCACCAAGTCCGGCAAGAAGGGTGACAAGGTGCATGTGGACTTGAAAGCCACTGCAGGTGCAAAGCAGGCTCTCTTCGGTAACTACAGAATGATGGACTCGAAGGAACTCTATAATTTCCACAAGACTCTGTATTCTGATATGGTGTTCCAGATGACTTATCCTCAGAGTTTGCTTGATCAGGACTGGAACTGGCAGAACGAATTTTTCAAGACAGGTGTCATTCAAAACTATAACGTGTCTGTTCACGGAGGTTCGGAGCACATAGGCTACTATGCTTCACTCGACTACTTCGGTGAAGAGGGTACACTGCTCACCACCGGAATGCAGAAAGTGAGCGGACATGCTTCAATGAAGGCCGACATAGCCAAATGGCTCGACATGAACATCAAGGTTGACTTCAGCAAATCCACAGTGAACTATCCGGCTTCATGGACAATGATAGGTGATGCCTTCAACAAGATGCCGTGGGACTGCCCCTACGAGTACGATGCAGCAGGCAACCTCACTAACAGATATGTTGCCATCGGCGGCGGCACCCGTCCGGACAATGGCGAGAAATGGTGGAGCCAGGAACGTTGGAATGCACTGCATACAACAACGTACAACTACTCCAAGTCTGACAATTTCGACTTCTCGGGTGTGCTACAACTCGGTGTACACTTTACCGACTGGCTGCACTTCACCACCACCAATAAATTCAGTACCGGGCACTATAAGTCCATCGAATATGTTGACCCTCGTACTGCCGACTCATCATATCCTAATGGTTATATAAGCAATTCTGTTGGCATCAGCAAGTCGTTCGGTACCACCAATATTCTTAAAGGCGGATACCAGTGGGACAAGCATAGTTTCAACGCTATGGCAGGCTTCGAGTACAGTTATTGGGATTCGGAATACACCTCAGCTTCAGGTGTAGGAATGCCTGACGGCATTGACGCCCTCAACTCAAGTTCGCCCTTAGGTGTTGGCGGCTACAGAATTCCAGGCGCAAGCTGGGCTACTTTCCTGCAGGCAAGCTACGATTACGGCAAACGCTATTTCGTAACAGCCACCTACCGTGCCGAAGCAAGTTCCATCTTCGCTCCCAAACACCGTGTAGGTCACTTCCCCTCTGTGGCAGCAAGCTGGCTTATCAGCAACGAAGAATTTATGAAAAGCCAGGACGTTGTAAGTTTCCTGAAACTCCGCGCAAGCTACGGTATCACAGGTAACAACAATATTCCTGCTTACAAATACCTTTCCACCTACGCTCTTAACTCTCTGTATCAGAGCAAAGTGTCAGGAAGTCCGAGCCGTTTGGCCAACCCCGAATTGCATTGGGAGACTGCCAACATGGCAGCCTTGGGTATTGACCTTACGTTTATCAAACGCATTGACATGTCTATCGACCTCTATCAGACCGACAACACAGGACTTCTGTTGAATGTGCCAGTTGCACCTTCGACAGGTTTCTTCGAGAGAATGGAGAATGCGGGTTCGGTGCGCAACCGTGGTATTGAATACCGCCTTGACGCAAATATCATCAACATAGGCAAATGGCGTTGGGATTTAGGTTTCAACATCGGCTTCAACCAGAACCGCGTGACCAACACGCCAACCGGTCCTTTCAAGCAAACCGCTTCCTCTGTTCACCAACAGGTTAAGGAAGGTCAGGACATCTACACATGGTATATGAAAGAATGGGCGGGTGTTGACCCTGCCAACGGCGACCCACTGTGGTATGTGGTTGACTCTCTCAGCGGCGACTACATACTTGACGCAGATGGCAACAAGACAACCACCAACAACTACAATGCTACGTTTGAACGTGCTGTAGGCAAAGCCACACCTATCTTCTCGGGCGGTCTTACCACCCAGGTAAGTTGGAACGGCATATTTGTTCACCTGAACAGCAACTTCATGTACGGCAACAAGATTTACAACTTCACCCGTCAGGCTACTGATGCCGATGGTGCGTATGTAGGATACAACCAACTCTCTATTGAGAAATCGGTTCAAGGCTGGAAACGTTGGACTGCAGAAGATCCTGAAGGAGCCACTCACCCGAAAGCACAGAGCAATGGTAACAAGAGTGCGAACTCGATATCATCCCGCTATCTGGAAGACGGTTCATATTTCCGTCTGAAGAACATTACCGTGGGCTACGACTTTCCACTGGAGCTTATCAAGAAAGCGCACATGACCAAACTGCGCATCTATTTCTCGGCAGACAACATCGCCACTGCGACCTCTTTCTCAGGTATGGATCCGGAAATCTCTCTTGAGAGCGATGCCAACAACCTTGCAGGTATGTACTCGGAGAACTACCCCGTAGGACGTACTTTCCAAGGTGGAATAGAGATTTCGTTCTAATGGAATGGTATAGATTTTGTTATTAACTACTAATAAACATTAAAGTTATGAAAACGAAACTTATATATACAGCCATAGCGGCTATAATGATGCTCGGTTTCAGCAGTTGCAATCTGGACTACTTCCCGTCCGACGAGTTGGGCAGTGACCAGTTGCTTCAGGGGCAGAAAGGTGCCCAATACGTTATGGACGGTTGCTATGCCGTGTTGAAAGACGAAGTGGAGCACCTCGGATATGCTTCGGGTAACAGTTATATACGCCACTTTCTGCAGTTGTCAGAGTTTCCTGCTGACAACATCTGCCTTTCATCGCACACCACCGACCCGCTTTATGAGGCAACGGCATATATGATGACCGACGGTCTGAAGAATGTCGGCACCCTTTGGATGCTTTCTTACAAGGTGATTTTTATGTGCAACTCAGTAATTGAGACTCTTGACTCAACTGATGTCCACAATTACCAGTTGCTCGGCGAAGCTTACTTCATGCGTGGTCTGATGCACATGAATCTGGTGACACTGTTTGCAAAACCTTACAGCATGGGTGTTACCAATCCGGGTGTGCCTTACAGAAAATCCACCACAGCTGAAGTTAAGAGAGACCCTGTAGGCGATGTGTATGAATACATTGCCGAGGACTTGACAAAGGCTGCCAAAATGATGGGCGAGGGCGACTTGAAAGGCGCTTCCAGAGGCAACAAGGGATACCCTTGCAAAGATGCAGCCCTCGGCGTTTTGAGCCGTGTATATCTTTATATGGGAAAATATAATGAATGTATCAATACTGTCAACGAGATGCTTAACGGTGCTACTCCTGCATCAAAACTTGACCCTGATATCACCAAGTATTTCCAGAATACAAAGACGTCACAGGAAACTCTTTTCTGCGTAGCACATGAGTTGGCAGATGACCCGGGACAGTCATCGGTAGGTTCGATGTTCTTACGTGATGAAGAAAAGAAAATCGGCTGGGGTGAGATTTATCCATCCAACCCGCTCTTGAACCTCTATGAGCGTTATCCTGAAGACCTTCGCTATTCGTCAATACTGGCACCTCAGTATTCGAACAAACCTGATACGGTGTATATTCAGGAATACGGACCCGATACCACTTTCGTTGACCCTAAGGGAAACAAACTCAATAACTTCTGGAATCCTTATGAAAAGAAAGAGCAGGTAGCAGATACAATCGTTATGTGTTGGCATGATCCATATGAAATGAAGGTACTGAAGTATTATAACGAAAAGGTAGCGAAAAAGAAAGAAGATAAGAAGCCGATACCTGTGAAGTTTATTCAGGGTATTTTTACAGAACGTATCTATTTCCCGGATCCTGAGACTCCGAACGGCGGAGTGGAATCCGGAAGAAACTGCCTGAGATTCTATGTTTCAAAAGATGGTTCCGGCAATTATGTGTTCAACGATAGTCTGACAACCACACCTACCGATATGAAGGATTACGTTGTGAAAAAGAACGATAACAAAGGTACAAACTATTCCGCATATCAAGTTACATACAAGGGTGAGGTTTGTGAGGCTCGAATAGTAAAGAACATCATGATGCGTAATACACATCCTATGATTTACGTACGCAAATTCAGTTATCAGGACGAAAGCCCGATGCTTTCTTCGCCAGCACTCTGCCGCTGGGGTGAGGTTATCCTTAACCTTGCAGAGGCATACGCACGCACCGGACAAGACAACAATGCAATAGATTGCGTTGATGCCATCCGTACCCGCGCAGGCATTCCTGCAGCAGGTCTGTTCAAAAACGGCATGCAAGGCTACTCCAATGTGATTGACGTTGTGATGGACGAGCGCCGTATGGAACTCGCTTTCGAAGGCTTCCGCACAATGGATGTATATCGCAACCAACAGAACATGGATCGCCGCTACCCCGGTGCACAGCCGTGGAAGATTGTGGAATATACCGAACCGCACATACAATATCCTATTCCTAATGAAGAGTGGACGGTAAGCGGTATTGAACAGAATCCCGGATATTAATAACATAATTATAAGATTGACAAATCAATCAACAATCAACATCAATATTAACCAATTTTAAAACATTATTATTATGAAAGCAAATTGGAAATTCGCAATTGTTGCTCTTGCAACACTCGCAATGGTGGCTTGTAACCCTAATAAAAGTACTGAGCCTGACAAACCACAACAGCAGGACACCACGGTTACTCCTCCAGCTCCTCAGGACACTACGGTTACTCCTCCTCCCTCGGGCCCGTTCAAATCGAAGATCAGCGTTACCGACAATTCGTCAGCTGACTGGGAAAATGTGCCCGCAGAGTATCTTGTTGAGTCAGAGTGCCCGGATGATGCAATGTATCTCGGTCTGAAGTGGGCTAAGATATATGCTGATGCAGCGTTTATCAACATCCTTGTTGCTTACGATCCCGATGAACTCGGTGAAGACCTGAGTTGGATTCCTTTCCACGTATATCTTGATGTGGACAATGATCCTACCACAGGCGGATTCAACGGTCAGTTGAGCGAAGGCAACGCTGATGTGCTTCTTGAGACAGGTATTCTTGCTGACGGAGCTCACAATCCATGGAATCCTTCCGTATCAAAATGGTGGGGTGATGGCGTAAGCAACGAGTGGATTTGGAGTGATCCGAGCAAAGATCATGACGCAAGCGACTTCTGGGGTGCAGAAGTAGGCGAAGGTCAACTTCCTATCGGCAACAGTCAGGAACTTGAAGGCAACATCTTTGAGATTCAGCTTATGCGTGAACTTATTCCTCATGAGTTTGCAAATGAGTTTGGTCTTGCTCTTGACATTCAGGATGCAGGCTGGTCATCAGTTGGTATGATACCTCAGGGTTCTGCAACCGATGATGGTGCTGTATATGGACCAATACTGAAAATCAAAATCGATCCTGCCAAGTAATGCCGGCATGTTACCAAAACAGGAATCACAAAAAAACACAACAAATTAAGCTTAATGAATGTTGATTGAGAGTACCGGTGTGGCAGCACACCGCTCCACACCGGTACTTATATTTTTAAAAACCTTATCTGCGATGAACATAACCATGAAAAACCATCTCTTTTTACTATTTGTTATACTGCTCACCGCAGCATGCGGCACCGTAACACCGCCCGACCAGCAGAATAAGCCAGAAAAAGATCCTGAAGGCACTATCTATTACACCGAGACAAACGAGATATTTGCCAACCCGGAAAGAGGACTTCTGGCACAGATATATTACACCTCCGCAGACCTAAAGTCACATGCCGACGGATCTGTCATTAATGACAACCGTCAAGGCATATCAAAACTCACCGTCTATCTGCATTCCTATTATCTTACCGACTATATGCAGAGCGACATACCACAGGAGTTTCTTGACCGCCTTGAGACCAACATGAACGCCCTCCGTCAAGGAGGCGGCAAGGCAGTAGTACGTTTCTCCTACAAAAGCAGTTTCGAACAAAAAGACCGTCCATGGGATGCCTCTCCCGAATGGATATCCAAACATATAGACCAGATTGCTCCCTATTTGCAGAAACACTCCGATGTGATCATCTGCGTGCAATGCGGCTTCATCGGCTCTTGGGGAGAATGGTATTACAGTTCAAACTTCAAGATGAACCCGCAGAAAGACGAGGACTTCGAGCCGCGTTGGAAAGTGCTGGAGCACTTGCTGCAGATTGTTCCTGAGGACCGTCAGGTCGCTCTGCGCACCCCTTCGTTCAAGATTCGCTATCTGAAAATGCGCGGAATGGAAGCCACACCTCTTACCAAGGAGGAGGCTTTCAAGAACACCAACAAAGCACGTATTGCCGCTCATAACGACTGTTTCATATCTTCATCCAACGATGTAGGCACCTACCATTCTGATGTAGAACGTGAATTCTGGCAAGAAGACACCAAATACACCTTTATGGGAGGCGAGACCTGCGAGAAATGCTCCTATTCAAAAGGCTCCAACGCCATAGAGCAAATGGAGAAATACCATTGGTCGTACATCAACCGCGACTACCGTCAGGAAGTAACTAACATGTGGCGTAGTGACGGCACTATGGACGAGATGATGCGCCGTCTGGGCTACCGACTGGTACTTGACAAGGCTTACCTGACACAGAAACCCAAGGCTGACAGTCTGTTTGAAGCACGCCTGCAATTGCACAACGTAGGCTTTGCAGCTCCTATGAACAAGCGTGATGTGGAACTAGTGTTTATCAATGCTACCAATGCTGAAGAAAAGTATGTATATCCGCAGACCGAAGACCCGCGTTTCTGGATGGCAGGCGACACAATGAAGTTCACACTCAACTGCACTCTGGACAAGAAGATGAGCGGTGAATATTACGTATATCTCAATCTGCCTGACCCGTACGAGTCGCTTCATAACGACCCACGCTACTCAATCCGCCTTGCCAACGATGCAATATGGGAAGAGGAGACAGGATATAACCGCCTGACGAAAATAAAAGTGGAATAACCTGTTTCACAGTTCACAAGTTAACCAATAAAACCAAAATATCATGAGCAACATTCTAAAAGACAAGCTTTGGCTTGTGTTTATCCTCATTACTGTATGTACATGGGGTGTTTGGGGAGCATTCTCGGATCTGCAGATGGATCGCGCCGGTATTCCGGAAACAGTAGTGTATATACTCTGGGCATTGACTATGGTGCCATGTGCTATTGTCGCACTCATCATCAACAAAGGCAAACTCTTGCATGACTGGAAGTCAGCTCTGCTGGGCTGCACTGTCGGTTTGTTGGGTGCAGGCGGACAACTCGTGCTGTTCAAGGCTTTAGCCATTGGTCCGGCTTACATCATCTTCCCGTTCATCTCAATGTCTCCGGTTATTGTCATCACCCTCGCGGCTGTATTCTTAAAGGAGAAAGCCACAAAGTGGCAGATTGCGGGTATCATTGTGGCATTGGCAGCAATCCTGCTTCTCTCCATTCAGACCGGCGGCGACGACAGTCCTGTAAGCGGTTGGCTATGGATTGTACTTGCAGTGCTTGTGCTCCTTGCCTGGGGTATTCAAGGTTTCTTTATGAAGTTTGCCAACAACTCGATGGACGCAGAGTCTATCTTCGTCTGGATGGCAATCTCCGGTCTCGTGCTTATTCCAGTAGCCTGGTTTATGAGCGATGGTGCAACCACGTTCTTTGCAGGCGAAGAAGTATGGAGTAAGAGCCTTGGTTGCTTTGGCATTCAGATACTGAATTCCATAGGCGCACTCACACTGGTGTATGCATACCGCTATGGCAAAGCAGTCATCGTGTCACCTATGGAGGGACTCTCTCCTATGGTTACCGTGCTGCTCTCGCTTATCATACTGAGTGTCATCCCTACTCCGTTGCAAATAGCAGGTATTTGCTGCGCAGCATTCGCAATGTACGCATTGTCGAAATAGACCGCTACGCTGACAGAATACAGACCGCTATGCTGAAAGAGTAAAGACATGATTGGCATTAGACTTTCGGCTGTGGAATTTCTTCTATAATACATAAAGTTGATTAAAGTTGTGTTCAAGAGGCAACTCAATGGGAATTGGGTTGCCTTTGAAATGGAAAACTGTAACGTAAACCAGAAACATCATGAACAATATTCAAAACATAATATCACATTTCGCCCTGAAGAACGAAGTGGCGGAGCCGAGACCACTTAAAGTAGGTTTAATCAACGACAGTTATATACTTCCTGCAGCTCAAGCAGACGGAGAAGCATATTTTCTGCAACGCATAAACCACCATATCTTCACAAACGTGGAAGGGTTGCAGCGCAACATACAGATTGTCACCGACCATATACGCAAGAAACTGATCAAAGAAGGCATTGCTGATGTTGACAACCGCGTTCTGCGCCTCATTCCCACCAAAGACGGAGCACTATATCACAAGACCGATGAAGGTGACTACTGGCGTGTGTACAGATACATACAAGGCACAAGCGTTGACAGAGTGACAGCAGAGTCGGCATATCTTGCAGGAAAAGCATTCGGACAATTTCAAAACCAACTCTCCGACCTACCACACGATGCGCTATGCGAGTCAATACCCAACTTCCACAACATAGAGTTTCGTCTGCAGCAACTGAAAGATGCAGTAGAAGCCGATGCCGCAGGAAGACTGCATGCATGCAAGGATATACTTGGCGAACTGATGCGCCGCGCAGATGACATGTGTCTTGCCGAGCGTCTATTCCGCGAAGGCAAACTGCCCAAACGCATAAACCATTGTGACACCAAAGTTAACAACATGCTCTTCGACAACGCAGGCAAGCCTATGTGTATTGTTGATCTCGACACAGTGATGCCAGGCTTCGTATTTTCTGACTTCGGCGACTTCATGCGCTCAGCTGCCAACACAGGTGCAGAGGATGACAAGGACCTCGGCAACATACATGTTGACCTCACTGTATTCAGCGCTTACACTGAAGGCTATCTTGAAGAGGCGCGCTTCCTTACGCCGCTTGAGAAAGAGTTGCTGTCTTACGGTTGCAGACTGCTCAGTTATATGCAGACAGTGCGTTTCTTCACAGACTGGCTAAACGGAGACGTGTATTACAAGATACAATATCCAGAACACAACCTCGTCCGCACATACGCACAACTACGCCTGCTTGAGGAGCAGGAGAAGTGCGCAACAGAGATGGAGAAAGTGATTAAAGGTTAGAGGTTATCTCACAACCATATACTTTTTGCCATTGGAGATAATGATGCCCTGATAGTCAGTACTGACACGTCTGCCAAGGAGGTCATACCATTCAGCGTCAGTAGTGTCGAAGGTGATGTCATCCAATGCAGTGCCGGGTATTTCAGGCAGGTCACCGGGATCTTTCGGTGCATCAGACGATACAGTGACAGTGGTCTTCAGGTCATTCATGCCTGTGGTTTCAGACCACACATCCTCGTTTGCAAAACGTATAGCATACCGCGGGTTGGATGCCAACTCCTCATGTCTATCAGGCATATACAAGTAGAGATTGTAAGTGCCTGCAGGTATGTCGGCGGGTATGTCAACCTTCTCGTTTATCACAGACACAACTCCGTTAGGCAACCAGCGACGCGGGTCAGACTGCAGTTGTATGGAATAGGTCTTGCTGCTGTTCTTGAGAACGAGATATGCATGACGCTCATGATAGAGAGGTGCGCAACCGACGTTGCATATACTGATTGTAACATTGCACTTGCCTGCGGGTGCCACATTGTCGGTGATATCAGACTCGCGCAACTGGTATCTGTAACCCAAGCGACGATACATCTCGTCAAGCGTGCCATCGTTGCGCCACTTCTGAATGGTGGCTGGCGGATATGCAAGACCGCAGAATGACCAGTGGTATTTGCCAAGCGCGTCCATTGTCTTATCGTATGTGGCTCGCTGGGCAGCGACATTTGACTCCTCAATGTTACTTTCGCCGCCGTTGGGTAGATAGAACGTCTCATCAGCAATAAACTGCCGCATCTTAGGGTCGTCATTCTTATCGTCGCTTGCGTATGTACCCATGTCTCCGTAGGTATTAAGGAAAGCATCGTTATGGTGTCCCATACGTGCACGGTAGGTGCCCGTGAATGCCTCTTCAGCAGTGAGAGGATTGCTATCGCCGAGATATTCATGTTTGAGCATAGGATAGCGGAAGAGCACAAACATATCTTCAGGTGTATTGGCAAGCAAAGCATCCACCACGCGGCGACGATTGGTGTTCATGTGCTGACTCTCGTTGCCGTAGTTCTTGGTGTAATACCATTCTCCCCATACACCAACGAAACCCGCCTCAAGCACATATATGACATCAGAGTTCTTTTTCAGGTAGGGACTCAACTGCTTTATGTGTTTCTCAACCCAGTCAGGCGTGGCATCCACAATGTCGCTCTCTGTTTCAGTGTAAGCAAAGCGAAGAACGCACTTGTAGCCGTTGTTGCGCAACTCCTGCATGTCTTCATCGAAACCGTTAAGCACCTCCGAAGGCAATTCTTTGTTCTTGAAGTAGTAGAGGTTATAGAGTACCACCGCCAGTGTCCATTTGCTGCCGTGCCAACTGTCGTCACCTTTCAGAATGTTTGGTCTGCTCTCTTTCACCTTGCGGCTGTACTCGTTGGTAAAGCCACGCTCGGGGTTGGTAAAGATAGTGGTATTGTCAGCCGTGTAGGTGACTACCTTTGCCTGCATGCCAGCGACTGCCGCAAACATGAGCAACAACGATAGAAGTCTTGCTTTCATATTGAACTATACATTATCAAAAGCACACCGCATCAATGTAAGACCTATAGTGAGTATACATTGAGCATATATTCAGCATATATTGAAACAAGGTCTAAACCTTATCATTTCAACACATATTTATGACCATCCTGTATGACTATGCCATGGTAGTTGCCGCTTACAGGTCTGCCAAGCAAGTCAAACATGGGAGCATCAGTATTGAGAGGCTTCAACTGCCCGAGTGCAGCAGAAATATCGCCATCATACTGGAGACTAAGACTCTTGAGTTTGGGTTGTCCCCACTCCATGTCATTCATCACGCGGAGAGTGTATGTACCCGTAGCCACCTCGTTCAAATCCCACTTGTCATCATAGCTCAGAGCACCCTCGTCCCATGAATCCGCTGTCAAATATTCAGAGATGACGTCGCCACCCTGATTCAGCAGTTGCAACTTCCATTTGTGCCCAAGCACCCCATCACCGTTAGGCACGGACTTCATCACCTCTGACACAATGTAGTTGCCCTGATACTTCAGTTCTACCGTCCAATCGGCAAAACGATTCAGGTTCTCGCCGTCTTCCGGTCCGAAGTCGAAGTAATCGGACTCATACCAAGTCATGTCGTCGCTATATGCAGTTACATTCTGCTTGTCAAGGACTGCGGGGAGAACCACTGCGGCAACAGGAGGAACAACGACATCAGATGAAATCACGACCTGCGCATTGAGGTTGTTCATGCCAGTGGATTCGACCCAAACATCTTTATTTGCAAAACGTATTGAATAGCGCGAATCAGCGGCTATTGAGGAGTATGCGTCCGGAAGATGGAGATACATGTCATAAGTGCCTTCAGGCATGTCGGCAGGCAAAGTTATCTGCTCGTTGACCGTACTCTCCACTCCGTTAGGCAGCCAACGGCGCGGATCAGCCTGCAGTTTCACAGAATAGGTCCGACTACCACTCTTGAACACAATGTATGCGTAGCGCTCATTGTAGAGAGGCGCATAACCTGTGTTACGAATCTTGAGCATTATGTTAGCCTTGCCTCCTGCCGCCGCTGTTTCGGGTAATGTGGCTGTGACAAGTTGGTAGCGATAACCCATCTTGCGGTCAAGTTCGTCGTATGTGCCTTCAGCGCGCCACTTGTCGGTGACAGTCCTTGAATAGCCCGCCTTGCAGAAAGTCCAGTGAAGACGACTGAACTCCTTTGTGGTGTTAGCAAAAGTGGCACTCTTGGCAGCCTCCTTGCTATCGGTGATACATGACTCGCCACCTATAGGCACATAAAGCGTCTCCTGAGCAATATATGGTTTGAGCGTTGTAGTATCCTCAGTGTATTCGCCATTGCGTTTGATTTCGTATGTACCCATGTCGTAGCCATAACTGCAGAGGACTGCGTCGTTATGATGAGCAAGGCGCGCACGGTCGCTACCACTGAATGCCTGTGAAGCAGTTAGAGGCTTCTCGTCACCCACAAAGCCAATTTTGTGAGCTGGTGTTCGCATCTGAATATACCTGTCTTTAGGCAGTGCATCAAGCAGAGTCTTAACGAGTTCGATGCGGTCAGCATTCATGCCACCCTCCATATTGCCGAAGTTTTTGGTGTAATACCACTCACCCCAAGCGCCTACGAAACCAGCCTGTAAACAATAAATAACATCGGCATTCTGCTGCCAATGAGACTTGAGTTGGTCAATATGACTCTTGACCGTACTGAGCGGCGCGTCAACACCTGTGTCATTGCTGTTGGAGTTGGTATAGGCATAACGAAGTATGCACTTGAAACCATTCTGGCGGAGCACCTTCATATCCTCGTCAAAGGCATTGAGCACTTCGTCAGGCAAAGTAGTCTTGCTCTTGAAGTTGTCGAGGTAATAGAGCACAAGCACAAGCCTCTGACTTGCCCTTTCGCCTGACTGCTCGAAGTAGGACTCATTGCCCTTTATCACGTAAGGGCTTGACTTGGATATACGACTCTCAAGTTGGTCGATGAATCCTCGCTCGGGGTTGGGAAAGATGGTGGTGTCATCAGCGGTGTAGGTCACAACCTTTGCCTGCACACATGTCAGTGCAAGAAATGATAAGAGAATAAAGGTAACAAACCTGGTATTCATAGGCGAAAATAAATATTGTCAATTATCAAATAATATAAACTTTCTGTTGTTTTGTATCACGATGCCCCGGTATGAAGGACGAACCTGTCTGCCGAGCAGGTCATACATAGGCAAAGTGCGGTCAATGATAGTTATCTGCTCCGTGCCTGTAGGCAGTTCACCGTCGTAGGTGAGAGTAAGACTTTTGATTTTGGGCTGGGCCCAAGAATTAATATTCATCAGGCGTAGAGTATATGTGCCTTGAGCAACATCACTCAAGTTCCAACTTGAAGATGAATAATTTATTACACCAGAAGTGGACGACTTGGGCAAACTAAATATTGAAATAATATCATCATCTTCATTCTGCAGTGTAAGTTGCCATTGGTGAGTAAGATACGCTGTATTATCTTTATTTCTTGGTGATATCATCACTTCGGAAAGGATATATTTGCCAGGGTAACGGAGATATACAGTCCAATCTGCCCAGCGACTTGTGTTGGCGGCATCTGTCGGACCGAAGTCAAAATAGTCGGCATCAGACGCATACCATGTCATGTCGGCGCTTTTGGCAGTAACGTTTGTCTTGTTGAGTGTGGCAGGCAGAGCAATGCCTATAGGAGCAGGTGCGGGAATATCGGAATATACCGTTACCTCAGCATTCAGGCGGTTCATGCCGGTTGACTCCACCCACATGTTAGAGTTGGCAAAGCGAATAGCATAACGCGAGTCAGAGGCTATGGTTGCCGAAGCATCAGGCATGTAAAGATACATCTTGTAAGTGCCTGCCGGTATATCGGAAGGCATGGTGATTTCTTCATTTATGATGGTGACTGCCCCGTTAGGCGACCAACGGCGCGGGTTAGACTGCAGTTGCACCATATATGTTCCTATACTGCTATTCTTGAAGACGATGTAAGCATGACGCTCGTTGTATAGAGGAGCATAACCTGTGTTGCGTATCTGAAGTGTTATATGTGCGTTTTCACCATTCTCTGCTTCATCAGGCAACGAAGCACTGACAAGTTGGAAACGGTAACCAAGTTTGCGGTCGAGTTCATCGTAAGTTCCCTCTGCTTTCCATTTGTTTACTACAGCCTCAGGCCAACCACCTTTGCAAAATGACCAGTGGAGACGGCTGAACTCAGCAGTGGTCTTTTCGTATGTGGCATTGGTTGCCGCTGCCTCTTCATTTGTCACATTGGACTCGCCTCCTATAGGTACAAACATCGTCTCGGAAGCAACATATGGTTTGAGGGTGGTAGTATCGGTGTGACTTGAAGACTCACCGTTTCTCTTGATGGAATATGTGCCTGCATCACCCGGAAAGTTGAGCACTGCATCGTTGTAATGGCCAAGGCGTGCACGTGTGCTGCCAGTGAACGCCTCGGCAGAAGTGAGTGTGTTCTCATCGCCCATATAACCTATTTTATGAGCGGGAGTACGCAGCAACAGGAAACGGTTGTCAGGCATAGCCTTGAGCACCGTGTCAAGCAAAGCAATACGGGCAGCATTCATGCCGCCCTCCTTGTTGCCGAAGTTCTTTGTGTAATACCATTCGCCATAGGTACCAACAAAGCCTGCCTGCATGACATATATCACATCGGCATTAGCCTCCCAGTGAGACTTGAGTTGGGCTATATGACTCTCTATCACACTGAGAGGAGCATCATCGCCCGTATCGCCGTAACCATCGTTGTTGTCAGCATGCGTGTCTGAATAGGCAAAGCGGAGTATGCACTTGAAGCCGTTGCTGCGCAATGCCTGCATGTCAGCATCGAAAGCATTCAGTATCTCTGTAGGCAAAGTGGGGTTATCCTTGAAATTGTTGAGATAGTAAAGCACAAGTATCAGACGCTTGTCTGATGTAAGATATGACTCGCGACCATAGACTACATAAGGGTCTGCGGCAGTGACAACCTTCGACAACTGCGAGATGAACCCGCGTTCGGGGTTGGGGAAGATGGTTGTATTGTCAGCGGTATAGACCACCTCTGAGGCCTGAAGAGTGAGTGCTGCAAGTAAAAATATCAATGTGAATTTTATTTTCATAATACTACAACTATAAGTTATATAACGTGCAAAAGTATAACAATTAGTTTGATATACAAACTATATGACAGGGATTTTTCCAATATAAGAGACGACTATCGCACAACATGCGACAAACGTCTATACTACTGCCAATTATCTTGACATAGCACAATACATATTCGAAACCCTCCGAAATAAGAGTGTGCCTTATCTTGTCAGCATCAGTTTGATATTGATGCCGGCATTGTCGGAGCGTATGGGGTAGGAACTGGAGATAAGCGGAGTAGTTCCCTGGTGGTCGTAGAAGAACTGAAGGTTGATCTTCTGCGAGAGCACGTAGTCGGCACTGATTTTTATTCCGAAGACCTTGTTACCAGAACTTGCCTGTGTAATATTCTCTTCCACTTTGCGGAGCAGAGTCTTAACGTCCTTGTAACTAACATCAACCGCCAGTTTCAAGTCGTTGGTCACCTTCTTCTGCCTGCCGTCTTTGTTTTTAGTAGAGAAGTTAAGGTCTTTAATGGTGTAGCCAAATCCTGCCACAAACTCGTCGGTAGCACCCTCCATCAGTTGTGCCGATGTCACGTTGAGTGTCAGGTTGCGCTGCTTGCGGTATTCCACCTTGGCCGTCATTGAGTTCTTCATAGCCACATTCACACCGATAAGCGGTGAGAACTGCTCGGTCAGACTGACGCTTGCTATGTCGTATGCAGACGATGGTATAGGCATATCAGTCTCAACGTCACGCACGAAACCTATCTGACGGTTGGTGCCGTCACCTGTGCCTACCCATGTTGAATAAGTACCATAACTGCCTATTGCATACTTACAAGTATAGGCATGTGTCAGGTTCACGCTGCGGAAATGATCACGCATCCAGGGCAACTTGCCAAGACCATCGTATGTCACACTCCAGTTAGGCAGTATGTTGAGTATGCCAAGGAACGGATTGGTAGTAGCCTTGTTCACATCACGACCGGTATATGCGGCAAGGAATGCAGGCACTAGCACGTCTGCCGAGTTCTTGCTGATCTGCCCCTTGCTCTTGTCATAAGGTTTACCTGCCAACGGACTGCCACGCATGAAGCCAACAGAAGGATATACAGCATCCT
Source organism: Paludibacteraceae bacterium (assembly GCA_905234685.1). GTDB lineage: Bacteria > Bacteroidota > Bacteroidia > Bacteroidales > Paludibacteraceae > Colicola. The sequence continues at coordinate 113,857 of CAJOIR010000002.1, forward strand.
CATACTGCTGCTGAATGCGCGCCTGCATCACATCTCTGTACTGAAGGAAGCGGTCGAACGATGCAGCCTTGTAGTTCTCATCCGCCTTACCTATCTTGTCGAAAGCAGTACCAATAGCCACCTGAGTGATATTGAACGAACCGGTAGTAGTCTCCTGCAGGTGGTCATAGGTGTATATTATCGATGATGACGACGATGTATAACGTTTGCCATTGACCTGTATCTTGAAGCCGGGGAACGGTTCAAGGGTTATCTTTATGTCGAAGTCGGTGGTGTTGGAACGCACGGCAGGCTGCACCACAGTTGTGTCTCTTGAAAGCCATTGCTGCTCTTTAGCCTTCTCAAGGAAGTTTTTGGGCACAAAGCCGAATGCGAAGTCAAAGCCAGGAGCATAGATGTTGCCTGTCTTGTTTTGACCCATGAAGCCTGCCTGCGGATAGAAGCCCGGCACTACGAGCGAGTTGGTCTCACGATATGTCACCTGTGCCTTGCGTATCAACATCAGGAAACGCAGACTCAGGTCACCGAATGTTTGTGCCGGTGTTCTGCCGTTGGGGTCTTGAGAAGTGATACTTACGGTCACATTATCGTAGTTGCCTTTAGCTGTCAACTGCACTTTGTTGGCATCTATCGCCTTAGTCTTGACCGACACTTTCTTGCCGTTGGCATCGGTAGTAACCACTACCAGCCTCTCAGAGCCGAGACGATGGGTAACCTCTATTGCTGAGTCCTTCCGCAGACTTATTGTCTGGGTATAAGTCTTCGGGCGGAAACGAGAGCGTTGAGGTCGTCCGTTGAAACGCTGATTGATTTCTTTCAAGTATTTCGACTTATTGTAGAGTGTCTCGAAGTTGAGTGCGCCATCGACCTGCCATGACTGCATAGAACTGATTGTGTTGCCGAGTTCGGTTGTCTCCTCTCCGCTGTTAGTCTTGCGTGTGGCGGTTCGATTCCAGTTGTATGTGGCATTGTAGGAACCATTGGCGGTTATCCAGTCAAGCGATTTGAAGCGGTTGAAAGGCACACTATAGGAAGCGGTGAACACCTGTTGGTACTGATACGGGATACCCATCGTCTTCATCGACCGCAACACCGTGTCACGCCATGCCTCATAGTAGTCATGTGTGAATGCATAGTCGCGAATTATCTCAGGAGTGAATTGACCTTCATCAACAGTGCTGTTCATTGCCGTTGAGAAAGAAAACTTCATCGTCTTCGTCAGGTCATACTTAAAGTCGAAGTTGCGGTTCCACATCCAGTCTTTCGAGAAAGTAAGATCCTGGTTGGCAATGCCAGACATCTCGCCTGAGAAGTCACGCATACGCATGTGGGTGTACTGACGGCGCATGTCGGTGGAGAATGCCCACGACTGAGGGAGATAATATATATTCAGTTCACTTATCCACTTCAGTTTCTGCACCTTCTGTATCTTCTTGAACGGTTCCCAAGGCTTGGGGTTGAAGTTAAAACTGTAGTTAAACGACCCCTTATCCTCTTTCTGGAAATCACGCTCGAGTTCAGGAGTATGCTTGTTCTGCTCCATACGCGAGTAGGATATAGTGAAGTTGGCAGGGTCATAGAACATGTCTTTCTTCTTCGACTTTATGTTAACCTTAGCATTGGTCACAGAGAAGTTGGTACTTGTCTGCACGGTGTTCGACATTGACCTTACCGAGTCTTTCTCCTCTTTGGTTTCGAAGGTCTCAAGGTTGTCCGCCAACTTAATATCTGTGTCAAGCGGGTCATATTTGGGAGACAGAGTCTGGTTTGTGTATGTCACATACAGAGGTATCTGCAGTTTTGCCTGTTCGGGGAACAGACGACCTGCCTCAAGAGCAGCACTAACCGAGAACTGATACGAGTTATCCATATTCCTGTCAAGCACGTTGCTCTCAATACTTCCGTAGCCTGCAGTCTCCAGACGACCGGCGACATTCACCTGAGCTATGTCGGATATGCCCAGTGCCACATTTCCTGTTGCTGCCACACCACCCTCTTCATTGAACTGCGACATGCGAAGTTCATTAACCCAAATTTCTCCCGAGTGTACCTCTCCAGACTTGTTGCGGATACCTATCATGATGTTGCCCACCTCTCCCAGTGTAGGATTACCCATCACCGTGATACGGTTCTCCGGATGACCATTGGCATCGTCATATACGACATAAGGCAATGTGTTGCTTACTCCCGCAGTACCGCTGCGTTTCGCCTTGTTACGAGCAAGTTTTGCCTCTGTCAGTGCTTCGAATGTAAAATCAAACTGGTTCTCCTCAAGCCATACTTTCCAACGGTCTTGCTCATTACTATTATTATACAGCCCCTCAGGAGTAAGCGTAAGAGGAATCTCATACTCATAATAGTTCTGGCGCATGTCGCTACCGAGACGAATGAACACACTAAGGTCACCGTCCTGCAATGTCTGGTCCTCAGGCATCTGTTCTGCATGTACAAACATCTGCAGACGCTTGTATTGCCTCATATCGTAACCTGTCTTTTTATATACTGCACGCGCATCAGCAGGAGCAAGATTATGTACGCGCAGCACCATAGCCTGCTCGTTCTGTTCTATAAGTTGCGGTTGACCTGGGTCTGTAATACGGGTTATACCAGGAGGCAACACATAGTTCACCGGAGTCTTTGATGAGTTCTCCTCGATGTTTACTGCCAGCACATCCATCTGACCGTTGGTAATAGGAGGTTGTGCAATAGGATAAAGGTCTTTGGTGTAACTGCGCCATTCGCCCCGGACAAGGTCAAGCGATGCCAGACGCAGGTGTGTCTCCTGCTTGAAACCTGTCATATAAAGACGTACAAAACGTATCGACTTGAAGTTCCTAACTCCACCCACCTTGGTATATACGTTAGGGTCACGAATAGGAATTTTGAACTGATACCATTTCACTTCCGAAGTCTCACCGTTTTGCAACCGCACCTTCGTCACATACTCCTGTGTGATGTATTGTTTGCCTGCACCCAGCATACCGGGACGGAGAGATATATGATACTCATAGTACTTCTCATATTCCGACAGAGTGTTGTCACCGTTGATGTCTTCTATATCAGGCGTAAGAGTTGCTGCAGTACCATAGTTCTCCCTGCTGTCTTCTGTGGCGGGAGAGTTGCCTTCTGTACCGTTGTAATACTTGTAACGATCCAGAATAGACACTTCATTTGCGTCATAGTCCGAACCGCGGTAATAGTGGTAGTTGTCACCCGCAGGGTCGTTAAGCGGAGAGAACGGGTCATCCTGCCAACGTGCAATGACATCAGCACTTACCTTGCTCCTAAGTGCAGCCACATAGTCGGCATAAGGACGAACTCCGGCATACTCGTATTGGAACTCCTCATCCGTACTAAGACCGTTAATACCTACGTCCTGACGCAGACGCGCTCCAGCTTCGTTGGAGAAGGCGGTGATGGTACTCGTGGTCTTCGGAACACGGCCCCATGCGGTGTATTCAACATTAGCCTGCTCAGCATCATTAACCGGCAAACCATGCTCGAACGCTTTCTTGCCGTCTTTCAGAATATCTTCTGATACATCGCCAAGGTCTATATACAAATCACCACCCTCATATGTAGGGTCAGGGTTGGTCAGCATCGGGTCCATCATCCAGAATTCTATATATTCTATGTTGGCTGTCTCGAAATCGGTGTTGTCAAGTTTGCGCATAATACCACCCCAGCGCTTCTCAGGGCTGGTGAGACGTCCGTCAGAACCTATCTCGTCGGCGGAAATGTTGTACGAACCACGCTCAGAAGGGTAGTAACTCAGGTTAAGCACCGAGAGACGAGTGTCTTCCTGCACATTGCTCTGGCGGTTAGGATAAACCTCCTGCTCAGGTACAAGACGCGTCCTGTGGTCTGACATCAAATCAGGATTGTCACGCACATGCTGCGGCGTATTGGGAGAAATAACTCCGAAAATCTTGTCAACCACGTACCAACTCAGGTGTGCACGGTTCTTGCCATATTCGGTGTTGTTACTTAGTTTCGACTCTGCATAGCGACTTGGTGTTGAGGCAAGATGCCAGTAATGGGGATAGTGTATGTCTATGTTCGTCTTGGTTGCCTCGAAGTCATCTATGTAAGCGGTACCAGCCTTGCCTACTTCGCTTGTGTGACCGGGTATCAGATGAGCAAACTCGGCATTCAGCTGTATGGTCGACGGTTGTGTCGCGTTTATCCACGGGATAGCGTTCAAGGCGTTGCTCAACCACATGAACTCTTTCTTCCAACTGCCGTTAACGCCCCATATCGTGTTGCTCAAAGGCTCGTTACCCGTGTTCACCTTCACTGTCAAAGGACGCTCTGACATATACATTATAGTTCCGCCTATCACTAGGTCTTTCGTGAACGCATATTCCAGATGAGCACCCATCAGCGACTTGCGTTTCATCGAGAACATGCTCTGGTTCTCAAGTTGCACATCCACTTTTGTTCCCGACTCCAAGATAGACTGGTTAAGAATCGTCACCGTACCCATAGTGTAGTCAACGGTGTAGTCAACGTTCTCAGTCAACTTGGCGCCACCAGCAGTCACCGTAACCGACCCACGAGGGATATTCATCGCATTCAGGCGTATCTCGCTACCTGACGAGCCTTTGTATTTACCAGTCATGCGGAATTTGTTCTTCTCCGACAACTCCTGTGCCACCACAAGCGTTGAGTCATACAGTTCCTGGAAGACGTATTTGTCCGCTATCTTGTTGTCGCCTATTGCCTTCCTGAGGTAACTGCCGAAAGGTTCCAAAACGGGGAAAATTATTCTGCCACTGCTTGATATCGCAGTGTAACCCTCCACATAGTCGAATTTACCGTCAGGTGACTGGTTGTTCTTCGAGTCAAGTCTGTCGAGGTTCAGCACTCTAAGCAACTGCTTACCCTTTATATCACCCTCCTGAAGATACTGCAAGTCGGTTCCAACCGAGTCGTTATGGTAGTTTACATAAAGTTCGAACTTGTCGCTTGATATCTGCATTGCACCGAGCGAATAGACGTTCTTCATCATCAGGTCCCAAGTACCCTTACCTTTGGCTATAGGTGAGTTGGTCGTACTCTTTAGCATCTTCAGTACCAATGCATTCGGGGCACGGAGATTCTCCGAAGCGTCTGTGGAGAATTCACCTACCTGATACACCTGACCACCATAGGTATATTCGTATGCCACACAAAGCACCTCATCCTGGTTCAATGCCGAACGGAGAGATATGTAGCCAAGAGCGGAATTCAAGGTGTATTCCGATGATGACAGCAGACGAGCTGACTCTATCTTCTCGTAGTCCACACCACCGACTATGTCATAGGCAGCAAGAGTGGCAAGCACTGCATTGCTCTGCTGAATGTTGCGTACATCCGGCATACCCGTTATCTCTTCATACAGAGTGTTAGCCTTGTTGTACGGCTGAAGCAGTGTACCCTGTTCAGCCCAGTGCATGTTGCTTATATGAGCTGACTGTGCCTCACCGAGGTCTGCAAAGGCTATTATGTTGCGTGCTTCATCGTATCTGCCGCGCTTGTTGGTAACCCATACTTCAATACGGTTGATCGTTACACCTGAGGAGATATACGGCAACTGCTGCATTGACTTCTCGTAGTTGTCGCGGAACCAGTGGGAGAGGAAGAAGTGGCGGTTCTCATCGTAAGCATCGGCGGCTATCTCGAACTGAGTCATCTGTGCGCCGCCCTGAGAACTTACAGACTGACTCTGAGAGTTCTGTTGCGAAAGAAGCGCTTGAATGGTCAGTTTGCCGAACTTCAAACTGGTCTTCAAACCGAATAGTGCCTGACTACCGCGTATGAGGCTTGAATTGAGGTTCATCGACACATTACCGGCCTCTATCGACTGAATGATGTCATCTTCTTTGCCCTTGTAATTCAGTTTTATGTTCTGGCGGTCGAAGTCGAACGAAGACTCAGTGTTGTAACTCATGTTGAAGTTCAGTTTGTCACCGACCTTGCCGTTGACACTCAACTGTATCTTCTCATCGAAGTCAAACACGTTGTTGTTACGGTTGTGGACTGTCAGCGCGGGGTTGTCGATATACTGGTGCTTGAAGCCAAACAAGAGTTCTGCACTACCCTGCATCTTCAGCTGAACACCACCAGGCCCAAACACCTTGTCTGCAGGACCGATGTTAAACTTCATGTCGGTGATATCGAACTTGCGCTCGTTGTTGTGCTCCACCTCACCAATTTTCTTCTGCCAGTACTGCTTCATCGCCTGGTCTGCAGACCACTCCCTATACTCCTTTTCTGTCATCAGATACGGTGTCGCAATATCAACATCACCTATCTTCGTATGCATTATGTAGTAACCCGTCTCTGGCTGATACTCAACCTCCTTCTTTATGTTATCAGGGTCTTTCAGGTCCATCGATGACTTCGGTGCTGTCAACTCTTCATAGTTGCCCTGCTCATAGCGAGTCACCATCACCGGAGCCATTGTCACACTATCTGATGCCGTGCTGACACTGTCCGAAGCAGATGGCGCACCCTCCTGACCAGACACAAAAGCATCACTCCGCTCCGGAGGCGGAGTGACCCCTGTCGTCTGTGCCATCAGTCCCAATGGCAGCAGCAGAATCAGAAGTACACGTATTTTACTCATGCTCTATCAGTGTCAACAAGAGTAGTTTTTTTCAATAGGCAATCGTGTTTTTATTGGTTATTTGGTTTCGGTTATTTTATGAACTGTCAATTATGCAATCAACAATTCAATGGTTTTACAACATCTTCAGTGCAGTCCTTATCACCTGCTCCACACTCATTTCCGGACTGTCGCGCAATATCTTGTCCACCGCTTTGCTGCTCGCTGCTGCAGCGAAGCCCAACATCGTCAGTGCACTCACAGCCTCCTGCTTTGTTTCGTTGTCTATCACGCTTGTCATTACTCCGGACTCATTATCAACAGTTGTGGTGCCTTGCCCCAGGTCAATCTTTAGTACCTTGTCTTTCAGATCAACAACAATACGCTGTGCAGTCTTTGCACCGAGACCCTTTATGCTACTCAGTGCATGGATGTTACCTGTCGCTATAATCTGCCTCACCTCACCTGCGGAATAGCCTGACATGATCATACGCGCGGTATTGGCACCGATGCCGCTTACACTTGTCAGCATACGGAACAGTTCTCGCTCACCTTTGCTGAGGAAACCGAACAGCTCATGAGTATCCTCACGGATTATCTCCTCCACATACAATTTGGCGGTCTTCTGCTCAACAAGCGCCGTATATACAGGCAAAGCGATGTTGATGAAGTAGCCCACACCACCAGTCTCTATCACTGCATTCGTCGGAAGCAGTTCTGCGAGTTCGCCTTTTATATAGTCTATCATAATAGTTTTTCCAACTTTGGGCGGCAAAGGTACAAAGAAAAGTTGAAAGTTGAAAGAGATGAGCGGTTTTTATGGCTTGAAAGTGTTAAATTGAGAAAAACAGACTCCATAATTAAGTTATAACGCAAATGGTTGTTAATTATCTTTCGCTGACAGAAACGGAAGAGACAAATATTATCATTCACGAATCACGGTGCAAAGATACGATGGCGGGGATTTGCGTTGTCCCATTTTGGCACTATCTGGCACCATCAGGCATCATTCGGTACACATTGGCACTATATTCCCAAGCGAAAGGTACGCTATGGTATATCAAACGCGGGCATAAGAATCCTGCGAGGGAGACGAATAATAGGAACACAAACATCGGCATAAAAAGCAGACGAAGTGAATGAAAAGAAAGCGTATTACTTCGGTAAGGGTTTGACAAGGGTTCGAAGGGGAAAGGACAAAAACAGATTTCATGTTACAATATTAAAGTTTAAGACTCTGATTAGCTTGAATGATGAAGGTGTTTGTCAGAAGGAGGGCAAGGGTATTGCAGTTGTAATTTATTATTTGTACCTTTGCCTGCCATTATGTGCAAGGCGACTGAAACATATTTGGTGCTGCGTTTCCGCAGCGTGGGCAACGTGGCGATGACGGTGCCCGTGGTGGCATCGGCAGCGGCGCTCAGTCCTCACGCACAGTTCGTTGTAGTAGCGGACAAACGTCTCGGCGACATGTTCCTGCAGTTGGACAATGTGCACTTTCATTGTGCCGACACGGAGAACGGAAACAGGAAGAGCGTCGTGCGTCTCTTCCGAGAACTAAGGCGCAACTACAACATTACTGGTGTGATAGACCTACAGAACAACCACCGAAGCAGGATGCTTGACTTCCTGTATCTGTGTTCAAGAGTCAGGATAACCCGCCTTGGAACAAACTACAATGCACAGCGGCGCCTGTGCAGAAAAGGGTATGCGGAGTCCGAACCTATGCCAGACGAGTTCAGCCGTTATGCCTCTGTCTTCGCGAAAGCGGGACTCACAACTGACAACAGTTTCAGCGCACTGCCTCTTAACACAGACGCAGACAAGGCTGTGACAGAGCGTTTCGGCAAGAAGATGGGGCGATGGATAGGCATAGCTCCTTTTGCCAAGAGCAAGACGAACATGCTGCCGTACCGCACAACCAAAGAAGTGATTACGCACTTCGCAGCACAGGAGGACACGCGCGTCTTCCTCTTCGGGGCAGGACGTGTGGAGTGCGAGATGCTAAAGCAATGGGCAGCACTCTCAGACCGAATTGACAGCGTAGCGGGAGTGCTGGAACTAGCAGAAGAACTTGAACTGATGCGCCGTCTGGACTTCATGCTCTGCATGGACTCCGCCAACCAGCACTTAGCATCACTCGTAGGGCTGAGATGTGTGTCTGTATGGTGCGGCACACACCCTTATGCCGGGTTCTACGGATGGAAACAGCGGGCAGGCGACATCATCCAACAACCGCTCTCATGCCGACCATGCACTATTCACGGAAGAAGCAAATGCAAGTACCGCAACTTTCTATGCCGCCAGTTCAGTCCGGTGGAGATAATAGAGGGGTTAGAGGTCAGGGGGAAGTAAAAAGTAAAAAGTAAAAAGTGTAAAGTAAAAAGCAAAAAGTGTAAAGTAAAAAGTAAAAAGCGAAAAGTAAAAAGTGAAACAACACATTACATCATGTCAAAGATAATATCAATAGCCAATCAGAAAGGAGGAGTAGGCAAGACCACCACCTCCATCAACCTCTCTGCAGCCCTTGCTGCAGAAGGCAAGCGTGTGCTGCTTATCGATGCCGACCCACAGGCTAACGCCTCATCAGGTCTCGGAGTGAACATACGCCAGCTTGAAACTACCATATACGAATGTATGGTCAGCGGAGAACCCGCTGTCAAAGCGATACTGCCTACTGCGCAGGAGAACCTATATGTGCTACCGTCACACATTGACCTCATAGGAGCAGAGATAGAGATGATAAACATTCCAGACCGCGAACTTCTGCTTCGCAACCTGCTGAAGCCAGTGCGCGATGACTACGACTACATCATCATCGACTGTTCTCCATCGCTCGGTATCATCACGGTAAACTGCCTGACAGCATCCAACACCGTCATCATACCTGTGCAGTGCGAGTACTTCGCATTAGAGGGCATAAGCAAACTGCTCAACACAATCAAGATTATCAAGTCAAAACTTAATCCCTCGCTCAACATAGAAGGGTTTCTGCTCACCATGTATGACAACCGTCTGAGACTTGCCAATCAGGTTTATGATGAAGTACGCCGTCATTTCGGGCAGTTAGTATTCAAGACCGTCATCGCCCGCAACGTGCGCCTCTCGGAAGCACCGTCACACGGCATGTCGGTACTCACATACGACCCCTCATCCAAAGGAGCACAGAACTACAAAGAACTCGCCAAAGAGTTGATAGAAAGGCAGTGATTGAAGTGTGGAACTGTGGAACTGTGTAATTGTGGAAGTGTCCAATTACCAGTTCACCTATTCAACTTATAACCTATTATAACCTAATTAACATCTATAATGAAACCACGTACAGGACTTGGAAGAGGACTCGACGCCCTCATTGACACATCAAGTGTTACCACAAGCGGCTCATCATCCATATCGGAAGTGGAGCTCTCGCTCATATACCCCAACCCCAACCAGCCACGGCGCAACTTCTCTGAGGAGGGTCTGGAAGAACTCGCTGCCTCTATCCGCGAACTGGGTGTCATCTCGCCAATAACACTGCGCAAGAACGATGACGGTACCTACCTCATCATTGCAGGTGAACGCCGTTTCCGTGCAGCACACAGAGCGGGACTCACATCCATACCAGCATACATACGTACTGCCAAAGACGAGCAGGTGATGGAGATGGCACTCATAGAGAACATACAGCGAGAGGACTTGGACGCCATAGAGATAGCACTAGCCTATCAGCGACTGATTGACGAATACCACCTCACGCAGGAGCGTATGTCGGAGCGCGTAGGCAAGAAGCGTGCTACCATAGCCAACTACCTGCGTCTACTCAAACTGCCTGCAGAGATTCAGGTAGGACTCAAAGACAAGCATATAGACATGGGTCATGCACGCGCACTCCTCTCGCTCAAGACACCTCAGGAGCAACTTATGCTCTACAAGCGCATCCTCAAGGAGGACCTCAGCGTCAGACGCGTGGAAGAACTGGCAAGTACAGGTGAAGTGCTGCCTGTTCAAAAGGCTGAGCCAAAGCCACAGCAAAAGAAGGAATACAAGGCAGAACAGAAAGACCTTGCAAGACGCTTCGCAACCAAAGTGAAGATAACATGCAATGCCGATGGTAAAGGAAAGATAGTATTCCCATTCAAAAACGAAGACGAACTTAAGAACCTCCTTACCCTCCTAAACAAGTAGTTTGAAACAGAGACTTGTCATATTGCTATTCACACTCCTGCAACTGACTTGCCTTCAGGCGCAACATCACAAGGGAACAGAGACAACAGACGAAGGCAACTGGGTGTCTGCCTCGGAGTTGCATGCTCATGACACGACTCAGGTGGTTGTTCTTGAAGCTGACACCTTACTGCCTGAACCCAAGAACACATGGAAACCCAACCCTATGAGAGCGGTGTGGATGGGTGCCATCATACCTGGCTACGGGCAGATATACAACCGTTCATACTGGAAACTGCCCATAGTATATGGTGCTTTTATGGGTTGCGCATACGCTATCACGTGGACCAACGGCTTGTACAACGACTACAAGACCGCCTATCGCGACATTGTCACAGACCCGGACTACAATCCCACAGACCCTAACAAGTCATACGTTGCCATACTGCCCAAAGGCTATTCAATAGAATCAACAGGCACAGGCGGTTCAATGGGAGGCAAGAGCAAATACACAACGCACTTGCAGAACAACATGAACTCTTACCGCCGCTACAGAGACATCTCTATCGTGGCGACAGTAATAGCATACGCCCTGTCACTGATAGACGCATATGTGGATGCACAGTTGTACGACTTCGACATCTCACCTGACCTCTCGCTCAACATAGAACCGCAGATCAACCGCGACCCGCTCAACCAGCGTAGCACGGAGGTCAGACTGGCATTCACCCTCAAATAGACATGCACGGAAGACTGTACATATTGTTTTTCATTGTCCTGTTGTGCGGAGCATATCTCTACGCTCAGGACAACGACACTATTGTTACAACCGCCACCGATTCCACAGTTAGGAAATACACTCAGGACGAACTTGACATGAGGCTAATGGACTTCGCACTTTCGTGGCTTGACACCACGGAATGTACAGCCACAGCCGACACCGCAGGTATGCCTGACTCGGTATATATAGCACGTCTATCTTCGCTGCCTTATATCATCGAAATGCCATACAACACCGTAGTAAGAAACTTCATTGACATGTATGTGCAGCGTCGTCCGCGTCAAGTGGCACGGCTGCTGACGCTCTCAGGCTTCTATTTCCCAATATTCGAGGAGAAACTGCACCAGTATGGTCTGCCGGAAGAACTCAAGTTCCTGCCAATAATAGAATCGGGACTCAATCCTACTGCATATTCACCTGTAGGTGCGGCAGGTCTATGGCAGTTCATGCCGCGCACTGCCAAGAACTGCGGACTTGAAGTCAACTCGCTGGTAGACGAGCGTCTCGACCCTCTGAAAGCCACAGATGCAGCATGCCGTTTCCTGCGCTCATTATATGCCATCTACGAAGACTGGAATCTAGTAATAGCAGCCTATAACTGCGGACCGGGCAATATCAACAAAGCCATACATCGTGCTAACGGGAAACGTGACTTCTGGGATATCTGGCCTTACTTGCCTCAGGAGACACGCTCGTATGTACCTATCTTCGTTGCGGCCAACTACGCCCTCAACTTCGCAGACGAGCACAACATTTGTATGGCAAGACTCCCTTACACACTTGCAGCAGACACTATACTCACCAACCGGCGTCTTCACCTCATGCAGGTAAGCGAGATAACCGATATACCGCTGACAGAACTCCGTCGCCTAAACCCACAATACAGAATGGATGTGCTGCCCGGAGGCAAACCGTATGCTCTGTGTCTGCCTGCGGACATGACAGGTGCCTTCATCATGCATGAAGATACCATTTACCGACATCGTGCAGACTCTCTGCTGCACAGCCGCCGTGAGGTGATAGACCTTGCACAGAAGACCGATGCCGACGGGCTGCCTCTCGCGGGGTCATATACATACACCGTAAAGAAAGGTGATACTCTCGGCGGCATAGCCAAGAAGCAGAAGACCACGGTACAGAAGATAAAGAAGTGGAATCACCTGAAATCAGACATGATAAGTATTGGACAAAAACTAAAGATGTTCAGGTGAAGAAGGGTAAATAGGTTAATAGGTTAATAGGCTAATAATTAATATGGAAAAGATATACTACAAGATAAGTGAAGTAAGCGAGATGCTCTCAGTACCTGCATCCACTCTGCGGTTCTGGGAGAAGACAATACCTCAACTTCAGCCTTACAAACACAAAGGCAAGACACGACGCTTTTATACTCCTGAAGACATCGAACTGATAAAAAGAATTCAGTTCCTCAGAGAGGAGCAGCAACTGCCTATTGACAGAGTGATAGCCACGCTGAAAAGCGAGTCCTCGTCATTGGGTACACGCATGGAGGCAGTAAAGACATTGGAACAACTGAAAGCAGAACTTACAGAAATACGCAATAAAATATGAAAACATTCAATTGGAAAGGACTTGTGCCCTACATTGTGGCAATAATTGCTTTCATAGCAATTGCTCTGGTATACTGCTCACCTATACTCTCAGGCAAAGTGATGCGCGCCGGTGACGTGAACAACTGGAAGGGGGCCGCTCAAGAGGCAAGAGAATACAAGGCACAGACAGGTGAAACCACATGGTGGACCAACTCCATGTTCGGCGGCATGCCCACATACCAGATAACAGGCGCCACACCCTCAGGTGCATTCAGAAAGCACCTTGAGAACATCATACACTTCGGCTTTGACAATGCCATAGGCTTCATCATTGCCTATCTGTGCGGTTTCTTCCTTATGCTGCTTTGTTTCGGAGTGAGTCCGTGGATAGCATTGGCAGGTGCAATAGCAATGGCTTTCTCATCATATTTCCTGATTATCATTCCCGCAGGACACCTCACCAAGGCATCGGCAATAGGCTGTCTGGCTCCGGTAATAGGAGGTTTCTATGCTGTGTTCAGAAAAAGATACTGGTTGGGAGCGCCACTCCTTGCCATCTACAGCATCATCGGAATAACACTGCACCCACAGATGTCGTACTATGTAGGACTGCTGTTGGGAGTAATGTTTATAGCAGAATTGTACATTCACATCAGGGAGCGCAGATACAAGGACCTCGCCATAGGCGTAGGAGTGCTGGCTTTGGTTGTAGTTGTGGTAGGTCTCACGAAGCTAAGCTGGTCGGATATGAACACCTCATATTTGAAAGAGACAATGCGCGGAGGTCATTCTGAATTGACACAGGCAAAAGATGCTGATGCCGAGCTGAAGAAAGGCCTTGACATAGACTATGCCACTGCATGGAGTTACGACATTGACGAGACTCTCACTCTGCTTGTGCCAAACGTGAAAGGCGGAGCTTCAGGTTATGCTCTTGACGAGAAGAGTGAGACATGCCGCACGCTCATGCAAAACGGCTACCCTAAACGGCAGGCTGCACAGGTATGTCAGCAACTGCCTATGTATTGGGGTACACAACCATTCACTTCAGGACCTGTATATGTAGGCGCAATCATCTGTTTCCTGTTCATACTCGGTCTGATACTCGTGAAAGGTCCTTACAAGTGGGCATTGCTTGTAGCAACACTGTTCTCTATAACACTTGCATGGGGCAAAAACTTCATGCCGCTAACGGAGCTATTTTTCAACTGGTTCCCTATGTACAACAAGTTCCGTGCAGTAAGCTCCATTCTTATAGTGGCAGAGATTACCATGCCTCTTCTTGGCATCATGGCACTGCAGAAGGTTGTGGAACTGCGCAAGAATGCTGATGATAACAGACGACTCTTTGTTGCTTTGTATGTAAGTGCAGGCATCACTGCAGGCATCTGTCTGCTGCTTGCTCTGTTCGGCAGTATGATGTGGGATTTCCGCGGACACAGCGACCCACAGTGGCTGCAAGACGCCTTGGTAGCAGACCGCATACACATGCTCAAGGTTGATGCGTGGAGAAGTTTCGCCTTCATAGCCGCCGCCGCAGTTATTCTTGTAATCTTTATGAAGAAAAAGTTGAAAGACATCTGGCTTTATGTATTTTTCGCTATCATGTTTGCAGCAGACATGGTGCCCGTAAACAGACGCTACTTCGGCAGCAGGGACTTTGTCTCCGCAAAAGAGGACAACAACTGGTTTGCCATGCAGCAATGGGAAAAAGACATATTACAGGACAAGAGTCTTGACTACCGTGTACTCAACGTGGCTGCCAACACATTCAATGATGCCCGCACCAGTTACCGCTTGAAATCCATCGGAGGTTATCATGCTGCAAAACTGCGCCGTTATCAAGACCTGATAGATGCACACATCAGCAAGAACAACATGGCTGTGGTGAATATGCTCAACACCAAGTACTTCGTCACGCAGAACGGAGTGATACGTAACCCGAATGCCATGGGCAATGCATGGTTTGTGGACAGAGTGCAGTTTGTAGAGACAGCCGATGACGAAAGTCAGGCACTGTGGAACACCGACCTGAAGCATGATGCTGTGGCAGACAAACAGTTTGCGGACGTGCTGATTGAGAGTTCGGAAGGTGAAGGTCAGATACAACTAATTAACTATGCTCCCAACCGGCTTGAATACAAAGCACTGACATCAGTTGACAAGGTAGCCGTTTTCTCGGAGATATA
Organism: Paludibacteraceae bacterium; assembly: GCA_905234685.1. Lineage (GTDB taxonomy): Bacteria > Bacteroidota > Bacteroidia > Bacteroidales > Paludibacteraceae > Colicola. The sequence continues at coordinate 129,115 of CAJOIR010000002.1, forward strand.
TTACCCGCATGACTGGCACTTGTATATTGACGGCAATAAGACTGAAATAGGAAGAGTGAACTATGTCCTGCGTGCCGCGACAATACCTGCAGGCCAACACAATATCGTTATGGAGTTTGTGCCTGCCGCACTGAAGACCGACAAGTGGTGTCTGGCAATTCTGATTATGGCACTTATGTTGAGCCTGACAAGTTTGTCCTACCCGCTATGGCGAACAAAACTAAGATCAAAGGCGTAAAATAGTCTGTGACTGACGCTCTATCCTAAGGTCATCCTAACCTCATCCCAAGCTCACTGATACATCAGGGAGCCTGAACTATGCATACTACGCCTTTCCAAGTAGTCCCTTTGTTACATTTGCACGGAAAAGAATGAGTTTCCAGCCTTTCTGCGGTGTGAGGCTGAGGGTGTAGAGGCACATGAGAACAAGAGTGCCCGCCCACTTGACTCCTTCTGAACAAAGACGCTTGAAGTATTTCCACTTGGATATGGCAAGAGTACGTTTCTGTTCACTCTTGCCTATCTGCAGTGTAAGACGGTCAAAATAGTCCTTCTCAAGTTTCTTCTGTGGTATTATATGATGCAACACGGCCTCTGGTAGATAATAGAACTGCATTCCGAGCGTCTGCATCTTGTCGAAGATATCCTTTTCTTCAGCACCCATCAAACTGTCTCCCTTTCTGCCGAGTTCAGTATTAAAAAGACCCGTTTTCTGAAACACCTCGGCACGATACGCAGCATTGCCTCCACCAGGATACCTGCCGCGAGGATACTGACGTTCTTTGTCTCCGAAATACATATATCCTGTCAGCAAAGCTTTTGTATATGGAGTCATCCACTCAGGCTCCTTTGTCTCATAAAGGGGGATTATCGGACCTCCAGCGGCATACTTGTCAGGGTTAAGACTGAAAAAGTCTGCAAAAGTCTGCAGATAGGTATTGTCAACAAGAGCGTCATCGTCAACATAGACCAGTATATCGCCTTTCGCCTCTTTTATACCTTTGTTGCGTGCTGCGGAAAGCCCTTGCTCCGACTCTTGCAAATAGCGGAAATTGATGTCTTGATGCCTGTTAGCGAACTCCATGCAAACAGTCTTGGTATTGTCGGTGCAGTTGTTGTCAACAAGCAACAACTCATATTCCTGTTTTGCAAGAGTATTCGCGGCTATGCTCTCAAGCAGGTTGCCTATATACTTCTCGCGGTTGTATGTGCAGATAATGACTGACAGCATGATTATTGTTTCAAATATTCAGTTAATATACTCCTTATCATATTCCCTTTCCCCTCAGCCTCTTCATGCCAGCATGAGCCGTTAATGGTATGAAGCCATGTCTTGTTATCAAAGTATTCCAACATGTCGGAATGACGTGCTCCACCCTCTCTGAAAGGCTCCGTCAGCTCATCAGGGAATAAGATATCTTTCTTATTCAATGTGCTATATATCGCCCAATTACCTCCACCTGTGTCAAGATATTGGTCAAAAGGTTTAACGGGCATGAAATCAACCTTCTTGTCTGCCATGAAGTCATATCGGAAAAACGACATGATGGCTGACATATACCAGCATTCTCCTCTTTCACGCAGCGGACCATACACAGGCTGATTCTTCAGTTTGTCAGCTATAGAAACTTCCTTGATTGGAAACAAGTCATGATCTATGAAGCCGAAGATACGTGGTTTACATTTTTTGATGACATGTTTGTAAACATAGTTCAAACACATTGCATGCGAATAACTACCGCCTACATGATTTAGAAGATTATGCGGTAGTGAGAGATAGGATATATTCTCATCACTACAATAAGACTCTATCTGTTTGCGAATGTTTATGTCTGATGAGTTGTCCGCGACCAAATATACAAAATCGTCATTTATATTCTTTCTCAAAAACACATTCTGATAACGGATGAGTGTCACATTATTGAATGCAACTGTGAAAATCAACGTTTTATCTTTACATTGATTTATGGTAGGAGTATTAAGTTCACATACCTCAGGTTTGATTATGGTAAGTCTTTCTAATAATCTCACCCAGAAACGAAATATGCAACGTTTTAATGTCATTCAACCGCTTTTGTTTTGTCAAAATAGTTCTTATATATCATCTCTGCGTAATCGAAATCTTCCGGCCAATCTATATCAATGGATTCAAGTTTGCTTGTCTCATATAGCTGCACATGTTCTCCTATTCTGTCATGCCTTTGTCTGTATGTTGCTATGTCAGCGATAAATGCACCGCTGTTAACCTCATACCATATCGGGAGTGTCTGTGTACGTGGCCACTTTTCAACGGTTCTGTCATAATTCAGAGGGTTCTCATTATTCCACAAGAAAGTTCTCAAAGAATTCACTGACATAAGTGAGTCATACTCTCCGAATTTCTCATAGTAGAGATGGATCATTTCTGAATAAGTTCTGGAAGACAGGAACGGCGAGGTGACATGAGTCCATATTATGGTTGCATCATCATTTATTATAGTTGGAACATAATCTATTAATTCATCGGTCGTCGTTGAAGAAAGGCATAGATGTACCGGACGTGGCAGTAACTTGATTTTCCTGCTATTCATAGAAGCGCCTATTTCCAACACTGTTTCATCGTCAGACGACAGGAATATCTCGTCAACCTCTGCTGTCTGTATAAGTTGTTGAAGTTTTATATGCAGCAGACCTCCCTTTATGCCGGCGAACACGCGTGCGTTTTTATTTGGTATTCTCTGACTGCCTTTTCGGCAGGGGAGAAAGACAATGTTCTTTTTCATTTTGTCAATAAAAAATAAACAGACAATTCTTTCAAATTATGATATTTGGTAGGCAATAAGGACAACATCCTAATTTGTGGCGCAAAGAAACTTACAACAGACTGATTCTCCTCCATCATATCAAACTTGTCAGATTTAGCATCAGTACCATAACCATCATATCCCGCAAGCAGTATTTCCTCTGCTTTCAGGTACATTGCTATTTTAATTGACACGTATAGAGGAGAGTCTGCCATATTTTTCTCCATTTCTGTAGAATAATTCAATGGCAAAACATAAACCTGTTTATCCAAATTTAAAGGAATGTAGGTACTCATGTTTGGACTCTGCGGTGTTATTACAAATCTGTCACTCTTTCTTACAGAAGATATGTGTTTTTCAAGACGCTTGCCCTCTATACCAACCAGATAAATGTATCTGTCAACATCTTCGGGTAATGAATCAAACAGATAAAGGTGCTTACTGGAAGAAAATATCAGATTTACATTTTTTGTCTGTCTTCTTATGAATTCAATAATGGCATCTATGTGTGCAATTACAGATTCTCCACCACCGATTAGAATAGTCACTGTCTCACTGTCGGCAGTCTCGCACAATACAGGACAAACAAATTCTGACTCGGTTTGTTTTATATGTGCTTGTAGTCTTCTAACTATACTTTCTGCCGAATAACGTTTTTTAGTTATCCACTCCATTATGTCCTTTTGAGGAAGTGAATTACAGCCGGAAATCATATATGGCAAATTTGTTCCCCAACCATAATTATGTCTGAGAGTTTCAAAATCCTCCAATGTTTCCATCATGGTATTCAATGACAAGGAAGAATCAAATCTCGTACAATAAGTCATCATGAGTTCCATACGTAGATTTCCCGCACCACGCCCCATACCTGAGATAGTAGCATCAACAATATCAATACCGGCTTCTATTGCAGCACGCGTATTAGCAAATGCCAACTCCAGATTATTATGTCCATGAAATCCAATTTTACCTTTATAGTGCATACGCAATTTCTTCACGCAGTCAGCTATCTGCTCAGGATATACACTACCATAAGAGTCTACCATCATGACACAGTCAACATATTTGTCTGCATTTCCTAACAATTCTGCAAAACTGGGATTCTCAACCCATGTTGACATATACATAATATTTACAGCCGTCTCTAATCCTTGATTTTTTGCTATTCTGGCTATTGCTATTGCTTTTTCAATATCATTGGGTCTGGTGGCAAAGCGAATCATATCAACATATTCCGATATATCTCCTAACAAAACTGACACATTGTCCTGATTAACTTCCTTAAGGTTAACCATAACTGCTCTCTTTTTGTCTGGACACAACTGTTGACATTGTTTCAGCACAAAATCTGGCAAATAATCATACTGACCATGATAGGAATCTGTTTCAGCGCTGCGATAACCCAATTCCACATAATCAATAGGCAATGAGTTTACAGCCTTGAGATACTTCTCCACCAAAGAATATGGAAAATCCCAATTGGTATAGTACCCTCCGTCCCTGAGGGTGCAATCAAGAATACTGATATTTTTTCCGTTAATTATCATATATGTTATTATAATGATATTTGTTCTGATATGTTTGTCATTATGTCTGTAGGATGATATGCGGGCGTACCTTTAAGCAATGGCATCATACTATAGCATCTAACACCCTCTTGTGAGACATATAAAGCCACCGAGGAATCGCAGGAATAAAAATCAGCCTTGCACCATGCAAGCAAATTTTCCAACACAAGATCCTGTGGCAATTCATGTATATTAGGAAACAACTCTTTCAACAATCTGCAATAATACTCCTTATATACTTTGTTGTTTATAGAGTTGAAACGCGGATGAAGTTTGAAAGCAATGAGTTTGTATTGTTTTTCCGCCATGAATTCAGCAAGAGACTTAAATATTTGAGCCACTCTTTCATTATCAACTCTGCTATTGAAAAGAGGATCAACAGATATGACGGCATCTGGATAAATAGCATATTCCTGGGGTTCAAAAGGAGAGCCAATCACTTTCAAATATTGCTGGTGCAATGGGAAACATAATTGCGAAGTGGCAATACACCCTTTGAATTTTGGATGACAAGTGGTAATAAAATTATTTTTTAGAGTGAATATTCTCGGGTATAATAGCACAAGTAGAAACTTGTATATGACATATCTCCACCCAACAAATGCCTGAGGGTTGCTTCTTTCGTATGAAACCAATCCGTCTTCCATGACATAATACCCTGCACATTTGTCATTTGTTACCATCATACTGCATATATCATTATAACATACTGATGTGTACCACATGAACATACCCTCTCCTATAAAACCATCTATCAAGGCATCAAATTCGCGCATATTTTTTGCAGTCTTGAATATATTCAATCCTGCAAAAATTCTTCCGTGTTTAATGTCTGTATTATAAGATGTTGCTAGTCTGTTATGGTATATGTCATTATACTCAGGTGGAATTTCATAGTTTCTCAACAAAAGGAAATAACAATCATCCGGCTGAATATTGTCAGCAAGAATTATCTTTCGTGCAACATTAAATGTCAAATGGCTTGCTATACCGAAAAGATGTTTCATGTCAGTCAAGTTGTTGCCGATAGTGTCTTATCATATCCGTCAGTTCTCTCACTGCGCCATAACCACCGGAATGGTGCATTACACGAATGTGCGGTATGTCAAGAACTTCTTCGCAGGCATCATGAGGGCAGGCGGCAAGGCCAACTGCCTGAAGAAGTGCGATATCGTTTACGTCGTCACCGATGAAAGCGACTTCATCCATACTGACACCTGTTTCAGCACAAATCTTTCTCACAGCTTCAACTTTGCCATCGAAACGCACTCCCATGCACAGGTAGTCAACACCAAGTTTTTTTGCACGAGCCTCCACTATGCCTGTTGTTTCAGATGTTATTATGCCCACTTTCACGCCTACCTGCTGCAACAGTTTCATACCCATGCCGTCACGCACATAAAAACGCTTCATGCAGTCGCCGTCAGAAGTGTAATACATACCGCCGTCAGTCAGTGTGCCGTCAACATCAGTAAAGAAAAGTTTTATCTTGACTTCTTTCATATATATCTTTGTCGTTTATGACGGCAAAGTTATAGTATTTTTGCGAATACACAAAATTATTATTATCTTTGCAGGCTGTTAATTGATAACAAATACGGGAAAAACATGAAAATAGTCATTCTTGGCACAGCATATCCCTACAGAGGCGGTCTGTCTGCTTTCAATGAACGGTTGGCATCGGAATTTATCAAGGAAGGGCATGATGTGGAGATATTAACCTTCACATTACAGTATCCATCGTTCCTTTTCCCTGGCAAAACCCAGTATTCTGAAGAGCCTGCGCCTTCAAACCTGAAGATAACAAGGGTGATGAACTCTGTCAACCCGTTCTCTTGGCTGCATGTGGGACGCATGATACGCCGGATGAATCCCGACTTGCTGGTTATCAAATTCTGGATACCTCTCATGTCTCCCTGTCTGGGCACTATAGCCCGTATAGCAAAACGCAACAACAAAACAAAAGTTGTCAGCGTACTCGACAACGTAATTCCTCACGAGAAGAGGCCTTTGGACAAATTGTTAGTGAGGTATTTTGTAAATAGTATCGACCGCTTCGTAGCAATGTCAGACAGCGTGCTCAGCGACCTACGGTTTTTTGTCAAACACAAATCGGCCGCATTGTGCCCGCATCCTCTGTATGACAACTTCGGTGCTGCCTTGCCTAAGGCAGAAGCTAGAAAGAAACTGAATATACCTAACAAGCAGACAATGTTGCTTTTCTTCGGATTTATCAGAGACTATAAAGGTCTCGACCTTTTGATGGAAGCGTATGCCGATAATCGGATTGACAAAAGTAAGGTGAGACTTGTGATTGCAGGCGAGTACTACAACAATAAAGACAAATACATTGAACTGGAGACAGCACTTGGTTTGAAAGGGCTCATTGACTGGCGTACAGAGTTCATACCTGACAGCGAAGTAGCAATCTATTTTTCTGCAGCCGACCTCATTGTTCAACCATACAAAAGCGCCACACAGAGCGGTGTGACACAGATTGCTTATCACTTTGAGAAGCCGATGCTGGTAACTAACGTAGGTGGTTTGGCAGAAATAGTACCAAATGGCAAAGTCGGTTATGTGACTGAAGTCGATGCCACAAGCATAGCAGATGCACTGATTGACTTCTGCAGTAACCCTAACAGCAACCGCTTCAAAGAAGGCATACAGAAAGAAAAGAAAAAATATGCATGGAGCAGAATGACTGCAGCCATCATCGCGCAAGAGAATACGCAACAATAAAGACAAACAACACCAGCAACATGACTATACGAAGCAAAGCACCACTGAGATTGGGTCTCGCAGGAGGAGGCACCGATGTGTCACCATATTCCGATTTGTACGGAGGAGCAATATTGAATGCGACGATATCACTTTATGCCTACACCACAATAGAACCCATCGACAACGGCAAGGTAATATTCTCATCGCCTGATGCAGGAAAGGAAGAGATATACGACAGCGCAATGCAACTGCCCACAGACGGATATTTCATTCTCGCCAAAGGAGTTTACAACCGCGTAGTGAAAGATTTCATACAACAAGGTTTATCTGTCCGCATTACCAGTCACGTAGATTCTCCTGCCGGCAGTGGGCTGGGCACAAGCAGTACACTGACGGTAAGCATACTCGGTGCTTTTGCCGAATTGCTCAAACTGCCGTTGGGAGAGTATGACTTAGCAAGACTCGCATATGAGATAGAGCGCAAAGACCTCGGACTCTCAGGAGGCAAGCAAGACCAATATGCTGCCACTTTCGGAGGATTCAATTATATGGAGTTTCTGCCTGATGACAAGGTTATAGTCAATCCGCTCCGCATCAGACAACGTTTTCAGGACGAACTGGCACATAACCTCCTGCTCTATTATACCGAGACTAGTCACGTCAGCGCACAGATAATAGAAGGACAGATAAGAAATGTTAATGCCGGCAAACAGAGCTCGATAGAGGCAATGCACTGCCTTAAGGCTCAAGCGGCACAGATGAAGGAAAGTCTGCTGCGTGGTGACATTGACGGCATAGGCAGCATTCTTCACTTCGGCTGGGAAGAGAAAAAGAAGATGACTAATGGCATAAGCAACCGACTGCTTGACGACATATACCAGACGGCCATCAACGCAGGCGCTACTGGAGGAAAAGTGAGCGGTGCAGGAGGAGGAGGTTTTATGTTCTTCTATTGCCCCGGCACAAGCAGGTATGCCGTAGAGAAGGCTCTCACCGAGCGATTCTCTGGACAAGTTAAACGTTATGAATTCACTTCTGAAGGTCTAAAGACATGGACAATGCAATAACCAAGGCGATAGCTTCGAGTATCGCAGCCAAACAACTCATTCTGGACGACAAGTCTTTTCTGCTGCGTATACAAAAAGCAGCTGATATAATTATTGATGCCCTCAAAAGCGGACATCGTGTCTTATGGTGCGGCAACGGAGGCAGTGCGGCAGATGCACAGCATCTGGCTGCCGAACTCTCAGGACGTTTCTATTTCGACCGTCCCCCTCTCAACTCAGAGGCGTTACACTGCAATACTTCTTACCTGACTGCTGTAGCAAACGACTATGGCTACGACCTCATATATTCACGTATGATTGACGGAGCTTGCCGACCGGGCGATGTACTGGTTGGTATCTCAACTTCAGGCAACTCGAAGAACATACTCTTTGCCTTTGACAAGGCACGCGAATTAGGAGTTACCACTATTGCCTTAACAGGCAGCACAGGAGGCAGTATGGCACACAAGTCTGATGTGCTGCTCAACGTGCCGAGCAACGACACTCCGCGCATACAGGAATGCCATATCATGATTGGACACATCATCTGCGAACTCGTGGAAAAGAACCTCTTCCCTAATCACTGATTCATACCTGATGATACATGAAGCCGTTATACTCGCAGGAGGCTTTGGCACTCGCCTGAGTCATGTCATTGGTGATATTCCAAAGCCAATGGCACCTGTTGCAGGCAAACCATTTCTCACCTACGTGTTGGATGGCTTGTGCAAGGCAGGCATAACCAAGGTTATACTTGCCACAGGCTACAAACATGAAATAATAGCACGGTATTTCGGCAGTGAATACAATGGCATGAGTGTTGATTACTCTCAGGAGAAAGAACCGTTGTTTACAGGAGGAGCAATTGCGCAGGCATCAGCAATGACTGAAGGTAGCGATTTTCTTGTGCTCAACGGCGACACATTGTTCGACATTGACTACAGCGCGTTCTGCCGCAATCATGAGCGACACAATAATGTTCTAACCATCGCCCTGCGCCAAGTGGAAAACACAGAGAGATACGGAGCGGTTGAAGTAACCGGCAATATCATTTCCACATTTCGGGAGAAAGACTCCTCAGCAGGAGCAGGTCTCATAAATGGCGGAATATATGTTGTGAACAAAGAGTGGCTTTCAGGGCAGAATATGCCCCGCAAGTTCTCTTTTGAGAAAGACTTGTTGCAGGCGAAGGCACACGAGAAATCGTTTAGTGGTGTTGCATGTTCACAATACTTTATTGATATCGGTGTTGCAGATGACTATTACCGCGCGCAATATGATTTCAGGCAACGAATCACGCAAGACCGGTATTTGTTTCTCGACAGAGACGGAGTGCTGAACAGACAGATCATAGGCGACTATGTACGCAACATATCGCAATGGGAGTGGTTGCCAAATGTCCTAAGCACAATGAAACATCTGTCAGAGAGATATTCAAGAGTATTCATCGTAAGTAACCAGCAAGGCATAGGCAAAGGGTTGTTAACTAGCGAAGACTTGGAGAGAATTCACAAGTCAATGCTTTCCGACATAGAGTTGGCAGGAGGCAGAATAGACGGAGTTTATGTGTGTCCTGATCTGGCAGACAGTGACTCAGGTATGCGCAAACCCGCCATTGGAATGGCATTAACTGCAAAAAAGGATTTCCCTGAAGTAGATTTCACACGCTCTGTCATGGCTGGCGACTCACTGACAGACATGCAGTTTGGATATAACGCCGGCATGCGTTGCGTGTATATAACGAAAGGTCAGGCTATACCACCACAAATACAAGACTATACCGACTTGTGGATAGAAAGTTTAGAATGCCTGCCATCCTTGTGCCTTTAGTGCTATTTCTTCTCCGTTTCTGCCAATTAGGTTGCAGCCGTATTCTGGTTTCGTGATATGACCTATCATATACACATCCTCCAACGGTATCAGTTTCTCATAGTCTGACAACGAACATGTAAACAAAAGTTCGTAGTCCTCGCCTCCATTCAAAGCACATGTCACTATGTTCAGATTCATTTCTTCAGCCAGCACAGCAGCCTGATAGTCAATAGGTATCTTGTCTTCATATATGGCACATCCGCAATTCGACTGAGTACATATATGCAGGAGCTCAGAACTGAGTCCGTCACTTATATCCATCATAGCTGTTGGGTGAATGCCAGTCTCACGCAGTTTCTTCACTATGTCAAGGCGTGCCTCCGGTTTCAGTTGTCTTTCAAGCAGGTATTCCTTTCCCTCGAAAGCAGGAGTGCCTTCGGGGTTTGCTTGCATCACTATACGTTCTCTTTCAAGGAGCTGCAACCCGAGGAAAGCGCTACCGAGATTGCCGGTGCAGCAGATAAGGTCGTTCTCCTTAGCGCCATTACGATACACTATTTCGTCTTTCTTCGCCTCACCAATGCAGGTGATGCTGATGGTAAGACCTGTCATCGAAGAGCATGTGTCACCACCTACCAAGTCCACACTATAACGCTCGCATGCAAGGCGTATGCCTTTGTATAACTCTTCGATATTCTCCACAGAAAAACGCTTTGATATGCCAAGCGACACCACAATCTGAGTAGGTGTGGCATTCATGGCACATATATCGGAGAAATTCACTATCGCCGCTTTGTAGCCCAGATGCTTGAGAGGCACATATTCAAGATTGAAATGAATGCCTTCAAGCAGCAGATCGGTTGTCACCAATGTGCGTTTGTTATGGAAATTCAACACCGCAGCATCATCGCCAACACCTTTCTCTGTAGATTTTTGAGTGTAGTGCAGTTTGTCAGTCAGGTGCCTAATCAACCCGAACTCTCCTAATTCCTTTATCTCTGCCATAATGAATATCTAAAACTATTTATTTGCGCACAAAGATACAACAATTCCTGACAACATGCAAACTGCCTGCAGGAATAACAAAAATAAAAAAAGTACAAAGAAGTGTTGTGCATGTGAAAAGTTTGTTGTACCTTTGCAGCCGCTTTCGAAAAAACGCAAGTTACATTTGGAAGTTAGAATCACAACTCGCTTGTGATTTTGATAAAGGTGCCATAGCTCAGATGGTAGAGCAAAGGACTGAAAATCCTTGTGTCCCCGGTTCGATTCCTGGTGGCACCACACAAGCAAAGAGATGACCGGTTTGGTCATCTCTTTGCTCTTATTTATTCAATAATATATTTCTCGAATAGTCAATAGTTGTTTGTAAGATGAGTGGTGATAGGAGATTACTCACAATGTCCAATCAGGTTATTAAGTTAGGTAAAAAACACAAAAAATAACATGAGACAATTGAGATTTTGATACAATTGAAACAATCAACGCAGTTTCATTACGGCTTCAATGGCGGAGCGGAGTCGGTCAGAGCCGCTGCCGGAGACAGTGGCATAAGGTATACAATAATACTCAAGTTCTCTGCGATACATGTCGGTCAACTCTTCTCTTAAGTTTGGGTTTTCTCGCACAGGGTCAGCCACAAAAGGCAAGTCAGGCAGGCAAAGCAGACAGAAATCGGGTTTGACATTGTTCATTGTCTCCAATAACCACTCGGGCACTTTGCCATATTTAACCATAAACCAGACCTTTGTCACTATGAGTTCGGTGTCAAAGAACGTGAATTGTGCAATTAGCAAATCGGAGAGTTGCTTTATCTGTCTGCGGGCAATATTCTCCACGTCAATGAAAGTGTAAACTTCTCCAACTCTCTCAGAACCCTGTGGCGGTGAGACAAGCCGGAGTTTCGCCTCTACATACTCACGCGCATACTCAGGTATGCACACTCCGCCGAAATAGTCAGCAAGTTGTAGGGCAAGAGTACTCTTGCCGGTAGATTCTGCACCCAATATGCCAATTTTCATTTTCATGGTGCAAATATAAGATTTTTATATTATCTTTGCAAGCAGAAAAAACAACACCTTATATTTGATACAATCAGTATGACTGTCAACATTTACACACTCACTTCTCCCATTCACAACAAAGTCGAGACCGAAAAGGCGACAGCCGAATGGATTGGCAGCATAGAGCAAGCAACAGGCAAAGATGTTCTCCGGCTTCGCGGCGAGGACTTCTCAGAATACGGCAACGGCGACCTTGAACTCTTATATGTGCGCACAGGAGGCACAGAAGGCTTGTTCAAAGCACTGTATGAAAACGAGCCGAGATTAAGAGAAGGCAGACTGTTGTTGCTCACCTCCGGCAAAAGCAACTCTCTCGCCGCCTCAATGGAGATTCTATCATGGCTAAGAGCACAAGGCAGAGAAGGTGAGATACTGCACGGTGATGCAAAGTATGTAGCACAACGGATAATACTACTCGGCAAAGTGAGTATCGCAAAAAAATCGCTCAAAGGCAAGAAGATAGGTGTGATAGGTGAGCCATCAGACTGGCTCATAGCATCAAGTTTTGACACTGAGGCTATTCAGCGCAAGATTGGTGTGGAGGTTGAGAAAATCAGCATGGAGGAGTTGTTGAAAGAGATACGCAAGCGTGACTACCCTATTGCCGCCAGAAAACGCATAGAGACATGCCCGAGCGACTATTTCATAGGAGCACTGGAAATATATGGTGCATTAAAACGCATAGTAGAAAAACATGGCATTAGCGCTCTTACACTGCGCTGCTTCGACCTGCTTAGCACAGTTAAAAACACAGGTTGTCTCGCACTCGCACTGCTTAACGAAGAAGGCATACCTTCAAGTTGTGAAGGCGATGTGCCGGCACTGCTCACCATGATGATAAGTTATGAACTTACAGGCGAGACAGGCTTTCAGGCTAACCCGTCACGCATCAACCCCGAGACAGATGAGATGGTGCTCGCGCACTGCACCATACCGCTGAACATGATAACACACTACGAATACGACACGCACTACGAGTCAGGTATTGGTGTGGCTATCAGAGGCAAGATGCAGACTGGACTGGTGACTCTCTGCAAACTCAACGGAGACCTAAGCAGACACTATGCTGCAGAAGGCATACTGCAAGAAAACCTGACTGAGCAGAACCTCTGTCGTACACAAGTAAAAGTCAGCATACCAGGTGCTGCAAAGTACCTGCTTAACAACCCGATAGGCAATCACCATATTATACTGCGCGGTCAGCAGAAAGCACTGATAGACACTTTCATGAACTCATTATGAAACGAATAACAAACATTATATTTTTGATTGGTATCTGTCTTAATTGTTTTGCAGATACATATACCGTGATATTCAAAGACGGAGGCACGGCAAATGACAAAACCACAAAACTCTCCGGCACTGCGCCAGAAGACTACATCATTCAGGGCGTTGATATGGTGGCAAGCGTTGATGCCGCCTACTGTTACCCAGCAAAAATAGGATATGGCATCAAGTTAGGTACGGGTAGCGCCATAGGTATCATCAGTCTTACCATGAAAGATGTTTACAAGCCAACAAAGGTTATAGTAACGGTGGCTGCGTATGATAATTCCACTGATGCCGGTAGTAACAGACGCTTCATATTTAACGGCACAGAGCAGGCTTTCACCGGTGGAATAGCGCTGACAGACTATGAGTTTGACTTCGACGGAGAAACAGATGTTCAAACCGTCAATATATCAGCAAAGATACAGACAAGCAACCGTTTCTATGTATCCCGGATAACAATCGTAGCACCAGACCCTCACCCATACAGAGGCGAGATTCAAGGTCCAAATTCAATAGACCTTGGATATGAACACTTGTCAGGAGGCATTGCCGAGACAATGACAGAACTGGAGTTTACTGCAAAGAAACTGGCAGGCGACATTAGCATATCAATAACCGACACTGCCAATCTTTTCAACACAGACGTCAATGCACTGCCGTCAGAAGGAGGCACATTGCAACTCAGCTTCAGTTCAAGCAGGAAAGCACAATACTCGGCATTACTCACTCTTTCAGCCACAGGTCTTGACAACCAGCCTGTCAACAAAGAAGTACCTGTAAACATTACCGTCTGCAGTGAGATTTACCATTCAGGCGAAGCAGACGACCCATATACAATAAAAGACGCGCTAAGCCGAATGGAGGAAATTGCTGAATATAAGACAAGCAATGACTGGTATCATATACGCGGCTATGTAGCATCAGATGTGTCCACAAGTTTCACAACCGGTGGTCTCAGTTTTTACCTCGCTTGGGAAAATGACACCATATATGTATATGAACTGTATGGCGAAAGCAGAACCACTATCAAGGCTTCAGACATACAGAGAGACGACACACTGCTCATCAGAAGCCGCCTCAGAAACAACACCAATAGCAACAGGAAAGAGGTATATCAAGGCGAACTCCTCTCACTGTCTGTTACAACAACCGACTGGAGTCAGCTTCAGCCGGGATACTATGACGCTGTTCAGAATTCCTCAGACACCATTCTGAAACGCAAACTTGGAGAGACAATTAGTGGTGGAATTCGCTACAGCTATGGCTCGGGGAATCATCATTCATGGGATGCTTTTTATCATACAGACCGCGCAGAAGGAAGCATGCTTGTGCTTGATATGTATTCCGACTCACTCCGTTACTTCTCTGCTGACAACCCCACAGCCTCTGTGAAAAACATGGATATTGAACACATGTTTCCGAAGTCATGGTGGGGAGGCACAGTGAACAACGCCTATAAAGACTTACATCATCTGGTGCCAGCGGACTATAGTGCAAACCGCAGCAAGAGTAATGAAGGTCCTGGAGAAGTGGTAACTGCCACCTTTGACAATGGTTCTTTCAAGACTGGTAAACCGTCAGCAGAATGTCCTGCTACTAAAGTCTTTGAACCTGCTGACGAGTATAAAGGAGACTTCGCTCGTGCTTATTTCTATATTCTCACTGCTTATGCAGACTTGAGTTGGGATATGTCAACACCGGCCTTCTATTTCCTTGACCCGTCATCAAAACTGCTTTTGCAGACTTGGGTGCAAAATCTGTTACTACAGTGGCACAGGCAAGACCCTGTGTCGCCAAAAGAGATACGCCGTATGGCGGAGGTAAGCAGAATACAGCACAACCGAAACCCTTATATCGACTACCCATGTCTTGTTGAGTATATATGGGGAGACAAACAGAATGAGGCTGTGGACCTTGGCAAACTGCTGCTTACCACAACTGCAGAATATGACACTACTGACGACAAGAGCGGTTGCACCTGTGAGTGCAAAGAAAACGGTAGTGCCACAAGTATAGAAGATACATGGCTGAATATCTGTGTCATTGGCAACACTGTTTGGGGCTTGACCGAGGAGGCACAGATATGGTCAACCACAGGTGTGAACATGACTATGCTTAACGGCAAATTGCCTGAGGGTCTGTATATCATCACCTCAGGCAATATGAATAAGAAAATAACTGTACGGTAAATTATCTTTTATCCTAAGTTCATCCTAAGCTCATCCTAACCTAACTGATACTTCACTCAGTGAATGATGTAGGAGTCAGTTATTAACAGGCTTCTTCTTGCGGCGTTTGCGCTTGTTGTTTTGTTGTGGCACATTGTTTTTCACAACAGTATGCGCGAGTGCCTCATGAAGTTCAGGGAAGTCGCAGTTCAGTTCGCCTGCAGAGAGTACGGCAATGTCTTCTTTAATATGCGACTCATCAACGTTGTCTTTATTCCATAGCAGGAAGTTCTGTTTCATACGCATGGCAATACGCACTATCAGTTGCTTCTTACGTTCTGCATCATTCTCTGCCACAGCTTCACGAATCATACTCTCTAACATGCGACCGTAATGACGGAAACGCAGAGGTATGGTGGTGTTGTATGGCAACACGTCAGGGTGATAGCGTAGCTCTTCGGGCGTTGGGCGGTTGTATGGAGAGTCTATGTCAAGGCGAAAACCTGACATTAGCGCCAGATGATCGAACATCTTGTGTCTCGATTCTTCTGTCTTCAGGTATGGAAACAGGTTTTCCATGGTGCGCATAATAGCCTGCACGCACTTGGTACGCTCTTCTTTGTCCTCTATGGTGAGCGCATACTCCACCATGCGCTGCACGTTACGCCCGTATTCAGGCATTATCAGTTGCCCGTTTTGTGTCGAATAATCCATTATTTCTGTTTGATGAGGTAAATCATTGTCGGATAGTGGTCTCCATATCCGTCCTGCCATACTCCACCCTTGTGGGTACGGAGCGGAGCACCTTTATCCTTACCCTCCTGAACAGTCAGGAAAGGTTTGTTGAAAATCTGGGCTTTCCAGTAGCTCCACTCCTTCTTGGGGTCTGCGTTCATCAAAGGTTCAGAGATGATAATCTGGTCGAAGAGATTCCATGAACCGTTGTATGCTAAAGAGCCTATACCGCGGTCAAGCATCTGCCACATAGTGTTGAAATAACCCTGTTTCTCCACATCCTTGCGGTCTTTTCTTGCACCAAGCACATCTTTACATGAGTGATTGAAGGGATCATCGTTCAAGTCACCCATAATAATTATCTTTGCTTTGGGCTCTTTCTGGTATATACTATCACATATACTCTTCGTCAGCATGGCAGCAGTGTCACGAGTAGCACGCGAAGAGAGTTCGCCGCCATAGCGCGAAGGCCAGTGATTGACTATGACATGTATCTTCTCGCCTTGCAGATAACCTGATACAAGCAGTTGCAGACGCGACTTTACCTCACCACCATCAGCATAATGTGCTTTCAACTCATGACCTTTTACGTGCACTGGTTTGAACATGACTGAATCATAGAGGAAACCTACATCCACACCACGACGGTCTGGACCCTCAAGCAGCAGAGGCACATATTTGCGCTGATATTGAGTGTTCAGCTCTTTTGCAAGGTCTTGCATACACCGTATGTTCTCCACTTCGGCCACACCTACGCAGGCTGCACCTTGGGGAGTTACATCTGTGCCAAACTTTGAGATGGCATAAGCCATGTTGTGTATTTTGTGAGTGTATTTGAGCCCGTCCCAACGCATACCGCCTTCTGGGAGATACTCATAGTCGTTTTTACCCTCATCATGAATTGTGTCAAACAGATTTTCAAGGTTATAGAAAGCCACACAAGAGACGCGATAAGGTGTCTTCTCGTTTGTTTTTTCTTTCTTGGGTTTCTTGGCATAAGTGCTGCTCAGTGCAACTACCAGTGCAAGTGAGAATAGGAATAATCTTTTCATGGCGTATGTGGTTTTATGTGTTTCTAGTTGTCTGCAAAAATACTACATTCTTTTTGTATCTGCAAATAATTTTGTATCTTTGCACACCAATTCAAACAAAACATTTGTCTATAATCATTAAAAGTTAAACACATTAAACATTAACAATCATGTCATCAGTAAACAAAGTGATTCTTATTGGTAACGTTGGCAATGATCCCGAAGTACGTTACCTTGACCGTGGAGTGGCAATAGCTAATTTCAACCTTGCTACAACAGAGCGTGGCTACATCATGCAGAATGGTACACAGGTGCCGGATCGTACAGAGTGGCACAACATCGTGCTATTCCGCAACCTTGCCGAATGGAGTGAGCGTTACCTGAGAAAAGGTATGAAGATATATGTTGAGGGCAAACTTCAGACCCGTCGTTGGGAGAAAGACGGTCAGCAGCGTCAGCGTACTGAGATCGTGGCTGAAAACATACAGGTTCTGTATCGCCCCCAACAGACACAGCAGCAACCGCAGGTTGCAGAGGAAGAACCGGCTGCAGAAGTTCTTGAGCCACAAAACCCGGATAGTGACTTTATTTTTTAATACGAGTCGATTGAACTGACACTTCCCTATATAAAACACATCAGAGCCGCTTTTTCAAGCGGCTCTGTTTTGTTATGATTAAGCAACCCTCGCGCTACTCCTCAATCATATATAAAGAGCATGGTCTAAGTAGAATGAGTTTCTTCCAAGCGAACAAAAAGACTATTTGAGGATTGGTTTCAGCATCGACTTGTCAAGAACTATCTCTGTTTCGCCAAAGACATAAGGTGCTATTTCGTATGGATTGAACACATAAGTGACAGCGTCTTCTGTAAGTGCAAAATTGCCGTTAGGGTGTATACTGTCAAACTCGAAACCAGCCTCTATAAAGTCCTCACGACTGGTATATTCGTCCGACTGTTCTATCAGTGCATTCTGAAGCAATTGAGCCAGTTCTGCCTCTGAACCTTTGATAAAGACATCTTTCTCTGTGAGGCGCGCACCGGTATCAGTGGAATAGTTGTAGAAGAGACGGTTATTCACTCCGTGTGCACCACCCATATATACATACTGCTCCAACTCGTATGAGAGTACACCGTCAGCAAGCGAGTAGACTCTTCCTCTGAGCACCTGCTCCTCAGAGAGGTTGGCTGCGAATTCGTCTTCATACTCTTCAAGCCTGCTTGCGTAGGCACGGTTGTTTGCAAGGTACTCTTCCTTGGAAAAAGCCACATAAGCATCCATAGCCTCAGCAAGAGTCATGTCTGCATAATCCTTGCCGAAACAGTGTGTCAACAAGTCACGCTGAATGATACGCAACGCGTCAGCGTTGTCGAGTTTGGTGGGGTACTCCAGTTCAAAACTAAGTGACAGACTGTCGTTACATGCCGGAGTAAGGCAGAAACTCTTCGACAACGATGTCTGCTCTGTTTCTATGGTCTGCTTGGGTGAACATGATGCAAGCAAAACCATGAAAAGAATAAATAAAGAAAGATGTCTCATAGAACAATAGTTATATTGGTATGTGCAAAGATAAAGCAATTATTTGATATACGAAAGAGAGGAATGCTGTTTTTTAGGCATTCCTCTCTTTCTACTAATTAGAAGTCTTGGTCACGATTTGTCATGCGTCCTCTTCCTCGGTATCTTCAGTCTCGTGAGCAGCACGTGCAGCGAGAAGACGTTCATAGTCCTCCTTGTTGTGAACAACAATCTGCTTAAACTCGCGCAGTCCGGTACCGGCAGGAATAAGGTGACCGCAGATAACGTTCTCCTTCATACCTTCGAGGTAGTCAACTTTGCCATTGATAGCAGCTTCGTTGAGCACCTTATTGGTCTCCTGGAACGAAGCAGCCGACATGAATGACTTGGTTCCGAGAGCAGCTCGTGTGATACCCTGCAGAACCTGTGCTGATGTAGCGGGCATGGCATCGCGCACCTCTACAAGTCTCTTGTCACGACGTTTGAGACTGGAGTTCTCATCATGGAGTTTGCGCGGAGCTACTATCTGACCTGCATGCAGGTTTTCGGAATCTCCTGCATCAACAACCACTTTCTTGCCCCAGATGCGGTCGTTCTCCTCAAGGAAGTCATTCTTGTCAACGAGTTGTTTCTCAAGGAAGCGTGTGTCACCCGGGTCGAGAATTTCTACTTTGCGCATCATTTGACGCACAATAATTTCAAAATGCTTGTCATTAATTTTCACACCCTGCAGACGGTAAACGTCCTGTACTTCGTTCACGATATAGTCCTGTACAGCGGTGGGGCCTTTGATAGCAAGAATGTCATCTGGAGTCACAGCACCGTCAGACAACGGAGTACCAGCACGAACGAAGTCGTTTTCTTGTACAAGAATCTGCTTTGAGAGAGGAATGAGATATTTTTTCTCTTCGCCGAGACGTGAAGTCACAGTCAATTCTCTGTTACCACGCTTGATCTTACCGAATGTAACTTCACCGTCAATCTCGCTCACAATAGCCGGATTGCTCGAGTTTCGTGCTTCAAAGAGTTCTGTAACACGCGGCAAACCACCGGTAATATCACCAGCTTTACCTACAGTACGTGGAATCTTTATAAGCAAGTCACCAACTTTCACAGCATCACCGTCTTTAACCTGCAAGTGGGCATTGAGAGGCAAGTTGTATGTACGAAGTATATTACCTTCTTTGTCAACGATGTGAGCTGCAGGCATTTTGGTCTTGTCCTTAGAGTCGATGATGATAGTCTCTTTCAAACCTGTGGTCTCATCGGTCTCAGTCTTGGCAGTCACATTCTCCAGCACGTCTTCATAGCGTACCTTACCCGCATTCTCAATAACGATAGTGGCATTGAATGGGTCCCATTCGCAGATGAGAGTACCCTTTTCATATTTCTTACCACTCTCGACAAAAAGTTTGGCAGCATAAGGTATGTTGAATGTAGTCAGAATAACTCCAGTATGTTCATCACGAAGACGAAGTTCAGTCTGACGGCTTACTACTATAGTGTCAGTATCAGTCTTTACAGTACGGAGTTCCTCGAGTTCGACTATACCATCGTATTTGAGAGTATAACTAGACTCGGTAGCCACGTTACCTGCAACACCACCAACGTGGAAAGTACGCAGTGTCAACTGAGTACCAGGCTCACCGATAGACTGAGCTGCAATCACACCTACAGCTTCGCCCTTCTCTACGAGGCGACCCGTAGCAAGATTTCTACCATAGCATTTGGCACAGACACCATGTTTGGCTTCGCAAGTGAGTACCGAACGGATTTCGACAGATTCGATAGGAGATTTCTCTATCTTCTCTGCTGCATCCTCACGTATCTCTTCGCCAGCGCTGACATA
Source organism: Paludibacteraceae bacterium (assembly GCA_905234685.1). Taxonomy (GTDB): domain Bacteria; phylum Bacteroidota; class Bacteroidia; order Bacteroidales; family Paludibacteraceae; genus Colicola. Next base: position 149,683 of record CAJOIR010000002.1, read on the forward strand.
TAGTTCACCAGTAATTGGGTCATAGACATCGTGTACGCTAACACGACCGAGAATACGGTCATACAATGAAGCGACAACGTTCTCGTTCTTCTTGATTTCTGTTGCAGTAAGACCACGCAAAGTACCGCAGTCTTCTTCTGTGATGATGACATCGTGACTTACGTCAACCAGACGACGAGTCAGATAACCAGCATCAGCAGTCTTCAATGCAGTATCAGCAAGACCTTTACGTGCACCGTGAGTAGAGATGAAGTACTCAAGCACTGACAGACCTTCTTTGAAGTTCGACAGAATCGGGTTTTCAATGGTCTGGCCACCTTCGGCACCAGCTTTTTGAGGTTTAGCCATAAGACCACGCATACCACTTAGCTGTTTAATCTGTTGTTTAGAACCACGGGCACCGGAATCCATCATCATGAATACGGCGTTGAAGCCTTGATCAGCAGCTGCCATCTCTTTCATGAGGACTTGAGTAAGGTTAGAGTCTACGTGTGTCCAAGTGTCAATAACTTGATTATAGCGCTCGTTATTGGTGATAAGACCCATATTATAGTTCATGGTGATTTCCTCAATCTCCTGGTTGCCTTCAGCTACGAGGTTCTGCTTTTCCTCAGGAATAATAATATCGTTGAGGTTGAATGACAGACCGCCCTTGAATGCCATCTGATAACCAAGGTTCTTGATATCGTCGAGGAACTGAGCAGTACGAGCTACACCACAAGTCTTAATCACATTACCGATGATGTCACGTAGAGTGTTCTTTTTAAGCACAACATTTACGTAACCCACTTCTTCGGGCACATAACGGTTGACGAGGATACGACCAGGAGTAGTTTCAACAATATGAACTACCGGTTGACCATCCACAACATCATGAGTACGAACTTTAACCTTGGCATGCATATCTACCTTCTTTTCATTAAGAGCAATCTCAACCTCTTCAGGAGAATAGAATACCAAGCCTTCACCCTTTGCACCTGCACGCTCTTTTGTAATATAATACAAGCCAAGCACCATATCCTGCGAAGGAACAGTAATAGGAGCGCCATTGGCAGGGTTAAGAATATTATGAGAACCCAACATAAGCAGTTGCGCCTCCAAAATTGCTTCGTTGCTCAAAGGCAAGTGAACTGCCATCTGGTCACCATCGAAGTCAGCGTTGAAACCCGTACATGCCAGTGGGTGCAACTGAATAGCCTTACCAGAGATCATACGAGGCTGGAATGCCAGAATACCTAAACGGTGCAACGTAGGAGCACGGTTAAGAAGAACAGGGTGACCTTCCATTACATGTTCAAGGATTTCCCATATTACAGGGTCTTTGCGGTCAATGATTTTCTTAGCAGACTTAACGGTCTTCACAATACCGCGCTCGATAAGTTTGCGAATGATAAACGGTTTATACAATTCTGCTGCCATATCTTGTGGAAGACCGCACTCGTGCATCTTGAGTTCCGGACCAACCACAATAACTGAACGTGCAGAATAGTCAACACGCTTACCCAACAAGTTCTGACGGAAACGTCCCTGTTTACCTTTCAGTGAGTCTGAAAGAGATTTCAAAGGACGATTTGCATCACTCTTAATAGCTGTTGACTTGCGCGAGTTGTCAAGAAGTGAATCTACCGCCTCTTGCAACATACGCTTCTCATTGCGGAGAATAACTTCAGGAGCCTTTATCTCGATGAGACGCTTCAAACGGTTGTTACGTATAATGACACGACGATAGAGGTCATTGAGGTCGCTTGTTGCAAATCGGCCACCATCAAGAGGCACCAAAGGACGCAACTCAGGAGGAGTTACGGGGATAATCTTTAGAATCATCCACTCGGGTCTATTGCGGTTTTTTGAAGCACGGAACGACTCTACCACCTGCAAACGCTTAAGAGCCTCAGTCTTGCGCTGCTGCGACGAGTCTTTAGAAGCGCGGTCACGCAACTCGTAAGACAAAGCATCAAGATCTAGACGACATAGTAAATCATATACCGCCTCTGCACCCATCTTGGCGATGAATTTCTGTGGATCAGAATCTTCGAGCGACTGATTTCCTTGAGGCAACATGTCAAGCAACTCCAAATATTCATCTTCTGTGAGCAACATATTGTTCTCTACAGTAAGACCCTCGCCAAACTCTTGTCCTTCGAGAACACCACTTTGGATAACGACATATTTCTCATAGTAAATAATGCTGTCCAATTTTTTTGTAGGCATACCCAAAAGATAACCCATTTTGTTAGGTAATGAGCGGAAATACCATATATGGGCAACAGGAACAACAAGTTGTATGTGTCCCATACGCTCACGACGCACTTTCTTTTCAGTTACCTCAACACCACAACGGTCGCAAACAATACCTTTGTAGCGAATACGTTTGTATTTTCCACAATGGCACTCGTAATCACGTGTAGGGCCAAAGATGCGTTCACAGAACAAACCGTCACGCTCTGGTTTGTATGTACGGTAGTTGATAGTTTCAGGTTTCAGCACCTCACCACAGGAAAGGCGGAGAATCTCCTCTGGAGAAGCAAGTCCGATCGTAATCTTATTAAATCCCTTGCTTGTTTTATTATCTTGTTTAAAAGCCATAATCTTTTGATATTAGAGTTAATCCATATTGATGCTGAGAGCCAAACCTTGTAACTCATGCAGTAACACATTGAGCGACTCCGGAAGTCCGGGAGTAGGCATAGGCTCACCTTTAACTATTGCTTCATAAGTACGGGCACGACCGTTAACATCGTCAGACTTAACAGTAAGTATTTCCTGAAGTACGTGAGCTGCGCCATGTGCCTCAAGAGCCCATACCTCCATTTCACCGAAACGCTGACCGCCGAACTGAGCCTTACCTCCCAAAGGTTGCTGGGTAATCAAACTATAAGGACCTATTGAGCGAGCGTGCATCTTGTCGTCAACCATGTGACCCAACTTCATAAAGTATGTAACACCGACCGTAGCAGGCTGGTCAAACATTTCACCTGTACCACCATCATACAGATAAGTCTTACCTGCACGTGGCAGACCCGCTTTGTCAGTCCATTCATTGAGGTCATCAATAGTACAACCGTCAAAGATTGGAGTAGCGAATTTCACACCGAGTTCACGTCCTGCCCAACCAAGTACAGCTTCGAATATCTGACCCAGGTTCATACGTGAAGGCACGCCAAGCGGGTTGAGAACGATATCAACAGGAGTACCGTCTGCGAGGAACGGCATATCCTCTACGCGTACTATCTTACTTACAATACCCTTGTTACCATGACGACCAGCCATCTTGTCACCTACACGTATCTTGCGTTTCTTTGCAATATATACCTTAGCCATCTGCATGATGCCATTGGGAAGTTCGTCACCGATAGTCAAATCAAAGTTACGACGTTTCAACTGCGCATCATACTCTTTGTATTTTTTTAAATAGTTGAGTATGCATTGGCGAATAAGGATATTCTTATCTTCGTCAAATGTCCAGCGTGCAAGCATTACTGAGTTGTAGTCAAGCATTTCCAGACGTTCACGAGTGAAGCGGCTATTGCGAGAGATAACATCAGTACCCATGAAGTCTTTCACGCCTGCTGATGGTTTACCATCAGTGAGCACAAGTAGTTTCTCAACAAGTTTTTCCTTGAGATCTGCGACTTGTGCTTCAAACTGGGTTTGCATCTCCATCAAACGCAACTTGTCGTCTTGTTTTTCTTTACGGTCTTTGATAGCCTTTTGATACAAGCGTTTACCAATAACCACACCTGAGAGTGAAGGTGATGCTTTCAGTGATGCATCTTTCACATCACCAGCCTTATCGCCGAATATAGCTTTCAATAGTTTCTCTTCTGGTGAAGGATCGCTCTCACCTTTAGGAGTAATCTTACCGATGATAATATCACCTGGTTCAATGCGGGCACCTATACGTACTATACCATTCTCGTCAAGGTCACGTGTTGCATCCTCACTTACATTAGGAATATCAGATGTAAACTCTTCAAGTCCGCGCTTTGTCTCACGAACCTCAAGCAGTTGCTCAACAACATGTACAGAGGTAAACATATCCTCACGGACAATACGCTCCGAAAGTACAATAGCATCCTCATAGTTATAACCTTTCCATGGAATATATGCCACCTTAAGGTTTTTACCAAGAGAAAGCTCACCATTTTGAGTTGCAAAGCCTTCGGTTAATATCTGACCTGCAGCAACCTTATCTCCCTTGCGAACAATAGGATGTAAGTCAATAGTGGTGTTCTGATTGGTACGTTGGAACTTCGGAATTTCATACTCCTTAACAGCAGATTCAAAACTGATAAAGTCTTCATCTTCCGTGCGGTCATATTTGATACGTATAATGTCTGCATCAACATAAAGTACCTCACCATTGCCTTCTGCCACTATTTGTGTACGTGAATCCTGAATAAGTTGTCCTTCTATACCTGTTCCTACAATAGGAGCCTCTGATGTGATAAGAGGCACGGCCTGACGCATCATGTTCGATCCCATCAATGCACGGTTAGCATCATCATGCTCGAGGAACGGAATAAGAGCTGCAGCAATTGATGCAATCTGCGAAGGAGCAACATCCATCAAAGTTATTTTATCAGGCTCAACAACGGGGAAATCTGCCTCATAACGAGCCTTTACCTTTTCACGGACAAAATGACCATTTTTATCAAGTGGAGCATTACCTTGTGCTACTATATGCTTCTCTTCATCCTCTGCAGTCATATAGACTACGCCTTCGTCTGACAAGTCTACCACAGAGTTATCAACTTTGCGATAAGGTGTCTCAATGAAACCAAGGTCATTTATTTTCGCATATATACACAACGATGATATAAGACCAATATTCGGACCTTCAGGAGTTTCTATAGGACATAGACGACCATAGTGAGTATAGTGTACGTCACGGACTTCGAAGCCTGCACGGTCACGACTTAGACCACCAGGACCAAGAGCAGACATACGGCGCTTGTGAGTGATTTCGGCCAATGGATTCTGCTGATCCATAAATTGTGAAAGAGCATTAGTACCAAAATAACTGTTAATAACCGATGATATACTCTTTGCATTTATCAAATCTGTTGGCGTAAACACCTCATTGTCTCTAACATTCATACGCTCACGTATTGTACGTGACATGCGCGCAAGACCTATACCAAACTGATTGTACAATTGTTCACCTACTGTACGGACACGACGATTGGAAAGGTGATCAATATCGTCAACTTCAGCGTTGGAGTTAATAAGTTCAATGAGATATTTAATAATCTCAATAATATCCTCTTTTGTCAGGACACGTGTCTCGTCAGGGATATTAAGATTCAGTTTGCGATTAATTCTATAGCGACCTACATCGCCAAGGTCATAACGTTTCTCGGAAAAGAACAGGCCATTGATAACTTCACGAGCAGTATTGTCATCAGCAGGTTCAGCATTACGTAACTGGCGATAAATATAGAGCACTGCCTCTTTCTCAGAATTAGTAGGATCTTTCTGCAGAGTATTGAAGATAATACTATTATCATTCTTATCTTCAATCTCAGGATGCAACAGAATGGTCTTTGCACCTGAATCAATTATATCCTGAATATTCTCTTTAGTAAGTTCAGCCTCACGCTCAATTATTACCTCATTACGTTCAATGGTAACGACTTCGCCTGTATCTTCATCTACAAAGTCTTCAGTCCAAGCCTTGAGAACACGTGCGGCAAGACGACGCCCCATCAGTTTAGCAAGGGCGGCCTTGCTTACCTTTACTTCCTCAGCCAGACCAAAACACTCAAGAATATCCTTGTCACTCTCAAAACCTATAGCACGAAGAAGAGTTGTAACAGGCAACTTCTTTTTGCGGTCAATGTAAGCATACATAACATTGTTGATGTCTGTAGCAAACTCTATCCAAGATCCGCGGAAAGGAATAATACGTGCAGAATAAAGTTGAGTTCCATTAGTGTGACGGCTAGTACCGAAGAAAACACCAGGAGAACGATGAAGTTGGCTTACTATAACACGCTCAGCACCATTAATGACAAAAGTACCTTTAGGAGTCATATAAGGGATTGTTCCCAAATATACATCCTGTACTTCAGTAGCGAAATCCTCATGATCCGGATCAGTACATGACAACTTAAGTTTAGCCTTCAAAGGCACACTATAGGTCAAACCTCGCTGAAGACACTCCTCTATCGTGTAACGAGGAGGATCAACAAAATAATCAAGGAATTCCAAAATAAAATTGTTCCGAGTATCAGTAATTGGGAAGTTCTCGGAAAACACCTTGTAGAGTCCCTCATGCCTACGCTGCTCAGGAGAAGAATCCATTTGGAAGAAATCCTTAAAGGACTTCAACTGTATATCCAGAAAATCAGGATAAGGCATCTGCTTCTGAATAGAGGCAAAATTGACTCGTTCTGTTTTGTTTTTTGAAGCCATACAAAATGGTTTTATATAATTGTTAAATATAGTATATTCTGCGTTTAAAAAGCAACATATTATAATTGTGAAAGTTATGCAGAATTATCACCACATACTTACCATCAATTATATTTAACAAATTCTTGCAAATATATTGAATTTTAACAGTTTTTAATATTCATATATATTTTAGACGAAAAGGTATAGAACCCATTTCGGGTTCTATACCTTGTACCATAAGGTACATTGAGGATTGATATTACTTGAGTTCAACCTCTGCACCAGCCTCTTCAAGAGCCTTCTTGAGAGCCTCAGCAGCTGCCTTATCAAGACCTTCCTTAATTGTAGAAGGAGCACCGTCAACCAAGTCCTTAGCCTCTTTCAGGCCAAGACCAGTTTGCTCTTTTACAGCCTTAACTACCTGAAGTTTGGCAGCACCCGGAGATTTAAGAACTACATCGAAAGATGTTTTCTCTTCCTCTGCGGGAGCAGCGGCAGCTGCAGGACCTGCAACAGCAACAGCTGCAGCAGCGGGTTCAATACCATACTCGTCTTTCAAAATTTGAGCGAGTTCGTTAACTTCCTTAACTGTAAGGTTTACCAATTGTTCAGCAAAAGCTTTAAGATCTGCCATTGTTGTATTTATTTAAATAATGTTATATTAATGTTAATTAGTTGATGCTATGCGGCATCACGCGCATAAAAATGAGTTATGCTTCTCTCTCGCCAAGTGTCTGAAGGACACCGTGTATTGTGTTGCCACCAGATTGGAGGGCAGACACAACATTCTTTGCCGGGCTTTGGAGCAAAGCAACCAAATCGGCAATGAGTTCGTTCTTCGACTTGATAGTAGCCAGAAAATCCAACTGCTCACGACCAACATATACTGTCTCTTCAACGTACGCAGCTTTCAGGATAGGCTTAGCCTCTTTGTTCTTCTTATCCTTCTCAGTAAACTCCTTTATCAGTTTTGCAGGTGCATTACCAGTATTGCAAAGCATCAAAGCAGTATTACCTTTGAGGTAATCGAACAATTGAGCATCTCTGTCAAGTTCCTTAAGAGCTTTTTCAAGCAGAGTGTTCTTAACAACCATCAACTTGATGTCCTTCTTGAAACATGCACGACGAAGGTCGCTTGTTTTTTGGGCATTCAAGCCTTCAATGTTGGTAAGGTAGAAGTGTTGATATTGCTCCAATTCTGCCTTGATTTGCTCTATAATAGCACTTTTATCTTCCTTTTTCATAATCCTTCAATCTTTAATTATTCAACAGATTTGGGGTCGATTTTCAGGCCCTTGCTCATGGTGCTGGAAAGATAAATGCTCTTGATATAAGTTCCCTTCGACACAGCAGGTTTCAACTTGATAAGAGTAAGAATAAACTCTTTTGCATTCTCAGCAATTTTCTCAGGTGCAAATGAAACCTTACCAATAGAAGTATGTACTATACCGAATTTATCAACCTTAAAGTCGATTTTACCCTGTTTAACCTCTTTCACTGCCTTAGCAACATCAGGAGTAACAGTTCCACTTTTGGGGTTAGGCATCAAACCACGAGGACCAAGAATACGACCAAGAGCACCGATTTTACCCATTATCTGGGGCATGGTGATAATAACATCAATATCAGTCCAACCGCCTTTGATTTTTTCGATATATTCATCCAGACCTACATAATCAGCACCAGCCTCTTTAGCTGCCGCTTCCTGGTCGGGAGTGCACAATGCAAGAACACGTACTTGTTTTCCCGTTCCGTTAGGCAGAGAAACCACGCCGCGAACCATCTGGTTAGCCTTACGCGGATCAACTCCCAAACGAACATCGATATCAACAGAAGCATCAAACTTTGTTGTGGTAATCTCTTTAAGAAGAGCTGCAGCCTCGTCGAGTGTATAGATCTTACCTGCTTCTATTTTCTCTGCAGCCAACTTTTGATTTTTTGTCAGTTTTGCCATAATGAATAGAAGTTTTAGTTATTTAACAACGGTAATACCCATACTGCGAGCTGTACCAGCTACCATACGCATAGCAGCCTCCACCTCAAAGCAGTTCAAGTCAGCCATCTTGTCTGTTGCAATCTGACGGCATTGCTCCTCTGTAATCTGGGCCACCTTTTTACGGTTAGGTTCTGCAGAACCACCCTTAATCTTGGCAGCCTCGATAAGCTGAATAGCAACAGGAGGAGTCTTGACTACAAAGTCAAATGACTTGTCTGTGTAATACGTAATGACAACCGGCAAAACCTTGCCTGCCTTGTCCTGTGTTCTGGCATTGAACTGTTTGCAAAACTCCATAATATTGATACCCTTGGAGCCCAAAGCAGGTCCTACAGGTGGTGACGGATTTGCTGCGCCACCTTTAATCTGCAATTTAATAAAGCCAGCAATTTCTTTAGCCATAATTTTGTTTGTTTAGTTGTTAATAGTTGTTAGTAACTATCGAGTAGTAAAGCGACCCGTAACACAGTCTCCTACTCTTTGTCTACCTGATTGAAGCTCAACTCCAAAGGAGTCTTTCTTCCAAACACCGTAACGATAACCTTCAATTTGTGCTTATCCTGCATTATTTCCGCGATCTCACCGTTGAAACCATTAAAAGGACCATCAGTCACTTTTACTGTTTCACCAACAAGGAACGGAATTTCTGCAACGAAATTCTCCTCCTGCTCATCAATGTTACCCAAAATACGGTTAATCTCAGACTGCCTAACTGGTGACGGGACAACGGATCTGCCCTCACTGAGGAAGCCAAGCACATTGGGAACATTGCGCAAACGAGGATAGCACTCATCGACCAAGTTCGCCTCTACCAAGACATAACCCGGGAGAAAATTGCGTTCTTTAATCACGCGTTTTCCACCACGCAACTGTACCACCTTTTCAGTAGGAATCAACACTTGAGAAACGAATTCATCCCAACCAGCGGTTCTCATCGCTGTCTCAATGTATTCTTTCACCTTGGCCTCCTTTCCGCTGATTGCTTTAAGGACATACCACTTGAAATCCTTTTTCTCTGCCATAGTTTCCTAAATTAGAAAAGACCGTAGATAAATGTCATTAGGTGTTCAAAACAGAAGTCCATAAGCCATACGACCAATGCCAGAATGAGGGAAGCAACCATTACAAGCACTGCGCTGTTTGCCAACTCCTTGCGAGTAGGCCAACTAACCTTATGCACCAACTCTGTGTAAGACGCTTTGATGTTGTCAACTATCTTCATATCAATGTAGATTTTAATATTTCTTACGTTATCTATTTCCCGCCAAACAATTGGCCTCAGCATAAGTCTGCATTCACCTTTTCATGCAGTGCCAAAGTCAATCGGAAGCTATTTTTGTAACATTCGGAACTGAATAATCATTCAATATCCCTTTGCACAGAAGGCAGGAATCGAACCCACATTGACGGTTTTGGAGACCGCTCTCCTACCATTGGAGGACTTCTGTATAAGACTGCCAGGGCCAAAGCCCTGACAAGTCTTTAGAAAAACTGATTATTAGTCAATCAGTTTGGTAATCTGACCCGAACCTACGGTGCGGCCACCTTCGCGGATAGCGAAACGAAGACCTTCAGAGCAAGCCACAGGATAGATGAGCTTAACCTGAATTTCAAGGTTGTCGCCCGGCATTACCATCTCAGTTCCTTCGGGGAGAGTGATCTCGCCTGTAACGTCCATTGTACGGATGTAGAACTGAGGACGATAGTGATTGTGGAACGGAGTATGACGGCCACCTTCTTCTTTCTTCAAGATATAAACAGAAGCCTTGAACTCGCTGTAAGGTTTAACCACATTCGGGTGGGTGATAACCATACCACGACGAACTTCGTCCTTGTCAATACCGCGAAGCAACAGACCTACATTGTCGCCAGCCTCACCTTGATCAAGCAGTTTGCGGAACATTTCAACACCGGTAACAACCGACTTCTTGCCTTCAGCACCAAGACCGATGATTTGTACTTCATCACCAACCTTTACGACACCAGTCTCAATACGGCCGGTAGCAACTGTACCACGACCTGTGATTGAGAAGACGTCCTCAACAGGCATAAGGAAGGGCTTGTCAATAGCGCGAGGAGGAAGTTGAATCCAATTGTCAACTGCATCCATAAGTTCCATAACTTTCTCTTCCCACTCAGGAACACCGTTCAAAGCACCAAGTGCAGAGCCACGGATAACAGGAGTGTTGTCGCCATCGAACTCGTAGAAGCTGAGGAGCTCACGCATTTCCATTTCAACGAGGTCAAGCATTTCAGGGTCATCAACCATGTCGCACTTGTTCATGAATACAACCAAGCGAGGCACGTTCACCTGACGAGCGAGCAAGATGTGCTCACGAGTCTGAGGCATAGGACCATCAGTAGCTGCAACAACGATGATAGCACCGTCCATCTGGGCAGCACCAGTAACCATGTTCTTTACATAGTCGGCGTGACCCGGGCAGTCTACGTGTGCGTAGTGGCGGTTAGCTGTTTGATACTCTACGTGAGCGGTGTTGATGGTGATACCACGCTCTTTCTCCTCAGGAGCGTTGTCGATAGAATCGAACGAGCGAACCTCAGAGAGACCTTTGCGGCTGAGCACGAGGGTGATAGCTGCAGTAAGAGTGGTCTTACCATGATCTACGTGACCGATAGTACCGATGTTAACGTGCGGTTTCGAACGGTCAAATTTTTCTTTTGCCATAGTTTTCTAAATTAATTTAGTTATTTGTTAAATTTAACGTGATGTTTCTTGTTTTCATCTTAAAAAAAAGAGCTGCTTCTGAGAGTTGAACTCAGGACCTCATCCTTACCAAGGATGCGCTCTACCACTGAGCTAAAGCAGCATTCCGTCGTTTTTAGAAGAGTCAACGCCTCTTTGAGCGGAAAACGGGACTCAAACCCGCGACCCCCAGCTTGGAAGGCTAGTGCTCTATCGACTGAGCTATTTCCGCATTCCGCCATGCGAAATGGTGGGCGCGGATGGATTCGAACCACCGAAGCGATTACGCAGCAGATTTACAGTCTGCCCCATTTGGCCACTCTGGAACACGCCCAAGATGAATAAACTATCAAATAACCACCACTTTGAGCCTCTTGTCGGATTCGAACCAACGACCCCGAGATTACAAATCACGTGCTCTGGCCAACTGAGCTAAAGAGGCGTTGTCTTTCGTCAAAAATTGCTGTACTCAGCAACCATGCCGAAAAAGCGGTGCAAAAGTACAGCAAATTTTTCATATGACAAAATATTTCTCGAAAAAAAGTATTATTTGACTACTTTTTTTCTTTAACCTTCTCCAATTGGCTGTTAATTGCCTCAAGGCATTTGTCGATTCCCTGCTCAAATGTATCATATACGCCTGACGCGAACAACTCGGGTCCCATACCCAATACACGCACCTTTGTTTCCTTATTCATTGCCGTTTCAGGTTTAACCACACTCAGACGAATCTCCATTTCAGCATTCTCATAGAGCATCTTGCCATATCGTTTGGTTTTCTTGTCAATGTACTTCTCAAGTTTCTCTGCCATGTCGAAATTGACAGCTTTAACAGTAAGTTTCATATTTACCTCCTTTTTTATAAAGTTTATATCATGGTATTTTTGTTTGCGAATCAGGAATTCTTTCCTCTTGCACGAGGGTGAGCCTTCTTATACTCCTTTTTAATCTGCTCGAAAGTGGTATGAGTATATACCTGCGTAGCTGCAAGGCTGGCGTGACCAAGCAAGGTCTTGATGGTGTTTATGTCTGCTCCGTGGTCAAGCATGGTAGTAGCAAAGGTATGACGAAGCACGTGAGGAGACTGCTTTTTAAGCGTTGACACCTTGCTCATGTGATTGTGAACTACTGAGTATATATTACCCTTAGTCATAGGTCTACCCTTGTCGCCAAGTAGCAGTTCTCCATTATCGTCCTGCGCCTCCTTATTACGAAGCGGCAGATAACGCGTTATGAGAGACAGCAACCAGTCGCCGACAGGAATGATTCTCTCCTTGTTGCGCTTACCTATAACACGTATCTGCTTCATCCCGAAGTCTACATCAGTACATTTCAATGCCAAAGCCTCTGCCTGTCTGATACCCGTTTGGTAAAGGAGTTCTATTACCAACATATCGCGTACTGAAACGAAGTCACTGACATTATCAACGTCTGCAGTTGCTCTTTCCATTTCGCTCTCCTTGTAAAACATAGGCAAAGGCAGTTTAAACTTAGGCGGTATGATACGAGCAGTAATATCTGTCTTAACATACCCTATTCTAAGAAGGTATTTCCAGAAAGAGTGACATGCAGATAACTTACGCCGCACGCTACGTGGAGAAATTCCCCTATCAAGCTCTGCTATCATGAAAGCTTTAATATCGTCCTCAGTAGCGAGTTCGGGCTTGAATCTATCAGGCTTGACAGACAAGAACTCACACAAGGCATACAAGTCTGTCCGATATGAGGCAGCAGTAAGGGAGGAGTATCTTCGTTCTATGGTTATATATTCCAAGAACTTGTCGATCATACATATTTCTCCTGATTTTTTCATATAGTATCTTCACCTCAAATACAAAACTACACCTCTTTGCCGACTCCGTTCTCCCCTTCAAACGGGAACAAGCCAAACAATTCAGCATCAATTCTGTCGGTCACACTGCGAAAATCCTCAGGGTTGTCAGCAAACTTCACATGGTCACCATCAATAATGAGCAATCGACCTTTATAGTCGGAAATCCATTTTTCATACTTGTCGTTAAGACCCTGCAAGTAGTCAATTCTCATTGATGATTCATACTCTCTTCCACGCTTCTGAATCTGTGCCACAAGATTAGGAATACTTGACCTTATATATATAAGCAAGTCCGGCATCTTCACCAAAGACATCATCAGGTCGAAGAGATCGCAATAGTTCTTGAAGTCACGCTCCGACATATTACCCTGCTCATACAAGTTAGGAGCGAAGATGCGAGCATCTTCGTAGATAGTCCTATCCTGAATGATAGTCTCTTTTGTCTTGCTGATATCAACGACATCCTGAAACCTCTTGTTCAGGAAATATATCTGTAGGTTGAAAGACCAGCGTGACATGTCAGCGTAGAAGTCCTCAAGATAGGGATTAAACTCCACGGACTCAAAACGCGGAGTCCAACCATAATGTTTGGCAAGCATATTGGTGAGTGTTGTCTTGCCGCATCCGATGTTTCCTGCAATTGCTATATGCATATGATTAAAGATTTGAAGATTCGAAGATAAATATTAACTGAACAACCCAAACAATTCCGCGTCAATCTTGTTGATTATCCCAGCAAAGTCCTGAGGATTGTGCTCGAAGTCAAGTTCATCGCTCTCTATTACAAGCACCTTACCCTTATACTTATTAAAGATGAAGTCGTCATACCTCTCGTTGAGACCTTTAAGGTAATCAAGTTGCATCTGCTGCTCATATTCCCTACCCCGCTTCTGAATCTGCGAGACGAGCACAGGCACTGACTTGCGAAGGTATATCATAAGATCAGGAGTGCGCGTCACACGCGTCATCAACTGAAAGAGTTCCATGTAGGTTTGAAAGTCGCGGTCAGAGAGATTTCCCTGACGATAGTTGTTTTCCACAAAGACATACACACCTTCAAAGATAGAGCGGTCTTGTATAACAGTATGGTCAGCCTTGGCTATGTCAAGCACGTCTTTAAAGCGTTGCTTGAGGAAGAACACTTCGAGGCAGAAAGACCACCGACTAATGTCTGAATAATAGTCTTCCAAATAGGGATTCTGTATGACAGGTTCATAGCGAGCCTCCCAATGGTAATGCTGCGCCAACATACGTGTCAGCGTAGTCTTACCTGCTCCAATATTTCCTGCAATGGCAATATGCATAACTATATCCGGTCTTCCGCTTGCAAAGTTATAAAAACATTCAAAATCTTACAAGAGAGAAAAACTATTCAGCATCCTGAGCAAGACGGACTGCGGCTCCCCAAGCACGCGCAGTCAACTGTCCAGGAATGATATAGTAGTAATTCACATAACTATAGTCATCCTTATACTCCGCAAGAAAAACGCCCTTAGCCTCTGTTGCGTCAATATCACCACGGTCAGAAGCCCAGTAATAATTCTTGTCGGATCTCCATTGTTGCTCCACTCTGTAACCTGCAAAAGGCATAAATACCGCGCCTGCCTGCTCATATATATTCCAGATAGAGCGTGACATGGCATTGCTCTCACATTTACCTATGCGCCATGTCACAGCGCCCTTTGCCAACTCACAAGAAACGAAGCCGAGGTCAGTAGATGGCTTGAAGTTGTCAGGTAAGATGATGAATCCGTTAATCTTGTTACCGTTGCCATCGTAGTTATTGATAGAGGCGAAGCCTATGAGTTTTTCCGACCTTGTATGAAGCAGATATGCCCACTCATCGGAAGTAAGTGTTCTCCATTTACCTGAGCCTTCTACGCCTGAAGTGGTAGCGTCAGTGGGTAACAAATCATTTTTTGTGAGATATACTCCCCAATCATCGTCACTACCTGCAATGGCAGAAGTGGCGTAGTCATTATTATAATTGGACGAACAATTGTAGGGCATAAATTTCTTACCGCTTGTTCCATAACCAAAGAGGTCAATCCATCCATTGTATGACTGGTCTATCTTCTCGTTGTTTTTGCCTATAATGTCATACTGGTTAGATGCAAACCGCCATTCTTTGTTCTTGGCATTATATTGAAGGTTACCCTTAGCAAAATATACCTTCTTGTCTTTAGCGACAGAGAAATAAGGTGTCTCTGCTAAAGGTGTACCAGAGTCTTCCTTGCCAGCACGGCGTACGTTGATAACAGCTTTTTCGTTGCCGAAGTCGGTAGTAATAGTAATCTTAGCAAACGCCTCCTTGTCATCGGTAGCGGGTTTCACCTTTATTATCAGTGTGCCGTTCTTATCTCCTTTGGTGGTAGACGGAGAGGCAATCCTGTTGGCATTGGACGATGCCGTCCAAGAGTAGTTGCACTGAATCTTCACTGCGAAGTTGCCTCCTTCAGCTTTAGCATTGAGTGTGAGGGGCTCAACACTGAGTGTCGCCTCTGCAAGTCCTCTGCGTGTGATAGACATCTGTGCCATAACAGGCGTGTAGTTGTCGGAGCGCACTTCGGTCACAGTGATAACGCCAGATACTTTGTTAGTAGATGTAGCAGGTTCAACTTGTATAGAGAAAGATCCGTTGCCTTCGCCTTCTGCATTGGTGATGGTGAGCCAATCCATATCCCAGTCGGCAGTAGCACGCCACTTGCAATTGCTTTCCACGCCTATATCGGCATTTCCTCCTGATGGCGGCATACTCATTGTAAGTGCCTTGATAATGAGCGAAGTGGCGTCAGTGCCTCCTCGTTTGATGATGACAGTCTGCTCACCTGCTTCTTTGCCTTCGCCGTAAGGCGCAATGGTGAGTGTGGCAGTAGTCTCATTCGGTGTAGTAGCCTCAGCGACAGTTACCGTGATGTTATCGTTGTTCTGACTGACGCCTTTGCTTACCTTAGCCCAACTGGCATTGCTGGATATAGACCACCTGATATTACTCTCCACTTTGATGGTGTATTCTCCTCCGTTCTTGGGAGTGAAAATCTCCTTGTCAGATACGACCTCGAGTGCAGGCGCTGCCTTTGGAGCACGCGTGATGCTTAATTCTGCAGTCTCTCCGGCAGAAGTGAAGACAAGTTTGGCATAGGATTCCGTGTTCTCCTTGTTAACAGCAATTCTGACACTGATTACAGCATTGCCATCTCCAGACTGTGGAGATACAGAAACCCAGGAAGCATCGGAAGTTACCGACCATGCAGCGTTAGCAGTAAGCGCAATCTCATAGTCTCCACCCATGTCAGGGCACGTGATGACAGCCGGGTCAACGGATAATTTCTTGGTGTCGGGCTCTACCGGATTATTACAAGTAGCAAGTACAATTGCAGCAAAAGCGAAAAGAAGAATTTTTTTCATTTCAGTATAAGTTATGATTGAACATTCCATAATCAGCGGCAAATATACAACAAATAATCGGAATACAAAAGAGCAAGAAGAATTATCTTGCTCTTAAGTTTATCGTCCGTGTATCGTTCGTATATCGTTCGTATATCGTTCGTGTATCGTTCGTGAAGGTATAGTTAGAGAATGGTTAAGGGGAGGAGGGGTTAGGGGTGAGAGATTAGGGGTGAGGGGTTAGGGGATTAGTGGCGGAAGACAGAAAACACCACATCGGCAAGTGCGCCACGCAGAGGGTTAAGGTTGCCTTTGTCATAAGGGTGTACACGGTTGGTAAGGATGATAAGGCAAAGCTCCTCATCAGGATCAACAATCATAGAAGTACCCGTATAACCTGTATGACAATAGGTATCAGGTCCGAAGAGAGAACCTGTGTAAGAAGTGATGGAATCGTTGTGCCCCCATCCAAGCGTCCTTCCGGAGAAAGCCAGTGAATCGGGCATAGAAGTCATTTCGTGTACATAAGTATTATTCTTGTTCCTAAGCAAGAACTGCCCCAACCGCGCAAGGTCTTCAGCACAAGAAAAGACACCAGCATTGCCGGAGTTGCCATGATTCATGACACGTGCGAGGGGGTCGTGCACTACGCCATACAACAAGAGTGAATCGGCGTCAGGCACAGGTATATACTCAGTAGGAGCAATGAGAGGCAGGAGGGTGGAATCAGGCATATAGGAGGTATGCGCCATTAAGAGCGGTTCAAAGACACGCTCACGTGCCACCTCGCAAAGAGGTTTGCCGCAGATATTCTGCACGACATGCTGAAGCAGGATGAAATTAAGGCAGGAATAACGACATTTCTCACCCGGCATAGACAGACGCGGGCATTTGCTAATACTATCGAGCAATGCCTCGGGCGTAGGTTCGCCATAATGCTCACAGAGACGTTTGACATTAAGATAAGGAGGCAAACCAGAAGTGTGGGTAAGAAGATGTGTGATATTAAAGGAGTCTGTCAACTGAGGAATATACTTCGACGCAAGATCCTGCAAGCCAAGTCTGCCTTCGCTGACGAGAGAGAAGACACACATTGCAGTAGAGGTAGGTTTGCTGAGTGAAGCAAGGTCGAAGACGGTGTTGACAGACATCTGGAGAGTGTCAGGAAAGACCTGTCGATTGCCATAAGCACGAAGGAAGAGAACAGTGTCAGCATCAGTAACGCAGACCACGCCACCAGGTATAAGGCGTTGAGCAACAGCATCGTTCATAAGGCTGTCGATGGAGGACACGTCAGCGAGAGGACGATGACATATACGTTGTCCACGAGCAGTGCATACCGAGAACAAGAGCAGAACAGCCACGCCGGTAAACAATATGAGTAGAGACCTTCTCATTGATTTACTTCACAATGAACTTGAGAGTCTTCTTGCGCTCCTCAGTAATGACACGCAAGAAATATATGCCTGCCGGCAGAGCCGGAGCATAGTCATAGAAGGTGGTGTTTGAGACCTGTGTCTCGAAATATGTATGCCCTGAAGCATCGAAGACAAGAATCTGTGCATTTTCGTCTGCATGCAGACCGAGGAGTGTGACAGTCTCCTTCTTACTGATGATGGCGGGAGCAATGACGAAGTCTTCGTATGCAGTGGCATCATAACGTACAGAGCGAGAGAAAAGTGTGCTTGAGCATACCGCCAACTCAGGTTGCGGGGGCAAGTTAATGCGAGCATAGTAAGCAGCAGAAGGCAAAGCCAACCGACACAGGCTAAGAGCGCTGCCAGAAGCAACGAGTTTGTCAGTATCAGCATCTTGAGTCTCGGAGTCAACACCGCCAACGACCTGATACCAGTCAACATCAGAATCGCTGAATACATATCCGAGGTGATACATGCGAGTGGTATCAACCATGAGCAGGCTACCATCCTCCTCCACATCAACATAGACGACAGAGAAGCAAGAGCCGTCAACATCAAGCCTGCCGTGAGAAACAAGCACAGTCACAGGTTGGGAGACAGACAGAGCACAGTTGGTATGAATGACGAAACGGAGAGTTAGAGAATCGAGCTCAGGCACGACAGTGCCGAAGTAACGGTTGAACGTTTTGCTTCCGGTGTCATAAAACTCCCAGTAAGACTCAGAATAAGCGAGAGATGGGTTATCGGTATGCCACTGAGCAAGGGTCTGTTCAGTAGCCGTCTGAGCGTCAAGCGGCTTGCCAGTATGCGCCTTCGGCAAGACAGAGATCACAGGACTGAGCACCTCAGCAGACGGGTGCAAAGTAATGGTAAATATGCGTTTACACCAGACGTCGGGTTCATACTCGAAGTCAGTAGTATCGACATAAGCAGCAACATTGCCGGAATATTGCACCACCCTACCAGAAGGCAAAGTGTAGTCTTCACCCTCGCACATGACATCATCCTGCACGACATAGACTGTGAATGGCACAACACGGAATACCGCTGTCAGTGAGGAGTCAGATTCGACGCGAAGGTCATATACAGAAGACGTTGTTCCATCAGACCACTGAACGAACTGATAGCCGTCAGCAGGTGTTGCCGTAAGATGAGCAATATCCTCATAGTTGTATGTGCCACCGCCAGTGACAGTGCCACGTTCGGCGTCACAATCGACCTGAATGACATACCGGTTGCGCTCATAGAAAGCAGTGAAGGAAGTGTCATCACCGGCAACAGGTATGACCTGAGCAACAGTAGTCGCGTCTCCCCACTGAAGGAAATGCCAACCATAGACGTCAGGCGGGTTGATGGTGGCTGACTGTCCACAAGGCATATCAATATACATGTCTTCATGCGCCTGTTGCGGTACAAAGACGATGTGACACTTATAGTTATGACGAGTGAGAGAGGCTGTCAGGACAGAGTCGGAAGTGAGGTGAACGGTGCGAGAGGCAGAGGCTGGTGCGCCATCGCTCCACGCAGAGACCTCGAAGCAGTTGTCATCAGGGATGACAGAGACATTGACATCAGTACCATTGGCATAGACACCAGCACCCGTGACAATAGCAGTGCCTCCATCAACATTGACTACCAAAGTATAGAGGTCTTCCTCAAACAAGGCTGTCAGAGTAGTATCGGAGGTGATGGTGAAAGTGAATGGATTGTCTGTGGAGTTGTTCTCCTGCCAGCATTTGAAGCGATAACCGTCGATAGCAGTAGCATTGCAAGTGACCTCAGTGCCACAATTAAAAGTGCCGCCACCAGTGACACTACCCTTGGCAGGGTCAGATGAAACGACTGTGACGGTATATTGGCGGACAGAGAACAGAGCACGGACAGTAGTATCGGAGTGAACCACAAAAGTTTTGGAAAGAGCAGTTGTGCCATCCTCCCAACTGATGAAGTCGTAACACGGGTCGGCAGTGAAAGTGACAGTAGCCGACTCTCCATCGACATACTTGGTTTTGTCTGTATTACCTACCGCCGCTCCTGCAGGGTCAGACTCGAAAGTGACCACATATAACGACGAGAAGAGAGCCGTGAACTGATGCGGAGTATTTTCATCGAGGACAACAGTGCGCACCGAGTCGGCAGAACCATCGCTCCAGCCGAGGAATACACACCCCTCAGCAGCGACAGGAGTAAGCTCAAAGATACTGCCACAAGGCATATCAAGAAAAGCAGAAGTGTAATTGCTACCGAGATATTCACCCGAAACGCTACCACATGCAGCGTCATCAGGTCCGAAAGTTATATGAAACAGTTTCTCCTTGAAATGACAAGTGAACACAGTGTCCTGAGTGACAGGTCCTACTTGTCCTGAAGGCCGCATCTTGTCCTGCAAAGAACCATACTGCCAATAGTCGTACTCATAGCAGGCATCGGGAGTGTTAAACAGGGTGATATAATCCCCGCACTCAACAAGTGTGTCGGTAACGCCACCAGTAGTGAAAGCCGTGCCGTGAGAAGGATTATCAGGCTGAAGAATGACATGAAACTTCTTCCGTTCGGTGAGCAGACGAATAGT
>CAJOIR010000003.1:0-10534 GCA_905234685.1 Paludibacteraceae bacterium
AAAGGTTCACAAACACTCTATTTCCGAGATAAACAACCTGCAAGAACAATTGGAAGCAATTGCCTCTACGCAAGGTGCTACGGACGAGAAAGAGGTAGTTTCGGTAGAGACGTACTCCGACCTTGAAGAGTTGGAGGAGAAATCGGATGGCGTGGTATATATAACCACCGACGACAACAAGGTCTATCTGTATAGCGAAGCAGACGACGAGTTTGTTGAGGTAACAAACGAGATAGTAGATAACACTATCTACGTAAACAACCTCAATGACCTTATCTCACGCACCTATACAGCAGCAGGCGTGTACACGGTTATTCATTCTTATGTAGTAAGTATGATTGTCGGAAGACGACGTATTATGATTTCAAAGATTGATACATACACTCTTGTTGTGGTAGCAAGCAGCAATCGTATTATATTGGGCGCACACTACACCCCCTACCTAACCTCAAAGAACGGCTGGGCTGAGGTAGTAACGGACAGCAACAACGACGAGGTATGGCAATGGCATATCTATTCCTACAACGCTATCGAAGTGACGCACTCCGATCTGCTCGACATGTGCGATAACGGAACGCTCGTTCCGGGACAGCAGTACCGTATTATAGACTACCTGACGACCGTCTATGACGAGGAGGAAGAGACGCGCTCTGCGGAACATCCGTTTGACTTGCTTGTAACGGCAGCAACGAACAGCAAACTCAAGGCGAAAGCCGTGCCTCTGCATAGCAGCCGCGATACAACAGGGTATTTCAACGGCTACGACCTCGAGAAGTGCGAGGTGTGGTATGACATCAACAACGACTCTACGAAGTACAAGTGGGCTGACGAGGAGAACGGAAAGGGTGTTATATGGCGTATGCGCGACTTTGACGGTAACGACTGCCCGTATGACTTCAAGAATGTGCAGTTCAAGCGGTATGCGATTATGGACATTACAAGTACTTCGCTCACGGCTGACGCTCTGTCTAATCTTCAATCAACTTATTGCTATGACCAAAACGGCGGCAAGTGCTTCGCCACAAAGGATGTCTATGGCAACTGGGTTCCACAGGACAGCAACGGAACGAGTTATGAAATCGACGAAGATACATTCGATTGGTACTACACTTTCCACGGCTTGAAAAGCGAGGACGGCGAAACAATAGAAGAGGGCTACGATATGAGTACGCACGGTCTAATACTGACAGACGAGTGCTTGCAGTATCTTGAAGACGACGGCTGTGGTGCTGACACGCAGGACTATTGCAAAGACAACCATATAAAAGCAGCCCATTACGAGTACTTCGTCGATGATGAGTATTACAAAGGCAGACAGGTTCTGAATAATATCGTATTCATCAACGGTTTGTCTTATTGCTATTACAACGAAGACGATGAGTATTGGGAGTATTCGACCGGCTACTGCTATGGCAATGTGTTTGGTGTAGAGTGCAAAAACTCTACATTCGGGAACAGTTTCCAATATAACACATTCGGGAACGGTTGTTCAAGTAACACATTCGGGAACAACTGCTATCGCAATACGTTCGGGAACGGTTGTAATAACAACACCTTTGCAAACTGGTGTTACAACAACACATTCGGGAACGATTGCTACTACAATACATTCGGGAACGGTTGTTCAAGTAACACATTCGGGAACGATTGTGGAGGTAATACGTTCGGGAACGATTGCTACTACAATACGTTCGGGAACAACTGCTATCGCAATACGTTCGGGAACAACTGCTATCGCAATACGTTCGGGAACTACTGCTATAGTAACACATTCGGGAACTACTGTCACCATAACACGTTCGGGAACTACGTACGCTATCTTACTGTATTTGACGGCGTTCAATACGTGGTAGTTACAGGTGGCAGCAGTTCTTCCTATGTGCAGAACGCCCAAATTCTCAATGGCACGCATGGTTCTAACTCAAATAATAGGCTACAAATATCGTTCCAAGCGGGGGCGAATTATTGCCAATTTGCGGGTCTGAATAGTAGCGGAATTTTGAAGATTTGGGTGCCTGCTGACGCAGTATAAAAAGACTGTTTTTCGCTTCGGAGTTCGCCTATTGTTGCCAATATAACGCAATGATAGACGAACTTCCTAAAGTGGAAAAAAATGGCAAACTCTTGTAAAAATCAATGTATAAGCAAATTATAGGGACAAATGGCAGGGAAATTGATTAGTTGTTCCCGAATTATTCTTCATAAAAATGACGGAATAGCACTAAATAACTAACTAAAATATAAAGCCCTATGATTAACAAAATTCGTTACAGATTGGTTTTCAACCGCGCCCATCGTCTGAATAAACGAGGCGAGGGACTTATTGAAATCGAGTGCAGTCAGCAAGGACGGCGTATCTATTTCTCAACCCACACTTATTGTTTGCCCGAACACTTTAAGAGTGGTTCTGTTTGTGATACGCCAAATGCTGATGGACAGAATTATGCGTTGTATTTGATGATACAAGACGTGGAGAAAGTGGAACTTGAATACATAAAGCGAGGAGTGCCTGTATCTTTGCCTATACTGAAAGAGGCAGTCCGTGCGCATATCTCACCAGCCGCAAAATTGTCGGAGTTCGGTATGCAGGTAGTAGAGCAGTCGGAACGTAAAGAACTAACCAAACTCAACTATCAGACATTACTTAACAACATAGAAAGGTTTCGCAAGGGAACTTTGCTTACGGACATTGATTATCAATTCGTAGTCTCTTATGACAAGTGGCTACGAGAAAGCGGCATTATGCACAATACACGTATCAGCCGCCTGCGGTTGTTACGGGCGTTGCTTAACGAGGCTGTGAAGCGAGATATTTTAACTGTCAACCCCTTTAATCGCTTCCGTATTCAGCAAATGGTGTCTAAGAAAGGCTACATCACAAAAGAGCAGCTACAAAAATTAGAACGCTTGTCTCTTAAGGGAGTAGAAGACAGGGTGCGTGATGCGTTCTTGATAGGTTGCTACACGGGCTTGCGCTTCTCCGATATTGTCAGCCTTCGACCGGAGCATATCAAAGACGGTTGGCTCGTGAAGAAAATGGTCAAGACAGGCTTCGTTGTGGAGATACCCATTGCCGACCTCTTTGAGGGCAAAATGCTTCTGCTTTTGGAGAAGTATGGCAACATAGACAAACTGACAAAATCGCTCGGCAGCAATTCGTCAGTCAATAAGGTTCTACGGGGCATACTTGATAGGATAGGCGCAGACGCAAAAATAACATTCCACTCATCGCGTCACACGTTTGCCACATTACTTGGTCAAAAGGACACCAAACTGACTACATTGCAAAAATTGCTTGGTCATCAGAAGTTGCAGACTACTGAAATCTACAATGAGGTAGATAGACAAGCCATCATTAACGACATCAAAAAAACAACTAAAAAGAAGAAGTCATGAAACAGAAAATTTTAATCGGAAGCCGCGCTTTCTTCAGAGGCATTGGCGGCTTCAAGTCGGAGAACCGAAACATGCTGGAACTGCATAGCAATCCGGCGTTCAAACTCGGATCGGAGCAGGACACGCGCAAGACACGAGTGTACAAGTACACACGAGAGCCTGCGCAGGTTATGATTAAAAGAGCCGTTGAGAGCGGGAACGCGCTACAGGCAGGCAAGTTCCTCGTGCCGGAGGTTGCGCGAGCAATCGGGGCGCAGGTACAGGACTTGAAACCCCTTGAGCCTCTTTTCGCACAACTGCCGGAGAAACACAAATGGCAGCAGGACGTTTATGCCGCTTATATGACTAATGGTGATTTCCGGCTGACAGCCGAGCAGCGACAAGCCGCATATGAGGTTTATCGTGCAGCCCGCACCGAGGATGGAAAGGAGGTGCAGTCATGAAACGGTTTATGTTTATGATGAGCCTGGTACTCCTCTTGTTCTCCGGCTGCAAGACTCCGCAGAACACAACAAGCAGCACCAGCCAGCAGATGGCTCTTATCTCGGAACGGGTTGACAGCGCGATAAACGTAGCAGGTGACAGCGCAAGAGCAGCCCTGTTGTTACGTTGTGACAGCCTCGGAAATGTCTATCTCGCTAACCTTGTAACGGAGCAGGGAAGACGCATGCGGCTCGAACTATTGTTGCAGGGCGCGTATAATCAGCGAGACAGCCTGTTTCGTGCGCTCTCCGCAAAGAACACCGCTCCGGCTGTAAGTTCCCCCTCCGCACCGCAGAAACAGCCGAGAAACACGCCTTTGTTGCTTGATATAGACTGCAAGGAGGATAGTTTTGAGTTAATCGTGCGCGGGCTACGCGAGCGCGTGATATATTTAGAGGAGAACAAGGAGCGCGTCGAAGTACCTGTTAAGTACGTGCCGGAATATTACAAGAACTGCACGCGTGGTTTTTGGACGTTACTCGTAGTTCTGATAGTCGCTATTGCTCTGCTTATTTGGAAAAATTGGAGCAAGATAGCGGCATGGGCTATCAAAATTTGGGCGAAATGCAAATTTATGTAGCAAACAGACAGAAAAAGCGAAATATATTTGCATATATGCTTAAAATTTAGTAACTTTGCGCCGTTTTTCGGGAACACCATTAACCTGCTACCGAGGAACGGCGCATTTTATACTCAATTTGACTATGGTTTGCACAGCTATTTTGTTACTAACAACTTTTGCGACAAGGCGCAAATAACTGATATTAAACGAATTAACAAAGAAACATGAGTTTCTGTATAGAAAACTATTAAAATTATCGCGATTGCGATTTTATCATGCGCAGCATTTGTGGCATGTACGCCTAAGAAAGAAATTTTGTTACGCAACTATGAGGAAGCATGTCAGACTGGTGATGCTGTCGCTGCACTGCGTGTGATTTCTGAGATTGAAAACGAGTTCGGTGATGCCGTCGATTCCATTTATATAGGAACTGAACAACTCCGTTTTGAAGCTGCGACTGCGGTTTTAGAGAAAAATGCAACAGAACAAGCTATGGAACAACTTGGCAACACTTTTCAACAGATGGATAATATGGGTGTTAATTCGTGGCAAGATGATGACGAGGATGAATAATCAATATGATATGCTGTTATCAATAAAAAAATAGAACAAGCGGGCTGCCAATTATTGGCAGCCCGCTGTATCTATGGTTTGTCTATTGTGTTTCAAAACACCATCATCATCAGGGCAGGGAAGGGGAGCGGTGCGCTGGTGGTATAGCGGATGTCGCTCTGATAGCGGGAGTGGCGGTTGTAGATATATTGTCCGTCGTAAGTGCATACTATATCGCTTTGATATGTTGACTTGCCTTCATACACATACTCGCCGTCGAAGGTCATAATGATATCCGACTGATAGTTCGACTTGCCCTTGTATATATATCTGCCGTCCCAAGTGTAGAGAATGTCGGACTGATAGGCGGACTTGCCCTTGTATATGTATTTGCCGTCAAAGGTATAGAGGATGTCAGACTGATAGTTGGATTTTCCTTTGTAAAGATATTTTCCGTCCCAAGTGTAGAGAATGTCAGACTGATAGGTGGACTTGCCCTTATATAGATAACTTTCTGCCATGGCGAGTATGTTGGTTAAGAGTAATATTATAGTCAGGAGTTTTCTCATTCGGCGGTTGCTGTTGTATGGTTATGCTTCTGGCAGCGTAATTTCCTTGCTTGCTTTTGCTCCCAGTTCTTTTATCCGCTCCGCCGTGCGAAGCACATTGCCGTTGCCCTCCGAGAGTTTTTTTATGGAGTCGTTGTATGCCTTCTGCGCAACATCCAATGCGCGTTGAATCTTCTGCAAGTCCTCTATTGAGCCGTAGAGTTTGTCATACATCGCTCCTGCGAGTCGAGCTATTTCCATTGCGTTGCGGCTCTGGTTCTCCTGTTTCCACACGTATGCTATGGTGTGAAGTGTGGCAAGCAATGTTGTAGGACTGACTATGACGATTTTCCTTTCGAGGGCATAGTCGTATAGTGCATTGTCCGCCTGCAGGGCAACCGTATAAGAGGCTTCAATGGGTACGAACATAAGCACGAAGTCGGGCGTGTTGAGACCGCCTGCCTGCTGATATTGTTTGTCGTAAAGCTCCTTCACATGCTGTCGGAGCGAATCGGTGTGCTGCCGCAGCAGTTGGTTGTATTGCTCATCATTATCAGCATTCTGCATTTGCTCGTACGCGAGTAACGACACTTTCGAGTCAATAATAATATGTTTGTTGTCGGGCATACGTATGATGACGTCAGGTCTGAGCGTCTGCCCGTCGTTACCATGAACCACAACCTCGCGTTCGTATTCGATACCTTTTCTAAGACCTGAGGCCTCAAGAACTTTCTCAAGGACGAATTCTCCCCAGTTTCCTTGTTTCTTGACGTCTCCCTTCAGCGCGTTGGTCAGGTTTGCTGCATCTTGCGAAAGAGTCTTGTTCAGTCCTATCAGTTGCTGCAACTCCGCCTGCAGTGCGGCTTTCTCACGTGTCTCTTGCGAGAAAGAATTGGTAACCAGAGTCCGGAAATCATTTATCTTCTCATTCAGAGGCCGAAGCAGGTTGTCAATCTGTTGACGGTTGTGCTCTGAGAATTCCTCTTTGTTCTGTTTCATCAGCCGGTTGGCTATATTTTCGAACTCTGCAGTGAGACGCTTCTGCATCTC
This sequence comes from Paludibacteraceae bacterium, assembly GCA_905234685.1. Lineage (GTDB taxonomy): Bacteria > Bacteroidota > Bacteroidia > Bacteroidales > Paludibacteraceae > Colicola. The sequence goes on from CAJOIR010000003.1 coordinate 6,592, forward strand.
CTCCGCCTCTTGCAGTTGTTTCTGAAGCCGTTCGCCGAGGTTCTCGTTCTCAGATTTTGCTTTTGCAAGTTCTACTGTCAGACTGCGTATCTCTTCACTGTATTCACTGACAAGCGACTCCAGTTTCTGTGCTTGCTGTTTGCACAGGTCAAGTTCAGCCTCGGTTCTGGCACTACGCATGCGCATGAAGAGCCAGCAGACAAAAGCACCTGCAACGAGTGCGGCAAAGGCGATAACAGATATGAGTAACATATTCATAACAGGGGTTGTGTCAGTGCTTTGCTGTGAGTTTTACCACAATACTCGAAAGCGGTTCAACGGTTATCTCTTTTGAGAGGTCTGTCTCTTTGCCTGTAATCACATCAACGCCTGTGTTGCAGTACTTGTCAAGAATCTCAGCATAGTGGTCAGCAGGAATCTGCTTTGGTGAATCAGAGGCATTCAGATATACAAACACTGCCCCGTCGGCGTTGTAGCGGAAATAGGCGTAAGTGTTGTCTCTGCTGAGAAAATGCATTGTCTTGCCAGTATGGATCACAGCCTCGTTTTTGCGGAATTGGAACAGACGGCTTTGGTAGTCGAACATGTCCTTTTCCTGTGCTGTCAAGTCCGCTTTGGCAGGCAGAGGGCGGCGAAGTCCGCTGTGACCTTTGCTGAGGTCGGCAGAACGCTGACCGTATTCATCGCCTGCAAAAAGTTGCGGAATACCTCTTATGGTAGCTATCATCGTCATCGCGAGTTTCACACGACGCATATCGTTTTTATACACTACGTCTGCGATGTGGTCCATGTCGTGGTTGCCTACGAACAGTAGCAGTTTGTTTACATCTGCATAAAGGTAGTCCTGACTAAGCACGTCATACACTTTTGCCAGACCTCCGCCCCAGTAGTTGCCATCGTTCTCCAGCGCCTGACGGATAGCCTCTTCAAGAGGGAAGTCCATCACGCTCGGCAGATTGGAGTTGAAGCCGTCTGCGTTGTATGCTCCTGCCTGCCAATAGGCAACGTTTGATGTCGGGCGTGTCCAGCATTCACCCACGATGTTGATGTTCGGATATTCATTCCTTACCGCCTTGCACCACTCAGACATTGGCATACGCTCGTTGTATGGATACGTGTCAACACGCAGACCATCCAGGTCGGCATATTCAATCCACCATATTGCAAACTGCTTGAAGTACTGTAACAGGTCGGGATTGTCAAGATTCATGTCAGGCATGTGTGTGTCGAACCAACCGCTTTCATTGAGTTTCAGGTCATATTGTGAGGCGTTGGGGTCATAGTTGGTGGAGAATGCGTTGTTGGTGTTGGTGAACTGCGGGTACTGGTGTATCCAGTCTTGATATGGCAGGTCCTTCATCCACCAGTGGGCGAGTCCGGCATGATTGGATACTATGTCCATAATGAATTTCAAGCCCTTTTCATGTGCCTGTCTCACCATTTCCTTATACAACTCGTTTGTGCCGAATCGTGGGTCTATGTGGTAATAGTCGGAGCATGCATAGCCGTGATAACTCCAGTCCTCTTCGTTGTCGAGCAGTAGCGGTGTTGGCCATATAGTGGTAGCACCGAGTTCTGCAATGTGGTCGAGCGAATTGATGATGCCCTGAATGTCACCACCATAGCGTCCGTCAATGTCGCTTTTGTCTGCTTTCTCGGCAGTGTCGTCAGTGGAGTTGTTGCTCTCGTCTCCGTCAACAAAGCGGTCGGACATGATAAGGTATATCACGTCAGCAGAGGTAAAACTCTGTCTGTCGCGACTGTCTGCCCGGCGTGTGCTGATGGTATATTGCCATGTTGAGACTTTGTCACCTTTGCTAAGAGTGAAAGTGTAGTCTCCGGCTTTGCGGACATCAACATCGACAAACAGATAGTTTCTGCTCTCTGCATTGTGCTGACCTTTAATTATTATGCCGCCTTTAGGCTCGACCGACACTTTTGAGTCCTGCAAATCGTTACCATAGAACATCAGTGTCAACGGCGTTTTCATGTCTGTCCACCATGACAGCGGTTCTACGCGTTGTATGGTCTGTTCAGCGTTGCTAACGGTAACTGTTTCTTTAGGCTGATTGTTGCATGCTGCGAGCAATAATGCTGCTACTGCACAAAGAAGATAGTTTTTCATGATATATAGTATTATATTGTGTTTTCTGTTATATGCTTTGCAAAGATACTACATTCTGTCGAAACATACAAAACTAAATTTTCAAATCGTGTCATATATATTGTATATATTTTTTATTTGTATTACCTTTGTCACGCTCAAATGTAACATAATCTTCAAATTCTATATGACTAACAAGTGGTTTCGTCTGTACAAGAATGCCTCGCGTGGTGACGGTGTTCAGTTGATATGGCTTTCTGCCATTATCGGTGTGTTGTTGATTTCAACATGGCTGATTAACAAGTTTGTTCTGCATATTCCATTTGCAGAGACGCTGGGTATGGTGTTTGACCCTGGTCATTTCATGGATTATATCACCGGTTGGCAGTTTGTGCTTCAGGTGTTTATCAACTTGATAGGTGTAGTGCTTGTAGGCGGTTTTCTGATAAGTGTGCTCACCAATATCATCTCCGGTTGGGGGGAGGCATATAACAACGGTTCGGCGCGTTTTCGTTTCCGCGGTCATCTGCTGTTCCTCGGCTCGGAAAACAGTATGGCGTCAACGATAGCAGGTGTTGCCTCAAGACCTGAGAACCTGAAGCGCAAGGTAGTTGTGCTCAGCAGACAGGATGCTTCTGCCTTGAGAGAGCAACTGTTCGCAGAACTTGACGAGCAGGTGTCTGACCGCGTTGTTGTGCTGCAAGGCGAGATAACAAAACAAGAACAGTTGCTCAGTGTGTATATAGCCGATGCTTCAACAGTGTATATTATGGGTGAGGCTGACGATGCAGGTCATGATGTGCATGTTCTTGAGTGTCTGAATGAAATCAAGCATGTCTTGCCGAAGCGTGAGCAGTTGCTTGACTGCTATCTGCTTTGCTATAACTTCTCTACATTGCGCTTGGTGCAGATGCAGACAGAGAAACAGAGTGAGGCAGGAGTCGACCTCGTCGTAATCAACAGCATGGAGAGTCTGGCACAAAAGGTTTTTGTTACGAACATGTCAATCGACAGAAATCAGTTGAGTTATGACTCGGAATGTTATGCACATCTTGTTATTGTTGGTATGACGCAGATGGCTTATGCTTTGTCAACTACTGCGGCGCATGTGGCACATTATCCTAATTTCCTGCGTGACAACAGACTGAAGACGAGAATCACTTTTATTGCCGAAAACATTCAGCAGGAGGCGGATTTCTTCCGTGGTCACTTCGACAGCGTGTTTGAGATGTCGCATTGGAAACAGTATGAACTCCGTGAAGACAAACTGGTTGCTGTTGCAGAAAATAATGAGTTGTCTAAAGGTGACTTCCTTGATGTGGAGTGGGAGTTTGTGTCAGCCGGAGTGGAGACCTCTGCAGTCAGAGATTATCTTTCGACTGCCGCCAACGACAAGAAACGTGTGCTCACTATAGCCATGGCAGGTAACAACGGATTTGACAATCTGGCGGCGGCAATGTACCTGCCCGATGAAGTGCTTGCAAGCGATACTCCGATACTCATCTATCAGCCTGAGGGTAATGCCACGGTTGAGTGGATGCGCAAGAGCAAGATGTTCGAACATTTCTGTCCGTTTGGCATGGGAGGCAATTGCTATGATGACAGTTTCCAGACACGTCTCAGTTGGGCAAAGGAAACCAATATGACTTATGAACAGACTTATGGTAATCCGGCAGGCAGAACGCGTAACCAGTTGTGGACAGGACTTCGGCCTGCGGCACAGTTCTCAAATATCTACCATGCCAATTATGCCATTGCCACACTGCACCGTATGCCTCAGGAGTATATGGCGCCGCTTGAGCACAACAGGTGGAACATGGAAAAACTCCTTGTCGGTTT
>CAJOIR010000003.1:10585-106475 GCA_905234685.1 Paludibacteraceae bacterium
GCTGAACTGAAGGCGCGGTTCTATCATTACAACATTGCTCCGTTTGAAGACCTTAACCATGTGTCTGTCGAAAAGGACGCAGTGCTTACAGCCGCACTCGCAGCAAAGATTAACGACAAGAAAAACGGGTAATGTGAGTAGCGGACATATATATCATGAAGCAATAACCATCCTAAGTTCATCCTAAGTTTATCCCAACCTCGACATATCTCCTTATAAGAATACTATATAATAAAGCAACGCACCTCGTTGAAGGTGCGTTGCTGTTAATTATGCATTATTATCTTTATGCATTACATCATTCCTCCCATGCCGGGATTTGGCATTGCGGGAGCGGGAGTCTCCTCCTTCTTGTCCACGATGACACACTCAGTAGTGAGGAACATGCCGGCGATGCTTGCAGCATTCTCCAGAGCCACGCGGGTTACCTTTGCAGGGTCAACCACGCCTGCCGCATGCAGATTCTCGTACTTGTCGGTGCGGGCGTTGTAACCGAAGTCACCCTTGCCCTCTTTCACCTTCTGAACAACCACAGCGCCTTCCTTGCCTGCGTTGAAGACAATCTGGCGGAGAGGCTCTTCGATGGCACGGCGGATAATTTCGATACCTGTCTGCTCGTCCTCGTTGTCGCCTTTCAGACCGTCAAGAGCCTCGATAGCGCGGATGTAGGTCACGCCGCCGCCCGGAACGATACCTTCCTCAATGGCTGCACGTGTAGCGCTGAGAGCGTCGTCTACGCGGTCTTTCTTCTCTTTCATCTCAACCTCCGAAGGTGCGCCTACATAGAGTACTGCTACACCGCCTGACAACTTGGCAAGACGCTCCTGCAGTTTCTCTTTGTCGTAGGTCGATTTGGTGTTTTGAATCTGAGCTTTGATCTGGTTGACGCGGGCATGGATAGCTTCTTTGTCACCTGCGCCGTTGACGATAGTGGTGTTGTCCTTGTCAACGGTGATCTTCTCTGCAGTGCCGAGCATATCAAGCGTAGCCTGGTCAAGTTTGATACCCTTCTCCTCGCTGATGACAGTACCGCCGGTCAGTACGGCGATGTCCTCGAGCATCTCTTTGCGGCGGTCGCCGAAGCCCGGGGCCTTCACAGCGCAAATCTTGAGTTGCGCACGCAGACGGTTGACAACGAGAGTGGTGAGTGCCTCGGAATCCACATCCTCAGCAATGATAAGCAATGGTCTGCCGCTTTGAACTGCGGGTTCGAGAACAGGCAGTAACTCTTTGAGGTTGCTTATTTTCTTGTCGTGAATAAGGATATACGGGTTCTCCATCTCGCAGGTCATGGTCTCGGTGTTGGTAACGAAATACGGCGAGATATAACCGCGGTCGAACTGCATACCTTCTACAACGTCAATAGTGGTGTCAGTGCCTTTGGCTTCCTCGATGGTGATGACGCCGTCTTTCGACACTTTGCGCATGGCATCAGCAATGAGTTTACCAATGGTGGCATCGTTGTTGGCGCTGACGGTGGCAACCTGTTCGATCTTGTCGTAGTTGTCACCAACCACTTCTGCCTGAGCACGAATCGACTCAACCACTTTCGCTACTGCTCTGTCAATACCACGTTTCAGGTCCATTGGATTGGCACCCGCTGTGACATTCTTCAAACCAACGCCGATGATTGCCTGTGCAAGCACGGTAGCGGTAGTTGTGCCGTCACCAGCCTGGTCGCCCGTCTTGGAGGCAACCTCCTTGACGAGTTGTGCACCGAGGTTCTCGCGAGGGTCTGCCAACTCTATTTCTTTGGCTACCGTCACACCATCCTTGGTGATCTGAGGTGCGCCATACTTCTTTTCTATAACCACATTACGGCCTTTAGGACCAAGGGTTACTTTCACTGCATCAGCGAGTTGGTCAACTCCTTTCTTGAGTTGCTCGCGAGCCTCCATATTGAATGAAATCTCTTTTGCCATAACTTTAAGATTTTAAGATTCTAAAATGTGAAATTTGAAGATTAGCCGATTACTGCAAGAACATCCGACTGACGCATGATGAGCAGTTTCTCGCCGTCGAGTTCGAGTTCTGTGCCTGCATATTTGCCGTAGAGCACTTTGTCGTCTACCTTGAGCACCATCTGTTCGTCTTTTGTTCCATTGCCTACTGCGAGAACTTCACCCTGCAACGGCTTTTCTTTTGCTGTGTCAGGAATGATGATTCCCCCGACAGTCTTTTCTTCTGCGGCAACCGGTTTAATAAGCACTCGGTCTGCCAGTGGTTTTACGTTTTTCATAATAATATATGTTTTTTGTTTGTTATTATTCTGTCTTGACTGACGTCTTAACAATAGCACATTTTGTGCCAAAGTGACATGGTGTATGTACTACTGCCAAAATGGCAGACAAGAATATTTTAAAAAAAATGCAGCCAAGTGTTGTGTATTCGAAAAACTTGTAGTACCTTTGCAGGCATTTTGGCGTGGAATGGTCTCGTTTAGACTAATGGAGGTGATAATGAGGAAGATAGGGTAGATTTGAGAAGAAAATTTAACTAAAAACTATAATAAAATGTCAAAGATTTGTCAAATTACCGGCAAGAAAGCCATGGGTGGATGCAATGTGTCTCACTCAAAACGTCACACAAAGAGGACGTTTGATGTGAACCTCTTCCACAAGAAGTTCTACTGGGTAGAACAGGATTGCTGGATCAGCTTGAACGTGAGTGCGGCTGGTCTGCGTACAATTAACAAAATCGGTCTGGATGCAGCTTTGAAGCAGGCAGCCGAAAAAGGGTATCTTTACGAATAAAAAAAGGAGGACAACAAGATGGCAAAGAAATCAAAAGAAGCACGCGTACAAGTGATACTTGAGTGCACAGAACACAAGGCCAGCGGTATGCCCGGTACAAGTCGTTACATCACGACAAAGAACCGTAAGAATACTCCTGAGCGTCTGGAGCTGAAGAAGTATAACCCGATTCTGAAGCGTTATACCATCCACAAAGAGATTAAGTAATCAACAGCTAAACATTTTAGACTATGGCAAAGAAAGCGGTGGCTACTCTTCAAACAGGTAGCGAAAGCAAGAAGCACTCTAAGTGCATTAAGATGGTTAAAAGTCCGAAGACCGGTGCTTACATCTTCCAAGAGGAAATCGTTCTTAACGATAACATAAAGGAATTCTTCGCATAAAAAGCGGATATATAGACAATAAAAGGCTTTCCTGATGGAGAGCCTTTTTTGTATTACATCTCCCCAGAGGGTGAAGTAATATCTTGCCGAAGAAAAATGCGTGATTGTAGATGTTGTGTATGTAAAATATTATCACTAATTTTGCAAACAAAATTAAAAAACACACTCAATTACTGAGAAATCGCTAATTATAAACAATACTACAATGAAGAAATTTTGTTTATTTGCATTGACGGCACTGCTTTTTGCCGCATGCAACAATCCGAGTGCTGAGCCGGAGAAGGCAATACGTCTCAGTCAGGACACTTTGATGACTCCCTATACCGGAGGCGAGTACACATTCAGCGTGACAGCCGTTGACACTTGGACGGCTGCTTGCGAGGAGTCATGGATACGTCTTGACGCCACCTCAGGCAAGGCAGGCACTACCGAAGTGGGTATCAAAATCACTGTCAACAAGGAGAGCATTGAAAACCTCGGCAGGGTGACATTCACCTCCGGCGAGAACAAGGCCGTCCTTACCGTCATTCGTCTTGCCAAACCCGCTCCCTCATTGGTTGTCACTTCCGACAAGGCGATAAACACGCCTAAAGAGGGTGGCACTTACACCATAATGGTGGAGGGCAATATCAAATGGTCAATCGCCAGCAACGCCTCATGGGCAAAGGTGAGCAAAGGCGTGAGTCAGAACAACGACAATATCACCGTGACAGTCTCAGCTGCCACAACTCCTGAGACTACCACGGCGACCATCACCGTGGCTCCTTACGGCGAAGGCAAGGAGGCAGGCGAACAGATAGTGACTATCACGCGCGGAGGCACCGACGCCACCTCGCTTACTGTTGACCCGACCGCTATTGACGCTCCCGCGGAAGGAGGCAACTTCACCGTCAACATCGAGTCCAACGCCCGCTGGCGCGTCTATAAAAGCTGGGATGCAGATTGGATAAATATCTATGGCACTACCGAGAGCGTGAACAACGGTTCTTTCGGCATCATCGTTGAGGAAGCCACAAGTGTTGACCCTGCCACCGCCATTATCACCATAGAAGAAGTCCGCTCCGACGGTTATACTCCTGTCGCAGTGCAGGTTACTGTCAATCGCGAGGGTAAGGCCGCTGCATCTCTCTCTGTCAGCCCGCTGAAGATAGACGCTCCCGCAGCAGGTGGCAAATATACCATAGAAATCAAGAGTAACTACCCGTGGACAGCATCACTTACCGGAGTGAAGATGTTCTCTGTTGACAAGACGGAGGGTAGCGGTGATGCCACAATGATTGTCACCGTGAAATCTTCTACAGAAGAAAAGGAAACGACAGGTACGATTGCTATATCAAGCAGTTTCGGCGGAGAACGGGCAAAGGTAAGTATCCGTCGTGCGGCATACGAAAAGCCGGGATTTTCCGTTAGTGCTACAAAGAAAGTATATTTCTCACGAGGCAACCTGTTTTATAAACCTGATGGTAATAAATGGAGTTTCCCCAAGTTGCAATATGTCTATAATGCTATGGGTAACAGGTATATGAATGAAGGTTATCTGGGTGGCGAGTACGACCTCTTCGGCTGGGGCACAGGGAAGAATCCTTTGAGGACATCTATTGATGACAATGATTACACATACAACGAGTGGGGCGACAACGTGATAGAGGGTGGTGCCAACGCTACGTGGCGCACACTGACACGTGATGAATGGATGTATTTGTTGAAAAAGCGCCCGAATGCGGACAAACTTCATGCTTTGGCAAGTATAGATGTTTATCACGGACATGTGATACTTCCTGATACATGGATTTTGCCTAACGGTTTGAGTTTCCGCACCTATGGGAATGTAGCCACAACATATGCCGATGCCAATAATTACACCTTCGACGAGTGGCAGATGATGGAAGACGCAGGTGCAATATTCCTGCCTGCGGCAGGTTGTCGCTATACAAATGATTCTGGAGAGAATGAGATAAGTGGAGTTGCTGAAACCGGCTATTATTGGACATCAACTTCACATACAGGGAACGGAAAAGCTCCCGCTTGGTTTATAACATTCTATGCTGATGATGGTTTTGATGAGGGCTTTGCCGGCGGACGAAACGGTATGTCAGTTCGCCTTGTGCAGGATGCTAACTAAGACAGTAGCTGTTACAGAATAGCAAACAGGAAAGGCTTTACATGAGTAGAGCCTTTCTTGTTGCGTATATGAAATATTATCACTATTTTTGCAAGCGAAATCTATTAAACGATACCTTAATATATATAATATTATACCATGCTGGGAATAATCATTAACCCGAAATCGGGCAAGTCAACCTACCGAAGACAGCGTCTCTATTTGTTTCATTTGCTGAAACAGCGTAATCAACAGTTTGAGTATAAGGTTACCAAATACGCTACACATGCCACCGAACTGGCACGTGAACTGGTGGAGGATGGTTATGACGAGATTCTGGTTCTCGGAGGTGACGGCACCCTCTCGGAGGTGATTGACGGTATAATGCATGCGCAAGTATCTGAGCAGCAGCGTAAGAAAGTGGCATTTGGTCTGATGCCTCGCGGCACAGGTAACGACTGGGGGCGTTTCTGGGGTCTTACTCGTGACTACAAACGCTCTCTTGACATATTTTTCAACACCGGCAGACGTCAGACAGTTGATGTGGGTTGCCTTACCCTCTGGCGCAACGGAGAGGCGGAGAAACACTATTTTATCAATTCTGTCGGTTTCGGTATCGACTCAAAGACATGCCAGCGTGCGCAAGTGCTTAAATACTATGTTGGCAGTCATGGTTTGAACTACTTCTTCGGTCTTCTGTCGGCAGTGTTTACGCATAAGTCACTGCCTGTGGAACTAACGACAGACGGAGGTCTGCGTCTGCATGAACTGATGTTTACGATGAATATAGGCAATGGGCCGTTCTCTGGTGGCGGCATACGTCAAAACCCTGATGCAGACCCTCGTGATGGCATTTTCCACGGTATGTTTGTTACAAAACCAACTTTCCGACTGATAATGTCAGCGTTGCCCAAACTCTTCAACGGACGACTGAAAGAAATATCATTCATCAACTATTTTACTGCCAAAGAGGTAATGTTACGGACTAAAGAGCATGTGATGTTCGAGAAAGACGGCATACTGGTTGATGCTTGTGGTCCATACAAAATAGAAATCATACCTTCCGCATTGCAGATGGTTGTGCCAAGTAAAATTTGATTCTATGTTACGCCAGTCATTAGACAAAATATTGTTCTTTGACATTGAGACGGCTCCCAATGTGGAGGAGTATGCAATGCTGTCAGAGGAAATGCAGCATCTCTGGAGCGAGAAATACGACAAGTTGAGTGCCGCTACGCCGCAGAAGTATGAGTGCTATGATTCGGCTGCCGAGGCATGGGAACAGGCTGCTATTTATGCCGAGTATGGGCGGGTCGTCTGTATTTCAGTTGGTATTTGTTATATTAAAGACCGTGAGTGGCATCTGCGTACCAAGTCATTCTGCGGAAGTGACGAGAAGCAGATACTGATAGACTTCTTTGAGTTGCTTGGCAAGTTCATGCTCACACCGTATCATACGTTATGCGGACACAACATCAAGGAGTTTGATGTGCCTTATGTCTGCCGCAGAGCGCTGATAAATGGTATTGGTCTGCCTGATTGTCTGCAGATTGCAGGAAAGAAACCGTGGGAGGTGCAGTTTGTTGACACTATGGAGTTGTGGAAATTCGGTGACTACAAGAGTTTCACCTCACTAAAGACACTTACTGCCATATTCGGCATACCTACACCGAAAGACGATATTGATGGTAGCGAAGTGGCAAGGGTATATTACAAAGAAAAAGATATCAACCGCATATCTGTCTATTGTCAGAAAGACGTTGTTGCCACTACACAGGTTTTCCTTCGTCTAAACGGCGAACCCTGTATCAATCAGGAAAACATTGAATCAGTGTAGTTTGTTTTTCTCTCTGCATACATCGCATTTGCCGCAAGGCTCTGATTCTGTCTCTCCGAAGTAAGCGAGCAACAGTTGCGAGCGGCAGAACTGAGTCTGCGAGGCGTACTCCTGCATAGCGGTAATGCGCTTGATATATTGTTCCTGACGGTCTTCAAATACTGACTTTGGCAACTTTACATATCTGAGTTCTTGCCGCTCAAGAGGGTAGTGGAGATATGGAGTTTTCCTGCGAGGTATGTAGGTAAGCAGGTGTTCACGCGCTAAGTTGACAAGTTCTGTATTTAACAGTTTGTTGTCAATGCCAAGTCTCTCAGAAAGTATATTGTCGTTTATATACACCGGGTCGGCAAAGATACCGGTATATGTGCGCAGCAGCAGACTGACGATTCTCTCCTGACGTGGTGTCAGTTGTGCGGAATATAACTCTTCGCGTGTTACCTGCATCTTAACGCGCGGATTTGTTTCTGTCTCCTCAATGTAATTTAAATAGCCTGCCTGCGAAAGCAGTTGCAAGGCGCTCATTGTTGGCAGTAGAGGCAGATGTTTGTCTGCGCAGAACTTCTCGAATGGAAAAACGAAAGTGTGGTCAAGTCCTGAGCCTATACCTACTTCAAGCCAGTTTCCTGCCGCCTCATACACTCGTTTTACGAAGTCGCGGTCAGGGTAGTTGTCTTGAACACGCTTCTTCAACTTTATTTTGTCATCATTGTTGTAGAGCAACACTGCGTATGCTGTTTTGCCATCTCTGCCTGCGCGACCTGCCTCCTGAAAATACGCCTCGAGCGAATCCGGCAAGTCAAGATGAATCACAGTGCGTACGTCAGGTTTGTCAATACCCATGCCGAAGGCGTTGGTGGCAACCATGACACGTGTCTCGCCTGATTTCCAACTCTTTTGCTTTCCGTCTTTGTCACTGTTGCTGAGTCCGGCATGGTAGTGTGTGGCGGTAATGCCTTCCTTTACCAGCAAGTCCGCGACCTCCGTTGTATTCTTTCTGCTTCTAACATATACTATGCTACTGCCTGGTACGCTATGTAGTATATGCAGCAGTTGCCCGAATTTGTCATCGGTGGTGCGCACCACATAGCATAGGTTGTCTCTGGCAAAAGACTTCTTCAGCACATTCTTATGCTTAAAAAGCAGTTTATCTTGTATGTCACAAACCACTTCAGGTGTGGCGGTGGCAGTGAGTGCGAGCACAGGCACGTCTGGCAACGCCTTGCGTATCTGTGCTATACGCAGGTAGGCAGGGCGAAAGTCATAACCCCACTGCGAGATACAGTGTGCCTCGTCAACGGCGATGAGACAGACTGGCAGGGTGGTGAGTTGCTTGATAAAGTCTCTTGCCTCCAACCGCTCGGGTGAGACATACAGGAATTTGCGGTTGCCGTAGCGGCATTTGTCAAGAGTGATGGCAATGTCGTCTTGGGTAAGACCGGTGTAAATTGCCTCGGCGAAGATGTCGTGTTGACGAAGATTCTCCACTTGGTCTTTCATCAGTGCTATAAGCGGAGTGATAACCAGACATAATCCCTCTTTCGCCATTGTCGGCACTTGAAAACACAGCGACTTGCCTCCGCCTGTTGGCATCAGAGCAAGAGTGTCGCGACCACTGCCTATACTTTCAATGATTTCCGCCTGTAACGGGCGGAAATCATCATAATGCCAGTATTGGCGTAATATGGATAAATATTGTTCGATGTTATAGTTATACCTTAATTCTTAACCTCTTATCCTATCTTCTCAAGCGCTGCCTTAACTCGGCGAAGGGTCTCTTCCTTGCCAAGCACGTCTGTTATCTCCCATATGTGAGGACCACGGGCAGCGCCTACAAGGCAGATGCGGAAAGCATTCATGACCAGACCTACGCCGTATTCCTTCTCTGCTATCCACGGCATAATCAGGTTGTCAAGTGCTTCTGCCGACCAGTCGTCTTGCTGCTCAAGCAGTGCAAGCATCTCTTTCATGTGACGCGGAGAGTCTTCTTTCCAACGTTTCTTCAGCGACTTCTCGTCATATTCTTCAGGCGCGGTGAAGAAGAAGTTGCATTGTTCCCATAATTCGCTCACGAAGTTGACACGCTCTTTCATCAGGCCTACTATATGCTCGATTGTTGGCATTGGATATATGTTTGTAGCAACTCCGTGTGCTTCGAGAATAGGTATAAACTCTTTTGCAATGAGGCTGTTGTCACGCATCATGAGGTACTGGTGGTTGAACCATTTGCCTTTCTCATAGTCGAATTTGGCTCCGGATTTGCTCACGCGGTCAAGCGAGAAGTCTTGTATCAATTCCTCCATTGAGTATATCTCCTTGTCACCGGTTTGATGCCAGCCAAGCAGGGCGAGGAAGTTGATTACTGCCTCTGGATAATAACCGCTCTCGCGATAACCGCTCGACACTGCTCCTGTCTTCTGGTCGTGGAATTCAAGAGGGAATACCGGGAATCCAAGGCGGTCGCCGTCACGCTTTGACAACTTGCCGTTGCCGTCTGGCTTCAGAAGCAGAGGCAGGTGGGCAAATTCAGGCATGCTGTCCTCCCAACCGAAAGCGCGGTAGAGAAGCACATGCAGCGGAGCACTTGGCAACCATTCCTCACCGCGTATAACGTGGCTTACTTCCATCAGGTGGTCGTCAACTATGTTGGCAAGGTGATAGGTGGGCAGGTCGTCTGCTGACTTGTATAACACCTTATCATCAAGTATATTGCTGTTTATTACCACCTCTCCGCGTATGAGGTCGTGTACATGCACGTCTTCGTTAGGAGTTATCTTGAAACGTACTACATACTGTTCACCATCTTTGATTCGCCGCTCTACCTCTTCCGCCGGCATGGTGAGAGAGTTGTGCATCAGCATGCGTGTGGAGGCGTCATACTGGAAATTCTTTATCTCATTTCTCTTCTGCTCCAACTCTTCGTGGGTGTCGAATGCTATATAGGCATTGCCTGAATCAAGCAGTTGTTTTACGTATTTGTGGTATATCTCCCTACGCTCTGACTGACGGTAAGGGCCATGGATATTTAACCCGTTAGCCTTTTCACCTTTTAGCCCTTTGCCCCATACACCTATACCTTCGTCTATCTCAATGCCCAACCATTGCAGTGCTTCTATGATATACTCCTCTGCTCCAGGTACGAAGCGGGTCGAGTCGGTATCTTCTATTCGTAGCAGCATGTCACCGCCATGCTGACGGGCAAAAAGGTAGTTATACAAAGCAGTTCTCACACCGCCGATATGCAGCGCCCCTGTTGGTGATGGCGCAAAACGTACGCGTACTCTTCTTTCCATAAAACTTATAATTAAGAGGATTTACCCTTATGCTGTATTATTGTCTTTTGTTCTTGCAAAATTAGTGCATTTTTTTTGAATACGCAACATGTAAGATTGCCTATTTTGACAAAATCGCAGCATTCGATAGTAGAATTTGTATGATTGAAGTGAATGTTGTATCTTTGCAAAGTAGATGAAAATGACCATACTTTCACTCTTATTTCAATATATGCTCAATATATGCTGACTGATATATATGCTTAAACATTCACTTATAATTCTTGTTGCTTTGGTAGGCAGTTTTTTTCTTGCTGCTTGCAATGCTGGTGTCAACAGCCGCAGTGTTAAGTCTTTCGAGGCTCAGGTGGAGCATATTCGGTTAGATTTGAAGAATACGGGTCTTGCGGTCGTGTTGGTGAAGAATAACAGTATATGTTATCACAAGTCGTTTGGCATGCGAAGTGTAGAAAATGCCGACACTCTGCACGATGATGATATGTTTCGTATCGCATCTATCTCCAAGTCTTTCACCACTACTTCGTTGTTACAGTTGGCGGAACAGGGTAAGGTGAGTCTTTCAGACGATGTAAGCATTCTTGCAGGTTTCTATATCCGCAATCCTCATTATCCTGACATCCCTGTTACCTTGGAAATGCTCCTCTCGCACACATCTTCTTTGAACGACAGTCAGGGGTATTTCAACTTCGACTTGATAAGTGACTCGTCTGAGATTCATTGGAAAGACTGCTTCAACGACTATGAGCCTGGGAATGGATACGAATACTGCAACCTTAACCTTAATCTTGCAGGTGCCATACTGGAGCGACTGTCGGGTGAGCGGTTTGACCTTTACATAAAGAATCATATCCTTCAGCCTTTATGTCTTGAAGGAGGTTATAATGTGGATTCGCTCGACAGAAGCCGCTTTGTACAATTGTATAACATATATGAAGACAGTGTGGTCAACACCTCCTTGGAGGCGTATGCCTCGCGTGGTGAAAGACTGCGCGATTACCGTTTCGGCTACGACACTCCTCTGTTTTCTCCCACAGGCGGTATGAAACTTTCGGCTCTCAGTCTGGCTAAGTATATGCTTATGCACATGAACTATGGAACTTCGCCAGACGGAGTGAAGATAATAAGTGGGGAGAGTAGTTGTGAAATGCAGCGTCCGCGCTCAGATGAAGAGAATTATGGTCTGACGCTCTGGCAGACCGACAGGTATTCTCCTGGTGTAACGCTGACAGGTCATACAGGAGGAGCATACGGTATGCGTAGTGCTATGTTCTTCAACCCTGAAAAGAAATACGGTTTTGTTGTCATTTCTTCTGGCGCTCTTGAGCCGGAACTTGATACTGACCCGTCAGGCTCTGACTGCAGCAATCTCAATATCCTTACTCGTGTGCTCAGCCTGATGTATGAAACGTTTGTAAAATAAATGGTATTTATGGAAAAGCAGAAACGACTTGTAGCTCTTGATGTTCTTCGAGGTATCACCATCGCAGGAATGATAACGGTGAATAACCCAGGATCATGGAGTCATATATATGCTCCGTTGCGTCACGCTGAATGGAATGGTTGTACTCCTACCGACCTTGTGTTTCCCTTCTTTATGTTTGTTATGGGTGTAGCGATGTATATTTCATGGAGCAAGACGGATTTTCGTCTCACTTGGCACGCTGTGGGCAAACTGCTTTATCGTGGTTTGTTGCTTGTGCTCATTGGGTGGGCAATAGGTTGCTATGGTATTACTTTGCGAACACTCTCTGCTGATGGTACTTGGACTGATGTGTGGCAGAAGATTCTGCATAACATGCGTTTTATGGGTGTTTTGCCAAGACTCGGCATTGTCTCTATACTTGGTGGGTTGTGTTTGTTGCTTTTCAAACCGAAGCATGCACCTTGGGTTGCTGCTGTGCTCATGATAATATATTGTATAATAATAGGTGTGACAGGCAGTTTCGATTTGAATACTGACAATATCGTGGCACGCCTTGACGTTGCTGTGCTCGGAGAAGGACACATGTATCACAAGGGTGGCATTGCTTTCGACCCGGAAGGACTCCTTTCTACCATACCTTGTGTCGCCCACTGTCTGCTTGGTGTAATGGCAGGTATGCTTATAATGCGCCCGTCTGACAAATGGCAGAAGGTTAACAACTTGTTCATTTTTGGAAGTATCATTCTGTTGAGCGGTTTTCTGCTTGACTATGCATTTCCTATAAACAAAAGTTTGTGGAGCGCAAGTTATGTGCTTGTGACTTGCGGCTTGGCATCATTGTTGTTGGCGCTGCTTATATGGATTATTGATATTAAAGGTAAGCGAACTTGGGCGGTATTCTTCGAAAGTTTTGGTGCCAATCCTCTGTTTATCTTTGTACTGTCAGGCATAATAGTGATAACCATATCCAACATACGTTTCGGTTTCCATGGTGACCAGTATTCACTTTGGAGTTTCTGGTATAAAGTATGTATTCAACCGTTGTTTGGTGACAAAGGTGGTTCACTTGTATGTGCACTATCGCTTGTAGGTATAATGTGGTGTATCGGTTATCCATTATATAGAAAGAATATTTATATCAAGTTGTAATGGGTTTTATTGCTACCATAGGATTCTTCGACGGAGTGCATGTCGGGCATAGATATGTGATTCGGGAGTTGTGTGCAGAGGCAGAGCATCGTGGCATGCAGGCTATGGTGATTTCTTTTTCGTGTCATCCTCGTCAACTGCTTTCACCTGACATGCCTGTCACACTTCTTACAACAACTGTTGAGCGTGAAACTATGCTTCGCGAGTGCGGTGTGCACAAGGTGGAGATGCTTCGCTTCGAAGATGTACGCAAGATGACAGCTGAGCAGTTTATGCAATATATTCATGAGCAATTTAATGTTGATGCGTTGCTTATGGGTTATGACCAGCGTTTTGGCAGCGATATGCCTGCTACTGCTGACGATTATAAGTCTATGGCTGCCAGGGTTGGTTTGGAGATAGTTCAATTAACGGAGTGTGACGATGTGAATACTCATGTTAGTTCTACAGTTATACGCAGGATGCTGCTTAAGGGGAAAGTTACAGATGCCAACCGTTTGCTTGGGTATGAATATAGTCTTAGTGGCAAGGTTGTGCATGGCAGGCAACTAGGCAGACAAATAGGTTTCCCTACTGCTAATATTGAAGTTGAAGGCGACAAACTCATTCCTATGGACGGAGTATATGCAGTTGGAGTTTGCATGCAAGGTAAATTGGCTAAGGGAATTCTCAATATCGGCAATAACCCGACGATTAATGCTGAAAAGCGTACTCTCGAAGTGCATATTGTTGACTATGATGGAGAACTGTATGAGCAGCAACTGACAGTGTCATTTAGACGTTTCATTCGAGAAGAGCGTAGTTTCCGCTCTATTGAAGACTTGCGAAAACAGATTGCTGCAGATGTAAGTGGCATGTAATTATTCTTAGATTACAAAACTATTTTGCAGATATTAAAATAGTAATTATCTTTGCAACGGAGAAAGATGTCTTTTAAGCGTAAAATTTTGTATAAATATATGAGAAATTTTATATGTTTTAATGATATGGCAATTGTGTGTTGCTTGTTGTTGTTTGTTATGCTTGGTTCATGTCAGAATAATGTTGAACCCGAGCAGCCTGAAGCTGACTATCACTATTCACTTTTAGTGATAAATGCTACATACAACACGGAAATGGTGATTGACAGTGTACAAGGTAGTATATCAAAGATAGTTTCCTCACCATCGTGGTTGCATTTTGTACAGAAAGGTAATGACAACGACAATCACCCTGTAATGCGTGTGAGCATAACTCCTTCGGCAAGTGGTGAAGCAAGAGAAGGTAGCGTTTATTTGCAGACAGCTAACGGTAAAGTGATTCATATCGCAGTGACGCAAACTGCTTGTCTTGACATTAACCCTGGCGCTGATAATGCGTTGTCAGGATTCAACAAAAGCAACTGGCGTACACAGAAGACAATAGCCATCTACAATAACCATGCAATAGGAGGGTGGGATACTATAGCTTTGCCCTGGGCAGATGTGTCGCAAACATCACTGCCGATTAAGTATTTGTATCCTAATACCGAAAAAGTGTGGCAGTTGGCATTCAATCTATGTGACGACAAGTCTGTCCCTGGCACAAATATGTTCGCATTGTGGGATAGTATTCGCAATTGTATGCGTTTCTATGTCTATTTGGATGAAATTCCTAACTATAATGCATCGTCTTACTATTTCGTGGCTAATTTGAACACGAGCAACAATAGTCATATCTTCGATGCCAACACCACAGGTTGGCAACCATCCGACTCATTGTTGCATAAGAATTGGAGTAGTTCTATTGCAGATCCGTCTCTTGTTTCTCCTAATAGGAATCAAATCACATTCGCTCCCATATCAGGCAATGTTACAGGTGCACTCAATCCGGGATGGATTTGCTACGAGATGGCTTTCAGCGGTATTAGCAAACTTGATGGCAAAGACAAGTTGGATATTTCGCTGCAGAGCATTGCCCAGTCCTCTATCAGCGGTTCTGCTACTATTACCGGCACACTCTCATCTATAGGCGATTCTTCATTTATCACAGCACCGGGGAGCGGTATGCGTGCTGCATCTGTAGGACTCTCTACTGCCAATAGCACCCTCTCGAGCATCGCATCAATTATTTCTACAATAGTAAATTTGGGTAGCGAACATGTAACTGCTCAAAAGGCAGTAGGATTTTTGGGCGGAATAGGTGCATTGTCAGGATTGGTTGGAGGCGTATTGCAGACGATAGAGGAAGCAGGTGATACAAAATACAATATTGATCTCAAGATGAATGTGAAAGAGAAAGCAGATATTACCATGACATCTTTCTCTTCGCAAGGTACCACTTTGGCACCGGTATCAATGTCAGTTGATTATCTCTTCAACAATATCCTCCAAACCAAAAATTCGGCAAGCAATTCCAATACTTACAGCATCGGGGTCTGGAATCTGGCGGATAATCCTGTGGTTTATGTATCCAGTGACGCTTTGTTCTTCAATGGCAGATATAGTGAATATAGCAATTGGACTGCGATGGGTAATGATGGTATTCGTCATGATGCTGCTTGGGGAGGTATAGAAGAGCCCGCTTTGCGCTATGCTACTTTCCTTGATCCTACATCGCTAAATCTCATTCTAAACAGCGACAACATTCTTTTCCCCTTCGATAAAGTAGATTCTGTAAAACTCCTTGCATACGACTTTGTTTTCTGCGATGATGGTTATTCTTTGCCAATTAGACCTTATTATCAGTTCTACGGACTTGAATGCGAGCCACTACCAATTACTTCTGTAGTCAATGGCAGCTTCTGGAAAACGCTTGATGACCCCAATGCAATGAGGCGGGTGATGTGCAAGGATAATTATCTAATGCTTGATACCACAGTTTCTCCCGTTTATCGCAGCAGAAAGAACTCTGAAATAGCAAAATACAATTGCACAACCAAGTTTGCTGGAACTACTCTTGAACTCGATGAGGATTTGAAGATGTATGAGATTGTAATGAACCCTGTTCTCTATGTGCCTGTATCCGAAGGTTCTACCTACATTATGTACCCCAAAAATGTATTTCTGGAGAATCTTGGAATTTCTGTTGTGTTGGAACTTACAATCAATGGCGAGAAATTTTTGTATGCAGAACGTTTTCTGCCTAAATTCAAATCATTCAGTCGCAATGATATACCTGAACTCAGAGAGAGACTTTACAATACCCCGACTCCTGCCACTTATGAAGGCAAACCTTATGTTCAACCTCTTTTTGAGCAACAAAAAGACAAAGCACTGCGTATTTTGGATTTACTGAAATAATCTGTGTCTCGCTTGCATCGAATACTTATTGAAAAAGAATAAACAATATAATATTAACCCTCAAAAAGTTTGTTTTATGAAAAGAATTATTACTATTGCGTTGGCGTTGCTGATGGTAGTGTCAGTTAGTGCGAAGAAGTATGAGTACAGCCTTGGTCTTTCTACAGGTATGGCACTCGGTATTTGTTTCAAGACAATGATTAACCCGCATTTCACCATCATTGATGACTTGTACTACGGTATGTCGTTCTTTGGCGTACAAGGTGGTGGTGGTGCAATGGATGAATTTATTGACTGCGTTAACTTCGCTTATCAGGGAGAAGGCACCAAGGGACAGAATATCGCTCTTGATTGGTATGTCGGAGGTGGTACTAAACTGGGCGCTGCTGGTGGCTTTGGTATGGGTAAATGGGGTTTCAATGCTCTTGTTGGCTTTGAAATCAACTTTATCAATGCTCCTATGGCTATTAACTTCGATTTCCGTCCAGGTTTTGGCTTAGGCTTTGGCGGAGGAGGTGTAATGCCTATGTTTGACTCGTCTATCAACGCTGGTATCAGATACACATTCTAATATCACGATACTTGGTTGTCATATAATAAAAGCCATTCCAATCAGGGAATGGCTTTTATTATTGTTTTTCTTTTATCTATCTCAGCATTGGTGGTGGGCCCATGGGCGGGCGACCGTTGTTCTCTACCATCTCCTGCATGAAGGCGGCGTGACCTTTCGCTTTCATGTCACCCATGCGGTTGAGTTTGTATGTGAAGGTGAGCATTGCATAGGTTGGTAGTGTGTTGAAACGTTGGTATTGCACATAGTTTTCTCCGACAGTTTGGACGATATTCTTTCTCTGGTTGAGTATATCATTGGCTTTCAGAGAGAGGGTGGCAAATCCCCATGTCTTGCTTATTGATGCATTAAGCATTATCTCGCTCAAATTGCCAAGTTGCTTGCCGTAGCCTATGCGGTCGGTATAACCTATGTCTGCAGCAATCTCCCAATTTTTTGGCAAGTGGAATGTTAGGTCACCGGTCACAGACCAGTTGAATACGTTGCTGCGGCTTTGCGCTGTCAGGTTGTTGTGTGTGAAAGAGTAGTTGAAAATGCCATGCACTCCAAAATCCACTATCTTGTGTGTGAGCCTTAGTGTCAGGTCTTCGCCTACAGTCACGTTGCCAGTGCGGCTCTCATCGCCGAGTGTCCATGTATTCTGCTCTATCAGTTTCTCTATGTCGGCAGTTGCCATCTCTCTTGTTACGTAAGCAATACGCATGTTGTAGCCTACATTGGTGCGAGTGTGAAACTGAAGAAGTTTGTTTGCAAACGGTGTGTTATACATGAAATGAGCATAAATGGAGTAGGGAATGGTTTTGGCATTTACTGTCTGCTGATATAGTTTGCCATTCTGGTCGTAGATGCTGTTATTCACAAGCGCGTCTTTCGTGAGGTTGGCGAAGATACCGGTTGTGATACTTGAAAAACGTTGTTCGTTGTATCTGGAGTACATGAAGTTTATCCTGTGACGGAAAGCGGGTACGAGATTTAGGTTGCCGATAGTCTCATTCATTGCATTGGAGTTGTCTTTCACAGGCTCCATCTGTGTTATTGAAGGTTGCTCAGATTGACCGCGGTAACGTATGCGGGCAAACTCTTTCTTGCCGAATTTGTATTTGAATGTGACGTTTGGAGCAAAGTTATATACTGCCACAGTGGTATCTCTCAGTAAGCCATTGCCGTAAGTGGTTTTACTCAGAGTCTGAGATGGGTTGAAGCGGATACCTGCTGTGAGATCGAAATACTGTTCTATCCATTTGTAGTTCAGTTCAACTGACTCGGAGAAGAAAGTGTTGCTGAGTGAGTTGGAATAGTCTGCATCAAGCATCGTGTGAAGCGAGTCGTTATACTGTTTTTTCTCCGACCAGCGGTTGCTGTGTTGAAAACGGATTGCTGTTTCAAGAAAGTGGTTGGTTTTCCATATCGGCTCTACGTATGACATTCTGATGGCGTATGAGAGCGCATTTTGTGTTTTCAGAGTCCACTGGTTTACGGAGGCAATTGGTGTGGAGATATACGATTTGTTGTCTGACTTGTTGTGAGAGTCGCCTTTGGTATTGCTGAAATCGATATTGGTGTTGAGGGTGAGAGTGCGTCCTGGTTTTAGAAATTTGTGGTTGTAGATGAGTTGCAGTTTTGCTCCTATGTCAGCCGACGTGCCAAGGTTATTCTGCTTGCCTACAGTGGTGGTGTCGTTGTCACGAAAATAGTCGTATGCCTTGTAAGAGTTATCGAAGTTGTGAGTATATGATATCTCAGGTTTGAGAATTATCTTATTCATGCTGTCAACCTGAAATTCAAACTCAAGTCTTGCTTTCGCATCCCAAGTCTGTGACTGCTTTGACGATGTGTCATTCTGCTGATAGGTATAATCGTCTGTCCACTGCTCTTTCTCTGACTTTGTGTGTGTGTCATTAAATGAATGGTTTAGTTGCATGTCACCACCGTATAGGTAGCCGTTTTTACCTGCTATATTGGTGTTGACGCCGAGATTCTCAGCCCATGTGATTCCTGAATTTTGTCCTCCCCACCAGCCTCTGCCTCTTCCAGTGCGTGGCTCATTGGTATTGTTTGCGCCTGCTATAATGGTAGTCTGGCTCTCTCCGAGCAGCAGATTGAGGAAGGCAGAGGCATTGTAGCGGAAATCCTCACTCATGAAATTCTTGTTGTAGTCAAACCACTTGCCATTGTCGGCAATGAGATCTGCGCCTGCTCCTGCGTTGAAGTTGCCAAAGATTCCTTTCTTCTTGTTTTCTTTCAGTTTCAGGTTGATGATTCGCTCGGTGTCATCGTCTTCAAAGCCTGTAAGTTTCGCCATGTCAGACTTTTCATCTATAACCTGAATCTTGTCAATCATATCAGCAGGAATATTCTTGGTTGCTGCTTGCACATCGTTGCCGAAAAACTTCTTGCCGTCAATTCGTATGCTTGTTATTGATTCACCGTTAACTGTCACGTTGCCTTCTGAATCTACCTGCACTCCATTCATCTTCTTCAACAGGTCTTCCACCATATCCGTCTCTTGAGTCTTGTATGCTGCAGTGTTATATTCCAGAGTGTCGCCTTTTACTGTCATCTCTGCAGCCTTTCCTGTCACCTCAACCTCTGCAAGAGCCTCCACTGTCTCCTCCAAGCGAATCGCTCTTAAGTGCATATCTTTGTCGCTGACAGTTATGGGAGTGACAACCTCTCTGTAACCTACCGACGATACTATCAGTTTATACCTGCCGTTTTTGATGTTTGAAAGCTTGAAGTTGCCATCAAAGTCAGTTTGAGCTCCTTGCACTAATGTGGAGTCGCTGCCATGATAGGAAAACAGACGAATGGTAGCCATTTCCACCAATTCGCCGCTTTGCTTGTTTTGAACATGACCGCTCAAACTATATTGCGAATAAGAAAATACAGAATATAATAGAAAAAACAGACAGAAT
Organism: Paludibacteraceae bacterium; assembly: GCA_905234685.1. Lineage (GTDB taxonomy): Bacteria > Bacteroidota > Bacteroidia > Bacteroidales > Paludibacteraceae > Colicola. Next base: position 30,271 of record CAJOIR010000003.1, read on the forward strand.
ACTTTCCTTTTCATAAGACTAAATGCTGATATGTTAATTATTTTAAACATCACAATAATTGTGCCAAGAAATGTTTTTGCATATAAAAATAAATTTGTATCTTTGCAACCTACAATCAAAACAACTAAACCGCATTTGTTATGGCAGAGAAGACACGTTATTCTGACGAAGAACTTGAAGAATTTCGTCAGTTGATAAATGAGAAGTTGGCAAAAGCCAAAGCCGAGTATGAGAATCTTCGCCAGATGGTAGCAGGAGAAGGCAACGATGTAAATGATACGTCGCCTACATTCAAAGTGCTTGAAGAGGGTGCTTCGGTTTTGAACAAAGAGGAAATGGGCAGACTTGCGCAACGTCAGATGAAGTATATTCAGAATTTGCAGGCTGCGTTAATCCGCATCGAAAACAAAACCTATGGCATCTGTCGTGTTACAGGCAAACTCATTCCTAAAGAGCGTCTGCGCGCTGTGCCTCATGCCACTTTAAGTATCGAGGCCAAAGAAGGCAAGGTGAAGTAGTATTATGGCTAATACTCTTTCATCTAAATCGCAGGCATGGCTCGTGGCTGGAATAATAACGCTGGTGTTGGTGATTGACCAATGCCTCAAGTTTTATGTCAAACTCAACTTCACCCTCGGTGAGGCGCATGAGATATTACCTTGGTTTAAGATATGCTTTGTTGAAAACAACGGCATGGCATTCGGCATAGAGTGGTTTGACAAACTTTTTCTCACCTTATTCCGTATTCTGGCAGTCGGGCTTTTCTGCTGGTATATGCACAAGCTCATTCATAAAGACAATACGAGAATAGGTTATCTTGTCATGGTAGCATTGATTACTGCCGGAGCCTTGGGTAATATTATCGACTGCCTGTTTTACGGACTTGTTTTCTCCGAGTCGACGCCGTTGACAGTTGCTACACTCTTTCCTGATGCCGGCGGTTATGCTTCGTTTTTTTACGGCAGGGTGGTGGATATGCTCTATTTTCCTCTGATTCACAACTCTGCAGGTGAGACTGTCTTCTTTCGCCCTGTATTCAACTTCGCAGACTCTTGCATAACAGTGGCAGTGATAGCAGTCTTGCTTTTCTATTCAAAAGATCTGAATCGCTCTCTGAGTAAAGAGGATGAGAAATCTTGAAAAAATACTGCTTCTTTCTCTATTCTGCTGTTTGCTCTGCTCTTGTGTCTGGCGACCTGACAATGTGCTAAGTAAGCGTCAGATGCGTGAGTTGTTATATGACTTGCATAAGACAGATGGGGTGGTTTATGTCATGGGTTGCAACTACAACCGTGATGATGAACTCAACAAATACTATCTCTATACTCTAGAAAAACATGGTGTGACGCAGTCACAATTTGATTCTTCTCTTGTCTGGTATACAGACAATCCAAAACGTTTCAACAAGATTTATCCTCCTGTCATTAAGCGTTTACAGGAGGAATACGACTCTTTTGCATGGCTTGACACAAAGAAAAACAAAAAGAGAGTCAAGCCTTCCGACATTCCGCCTTACAACCTTGACAGTCTTTATGAAGTGAATCGCAACGGATTGAAAAACAACCTGCATATAGCAGCATTCGACTCTCTGCAGCGCGATACTACTCTCTATTATATTTTCCCACAGGAAACTATCGACAGTCTGTCGTTAGTGACGACTCATTATTCCGATTCTGTGAAATCTTCAGGCAGCCACTCATAGCAGCCTGCGTCAGGTTTGCCGTCTTCAAGTCGGTTGTTGCCATAGCGGTCAAGAGGATATTTTACCGCTGTCAGTGAGTCGGCGATATCGCGCGCCGGTGACACTGAATCGAGATGGAAATCATAGTATGTGCCTTCTTCGCGGCTGAAATATGTGCGGGTGAATACGGTATCTGTATCCTGCTCATAGTAGTTATTTGGATAAAGAGTTGTATTCAGGGTGTCATTTCTGAGGAAATTGTTTTTGAAAACACCTTCATATCTGTCTGGAAGAGCAGTGGCGATGACGATATTCTGTTTCCTCCAGCCGCTGATGATGTTGTTTGTAAATACGGCTTCCGTGCGCACTTGATTCTTGCTCAAATCGTTGATATATACCGCAGCAGCGTCTTCTCTGCCTACCGAATGGATTGATACGCGCTCTTTCTTGTCGTTGAAATAGTTGGCAATGGTGTTGTGAACAAAAGTGTGTTTGCCACCGACTAAATATACGCAGTGATCAGCCGTGTTGCTTATCTCGGTATTCACTATTTCCGAATTCATATTTTGCACTACCAAGCCGTATGCCGAGAAGTTGTGCAGACGCGAGTTGGTGATATGCAGCGTTGAGAGGTTGCTTGTCTTTTCCGATTGGCAGAAAATTCCAACCATGCCGCTATGAATGTCAAGATAATTGATCTCGTATTTCATCGTTGATGGCATGTCGGCTGACTGAAGAATGAAGATGCCACCCCATTTGCCTGATGCGTAGTCGTATGGTATGTCGCGCAATATATTGTCAAAACGGTCACCACGGAAAACCACAGGTTGCTCAAGCGTGCCCTCAACTTGCAGATTGCCAAGGAATATCATCACTGCATTGTCATGCATATAGAATTTGCTGCCTTGCTTTATTGTGGCATTGGCGGCAACGATGACTGTGTCGAATACAAGGTAAGGCTTGCCTCCTCCCAGTGTCACCTTCAATCCTCTCAGCGTGTCTTTTCTGAGTATCTCAACGTCTTGACCGTATGCCTCCAAGTGAAGCCATTGCTGCATGCCGTTAACGTTGAAACATACCGAGTCTTCTATCAAAACAGGTGAAGTGTTGTCTTGTGGATCTATATATGCCTTGACAAACACAAACAGACTGTCGCCTCCGCGAAGTGTCAGATTGCGAATGTTTTCCAACTTAGGCTCTCCGTCAATGTTGAACTTGAATCTGCTGCCTGCTGATGCGTTTACCGACTCAATCTGCACTGCCTCACGCTGCCTGTTGTATATCATCACCACTCGAGTTGTGCTGCCTTGCTCTGTGAAGACAGTATCAAACCTCAGCGTGTCGGCTGAGAATTCGATTCTGGCAGAAGGGTCGTTTGTCAGGCGGTCTTCACAACTGCTTGCAAGAAGGGCAATTACGAGACAGAAAAACAATATGGCATGCAGTTGTCTCATTCGAAGTTAAAACTGAGGGTAAGCTGATGGTTAATCAAACCTGCCAGAGAAGTGTGGAATATCTTCTTGTCGGGGTCAACCGAAGTGCCGATAGGTTGTGCTAAAGCGTCAAGAAATCCGATGCTGTATGTCAACTGCGGGCAGAGTTTGAACCATGGGAAATAGAAGTCACAACCTGCGCCGACCTCCACAAAGCAATCAACAACCTTCTGCCTGATAGGGTCTTTCTCGTTTCTTGACATGCACTCGAATCTTGCTCCCCCGCCACCTATCAGATAAGGTCTGTAGTTTCTCTCGCGCTCAGCCGACCATTTGAGAAGCAAAGGGATGGTTATTGGCAACGATGTAGTAGCATAATAGCGGTCATCGCCTGTAGAAGGCTCGGCGTGATAGGTTACTGTAGGCGCGCCGAAATGGAGACTCGGTGTCAACCTCAGATTTAGATGCCGGCTTAGTCTCACATCGGTGATGAAGCCAACAGAGAAGCCAGGTGTGAGACTGCTCACGCGCGCATGATACTCCTTGCCGTCTATCGGATCAACTATTGTCGGAGTGGCAAAACTCATGAAGTTCAGGCCAAGCGAGAACCCGAAATGAACAGGTTTCTCATCGGCATAAGGGCGGTTTTGCGCCTGAATACCAATGGCAAGCAGTGTGAATAATATGAATACAAGTCTTTTCAACTCTTCTTTTCAATAAAATATCTGACGGCTTTTCCGTAACTGTCCAATCCGAAGCCGCTTATTGTCGTCGCGCATACGTCACTTAGCATACTAATCTTGCGAAATGGCTCGCGATTCACGATATCCGTCATGTGGACTTCTACTACAGGCGTTGTGATTGCAGCCACTGCGTCGCGAATAGCTACCGATGTATGCGTGTAACCCGCAGCATTCAGTATGATGCCGTCTGCCTCGAAACCAGTCTCTTGAAGCCAGTCTATCAGGTCGCCTTCATGGTTGCTCTGCATGTACTCAAAGTCGATGTCGGGGTAGGCGGCGCTCAATTCCTCCATATATTCTTCCATCGTGCGAGTGCCGTAAAGTTGCGGCTCACGCAACCCGAGAAGATTCATATTTGGACCATTGATGATAACTATGCGCATTGTTTCTTTCGCGTTTTTTGTACCTTACAGCCTGCAAAGATACGAATTTATTTGGAATATGCAATGCATAACCTTGCATTGTTGCACATAAAAGAATACGGATACTCTCTGCGGTTTTTCGGAAAAACATATCAACTTTTCGAAAATCCGTATCAACTTTTCCGGGTTTTACCCCCAAAAAACGGGGAGAAAAATGAATCGGTTTGTAGGGGGTTAATAGGGTTTCTAATAATTTATATATATATTCTTTTCTTTTCGCGCGCACGCCTGAACGCAGTTTTTATGCAACTTTGCAACAATGCAACAGAAAGCACTTTTTTGCATATTGACAAAGTTCTTCGAAACCCTGATATAGATTTGTTTTTCATCGTTGTTTGGCACAGTGTTTGCCATAAAAAATATGATAAGACATTTTATTAACCCTTAAAATTTTCGGATTATGAAACGCTCGTTATTCTTAGTGTTGTTATTGTCGGTTGCTCTCTGTGTTTCAGCTGCTGACAAGCCTGTAGTCGCTAATCCTACGCAGGCGGTTGTTTTCCTCAGTGGAGCAGAGATGGAGCATAACGCTGTGCTTACATTGAAAAAAGGCACGAATGAAGTGCGTATAGAAGGGCTCTCGCCAAAAGTTGACAGAAAGAGTATTCAGGTTAGTCTGTCTGACGGTGTGGTCATTTCGCAGTTTGAGTATTCTGTTGATTACCTCTCTGCTGACCGCAAGACTGTCAACACACACCTGCTCGAGGACTCACTTGAAATATACAATGCCCGCCTGACCAAGGTGGAGGCTTCGCTGCAAACAAACAAGCAGTTGTATTCGCTTCTTGAGACGGGTGTCAACCACTCGATGACTGTTGAGCGCGTCAACGTTACAAGCGAAACGATAGAAAAGAATCTCAACTATTTCTCACAACGCTCTACCAAACTCGCTGCTGAGCGCGCCTCTTTGGAAGCCGAGCAGAAACAGATAAAAGAGCATATTTCGCAGATTAAGAAGCAACTGCAGCAGGATGGCACAAAAGACGCCCGTCGCTCCGGTGTGCTTGCTCTTACTCTCATGTCTCCGAAGGCAGGAAATGCCAACCTCAAAGTCAACTACTTCACGCAGAATGCATACTGGACTCCATTCTACGACATCAACGTCGTTGAGACCAATCAGCCTATGAGCATCGTGATGAAAGCTCAAGTGGCTCAAACTACGGGTCTCGACTGGAAAAACATACGTCTTACTCTCTCTACGGGCACTCCGTCAAAGAGCAATGCCGTGCCTGAATTCTCGACTTGGTTTTTGCGTCAGCAGCAGGTTTATGCTCAGCGGAGAACTTATGGAGCAGCTAACGTTTCTGCCAAAATGGCAGAGCCTATGCTGGAAAGGGCTGTGGCTGACATGATGGTTGAGGAAGAGGCTGGAGGCACTGTGGAGAACTATATCACCACAAAGGAGCAGACTCTCAATGTTGAGTATGCCATCGACCTGCCTTACACTATCCTTGGCAACGGCAAGCAGCAGACTGTAGGATTGCTCACACACAAAGTTGACAACGTGGAATACAAGTATTATGCTGCGCCCAAACTCTCCGGAGCTGTCTTCCTTCGCGCTTCGTTGCCTGACTACCAGAAACTCGCTCTTCTTGACGGTAGTGCAAACATCACTTATGCAGGCACTTTCTACGGTCAGACATTCCTCAATGCCTCTACTGTTACTGACGACCTTCGACTCACTCTTGGTGAAGACAAGCAGATTAACGTCAAGCGTGAGAAAGCGTCTGAGATGAGCAAGACGAAGACTGTAGGCAGCAACAAATCGGCAACGCAGGCATATCGTATCACTGTGCGTAATAATAAGCGCAAGGCTGTAACGGTAACAATCGACGAGCCTTATCCTGTTTCAACTGCAAAAGAGATTCAGGTTGAGTTGACAGATAAGACCTCCTCATGGAAGAAAAACGACACTGAGCGCGGTATTCTTACCTATGAAGTCACTCTTGAACCCGGTGAGTCTAAAGATATCATTGTCGGATACACTGTGAAATACCCGAAAGACTGGAATATCAATCTATGATATGAATAAGATATTTCATAAATCAATTGCGATACGTTTTCGCAGATTTATGCGCAAAAGTTATGCGGCTTTCATGTCGATGCATCGTGTGGTGAACATCGGTCATGTAAGCCGAATGATTGCAGATCTTGAGTTGCGCAAAGCGGGCAAGGCAGTGGCGACAACAGTTCTGATGACAATGGCATCCGCTGTACTTTTCGCTGATGACCTGCCTCCGGAGGATACGCTGACACTCGACATGCTCCGGTTGCAGGAGGTGAATGTCGAGGCTCAGCGTTCGCAGTTTCAGTTAGAACATTTCCGTATCGTAAACTCTTTTTCTCAGCAGGAGATTGCTGCTATGCCGCTCAAGACGGCAAGCGACCTGCTGAAATTCATTCCGGGCATTGACCTCCGTGAGCGCGGAGCAAGCGGAGTGCAGTCAGACTTGACAATGCGAGGTGGAACTGGAAGACAGGTGAAGATTCTGCTTAACGGCATTGATGTCACTGACCCTCAGACTGACCACTACAGCATGGATTTGCCTGTTGACATCCAGATGATAGAGCGTATAGAAGTGTTGCAGGGCACTAACTATGCTCTTGACGCTTTCTCTGGAGCAATCAATATCATAACCAGGAAAACTCTGCAAGGAGAGAAACCCTATGCCATTACAGGAAGCCTTGCAGTTGGCGAATACGGACTTGTTAATCCTCATCTATCCGCCTCTTTTCACAAAGACAGTTGCTATCTTTCTGCTGCTGCTTCCTATAACCGTTCTTCTGGTTATACAGATGACAGCGATTACAAAATAACCAATGCTTTTCTTCAGACTGGTGGCAAGGGTGTTGACTTTCAGTTGGGAGCACAGATGAAAGACGCAGGCGCCAACTCATTTTATACAGTCAAATACCCGAATCAGTTTGACCAAACCCGAACTCTTATATCTTCTCTTGGTTATGAGAATACATGGGGTGGGTGGGCATTACATGCAAATGCCTCTTATCGTGCTCATTTCGATCGTTTCCATACCTATCGCAACGGAGTGGATATTGAGGGTAATCCTGCTCCGGACTGGTATAAGGCTCCTAACCTCACGTGGACACATTCTGCAGGCATTCATCTCGATGCCAGTTGGCATAACTCATGGTCAAAAACCACTGCAGGAATTGATATGCGTGACGAGTTGATTCAGAGTAGTAGCCTTGGCAACCACAACCGCCTCAATCTGTGCTATTTTGCAGAGGAGCGTTTCTATTGGCGTATTGTCTCACTCTCGGTTGGAGCATGTGGAATATACAACACTCAATTTGGACACGATTGGGCTGCGGGAATAAATCTCGGCGTTGAGCCTGTAAAAGACCTGGCTTTGTTTCTTAATTTCAACCGGGCAATACGTATACCCACATATACAGATCTCTATTATCATACCGCTACTCAGCAGGCAGACGAAAATACCAAACCGGAAAAAGCACTGCAATTGGAGTTCTCAGCCAAATACTCATACCAACATTTCTATGTTAGTACCTCTGCATACTATCGTTGGGGGCAAGATATCATCGATTGGGTAAAGGAATCTGACCCGGAAGCCATTATTTGGCAATGCACTAACCACTCTCGTGTAAATTCTGCTGGCGTCGAAGCAACTATCGGTGTGAGTGGTTATGAATGGTTGCGAAGGGTGGAGGTGAATTATTCTTTTACTGACGTTCGCGCAAATGCGGGCAACAAATTGTCTTTATATGCTCTCGATTATCTGCGGCATAAGGCAGTGCTTCGGATAGAGCATAAAATTTACAAAGGTTTTGGTGCTACTTGGTGTTTGCGTTTTGAGCAGCGTGAGGGTGAATATACATCCAAGTCAGGTGCTACTGAGCATTACAAGCCTGTCTTTCTGCTTGACGGTAGCATATGGTGGGCGAACGAATTGCTGAAAGTAAGTGTAGATGCAAGGAATATGACTAATGCCTTGTATGTTGATATCGGTGGAGTAGAGCAACCTCGGCATTGGGTGTCAGCAAAAGTGGAGTTCAAACTTTGAGTCAAAACTCCACTTTTTATATCTTCTGTCAACCGTCAACTACAAATCCATCGGTGAGAATATCTTTTCTTTTGCAATGGTCTTCATCTTGCCGTGTTTCTGCTCTATGGCTTTCTTGTTGATGAGTTTTGGATCACCCATTACGGCAATGACAACATTCTTGTTTTGCAGATTCTCTTTGTAGAAGTTGTTGATTCGCTCGAAGTCAAGATGTCTGATGTCGCGTACTTGCGTGATTGCGGGATCATGTTTGTATCCGAGTCTCATCCATGTAGCGAAAGTCTGACTCTTGCGGCGGAATGAAGGTCGGTTGGCAAGTATCGACTGACGCAGATATGTCTTTATACGCTCTGTGTTTTCAGGATACTGCGGCATATTCTTCATCAAATCAAGATAAACATCTATCACCTCAGCCACTTTGTCAGACTGTGTGCCTACATAGCCGTAGTAATATGTCATCTGTCCTTGTTGCTGAGGTCGGGTGAAGCGACCTAAAGCTGTATATGCCATCGACCGCTTTTCGCGAATCTCATTCATTATAATACCTGAGAAACTGCCGTCAAAGTATTCGTTGAATGCCATGTAGTCAATATCTTCTTTTATGCTATATGGTTTGCCGTCAACGAAAAACCACACTTTTGCCTGTTGCATGTCTTTGTTTGGCATGAAGAGAATCTGTGGCTTGTCGTATGTCACACGTTCTCGTTGTATAGGTGACATTGTCGGTTTTGCGCCGTCAGTCATTGGCAGGTGGTCAATAATCTTTGCCATTACAGTGTCGGCAGGCAATGCGCCTACGTAGTGAATCTCCAACTCATAGTTGAGTGCTTTGTGGAATTGTGATGACAGTTGCGGAGCTGTCATCTCGAGAACTTCGCGCATGGTAGGTCGGTCAACGTAGGTTGACTTGTTGCCGTAGAGCACGTAGTTTGCAAAGGCGGTAGCAATGAGGTCGGTATTCTTTTTCTCCATACTACGCTCCATATATGTCTGACCTTTCACTTTGTTAAGTTGGGCATTGTCGTCTGCAGAGAAGTCAGGGAAGAGCATATGCAGGTTCACAAGTGATATTATCTTGCTCATGTTTTTCTCGTTGCCTTCTATGTCAACATAAAGCCAACTGTCATCAACCGAATATTGGCATTTGCCTCCCAAGCGGGCAAGCTCCATGCGGAATTCGTTTACAGTCTTGCCAGGCTTTCCTTGTATGCCTGCCAGATTCATCAGTGGCACTGCATAACGCAGCAACGGTAACTCTTTTGTGCCAACACCGTATTTCAGGCGCAGCGTGAAGATATCGTTTTTCTCGTTGTTTGTGCAGAAGATATGTATGTTTTCATAAAGGTTAGCCATTGTTACTTCTTTGAAGTCGGAGAAGATTGGCTGCACTTTGCCAGAAGGCAGATTCTGGAAAGTCTCATAGTATGCCGAAACACCCTGCGGAGAGTCAAGAAGCTTGATTTTGGGTTTGCTGAGTTTGTTTTTCTTCGGGTAACCCTCTTCTATGTTGAAGTATTTGTGTGGAGCTGTGAGATACTTCTTGGCGGCATTCTGAATGTCTGCCTTGGTATAAGTCTTTATCTCTTCCAACTCGGCAAGTACTTTCTCCAAAGGCTGCTGATATGCGAAGCATGAGAGCAGCAGATTGGTTTTCTCGGAGGCGTATTCGAGCATACGCTCATAATCCTGACGATAATTCTCTCTTACTATCTCCAGCAACTCGTCATCGAAATCACCGTCAATAAGTTGCTGAATGACTTTCTCAATATACTGCTCCGTAGTCTTGCTGTTGCGGTATTCTCCGCTTTCAGGGTCATACATCGGAATGGCAAATACCTCCACTCTGCCTCCGTCGCGACGAGCATCACTTGCAGCGCCTGCATACAGAACTTTGCCGTCAGTCGCAAGTCTGTCAAACAAACCTACTGACATGTCGTTTGATAGCAGCGAGAGGGTGAAGTCAAGCAGTTGCTCGTCAGGATGACCTGCTGGAATACCTTTCCATATCCATATCAACTCAGGGTTGTCAGCAAGTTTGGCGCTGAATTTCTCGTCTTTGTCAAACTCTGTGTTGTCATAACTCTTGCGCTCAGGTAGAGTTTTCTGCTGAAGACGAGAGAAAGTCTTCTCTATCAGTGGTTTGGCTTCTTCTGTATTGAAGTCGCCAACGAGTATTAGTGCCATGTTGTTGGGCACATACCATGTGTTGTAGAAGTTTATTAGGTGACGCAGTTTTGGGTTTTTAAGGTCTTCGGGAAAACCTATGATGTCGCGTGAATACGGGTGACCGGACCAAATCTTCTGGTTGACAAACTCTTGCACGTGTGTGTTGTTGTCATCCTGATACATGTTGTATTCCTCAAACACATTCTCCAACTCTGCTTGAAACGAGCGGAAAACTGGATTTATGAGTCGGTCGCTGTATAAGGTTAACCAACGCTCCAGTTCATAACTCGGGAAAGTGTTGAAATACACTGTCATGTCGTATGATGTAAAGGCATTGAGTCCTTCGCCGCCTATACCTTGAACAAGGTTGGAGAACTCGTCGGTGGCAGTGTATTTTGCAGCTTCTATCGATGCCTCGTTGATTTTTAACTGAATTTTCTCTCTGTCATCAGGCTTCTCTGTCTTTCCGAGCTCATCATAGAGTGTTAGAATCTGCTCATAGTATGGCTTTTCTTTCTCCCAGTTGAGAGCACCAATCTGCTCTGTACCTTTGAATAGCATATGCTCCAAATAGTGTGCAAGACCTGTCGCGTCTTGAGGCTCATCTATTGAGCCTGCGCGGGTGATGGTATAACCGTGAACTTCCGGTTGGTCGTGGTCTTCCCACAAATAGACAGTCAAACCGTTGTCAAGCTTGTAAGTGGAGTAGCCTTCAGGCAAATTAACTGCATAAAGCGAGATGGCGCATACCAGCGCAATGTACAGACTTAATAACTTTTTCATCATTGTTTTTATATTTGTATTGTTTATATGCCCTGTTTGAGACAAAAACCATGCCATGTTTTTTACCATTCCAACAGCACTTTGCCGCATTGACCGCTTACCATCACGTCGAAGCCTTTCTGGAAATCGTCAAACTTAAAATGGTGTGTGATGACAGGTGAGAGGTCGAGTCCACCGAGTAACATCTGCTCCATCTGATACCATGTCTCCCACATTCGTCTACCGGTGATACCCTTTATAGTCAGTGCGTTGAATATCACATCCGACCAGTTTACCTTTGTGTCTGACGGCAGAATACCGAGTTGCGCTATGTTGGCGCCTTTGTACATGTGTTGTATCATGTCGTTAAATGCAGCAGGCGCTCCCGACATCTCGAGCCCTACATCAAAACCTCTGATGCCGAGTTGAAACATAGCATCGGCTATCGTCTCGCCCTTCGACCCGTCAACTGTGATGGTTGCGCCCATCATTTTCGCTATTTCCAAACGTAGAGGATTGATGTCGGTTACCACGATGTTTTTTGCTCCTGCAAAGCGGCAGATGCCGGCTGCCATTGTGCCTATCAATCCTGCGCCGGTGATTAACACATCTTCACCCAACAGGGGGAATGCAAGAGCGGTATGTGTGGCGTTGCCGAATGGGTCCATTATCGCTGCATAGTCGTCAGGTATTTGATCTTTCAGTTTCACTACATTGCTTTCTGGTATCACCACATACTCGGCAAAGGCTCCGTCTTTTCCAAATATACCTACTGACAGTGAGTTCTCGCATACGTGACCCATGCCGCGGCGACAATTGCGGCAGTGACCACATACAATATGGCCTTCTGCTGTTACACGCTCTCCTTGCTGTATGTTTTTCACACCTTGACCTGTCTCAACCACTGTGCCTACAAACTCATGCCCCATTATATAAGGCGGTTTGCAGTGGGTTTGACTCCAGTTGTCCCATTTGTACATGTGGAGGTCTGTGCCGCATATTGCAGCCTTCTTCACTTTGATGAGGACATCATTGACTCCAACTTCAGGCATCGGCACCTCTTCCATCCAAATGCCGTATTCCGGATATCTTTTGACAAGTGCTTTCATTTCAGTACTCCTAATTGTTTTCCAACTTTTATAAATGCATTGACACCTTTGTCAAGTTGTTCGCGTGTGTGTGCTGCACTTACTTGTACTCGTATGCGAGCTTGACCTTGAGGCACAACTGGATAATAGAATCCTGTCACATAGATGCCTTCTTCCTGCAATGCGGCAGCAAACTCCTGACTCAGACGGGCATCGTATAGCATTACTGCGCAAATGGCTGATTGGGTAGGTTTTATGTCAAAGCCTGCCGCCTGCATGCGTGAGATGAAATACTTTGTGTTTTCATGCAGACGGTCTTGCAGCGTGTTGTCACGTGTCAGCAACTCAAGAGTCTTCAGGCCTGCTGCGGCTATCATCGGTGGAATGGAATTGCTGAAGAGATAAGGTCTTGAGCGTTGGCGAAGCATGTCGATAATCTCCTTTCTTCCGGTTGTAAAACCGCCTACAGAGCCGCCGAATGCCTTGCCAAGAGTGCCTGTGATGATTTCTATCTTGCCCCGCAGGTTGTAGAGTTCAGTCACGCCGTGACCTGTCTTGCCAACTACGCCTGCTGAGTGACTCTCGTCAACCATCACTAATGCGTTGTATTTCTTTGCCAACTCATATATCTTGTCAAGCGGGCATACGTTGCCATCCATAGAAAACACGCCATCGGTCGCTATTATGCGGAAACGCTGTGCTTGGGCTTTCTTCAATTGCTCCTCCAGGTCTGCCACATCGCCGTTTTTGTATCTGTATCTTACTGCCTTGCACAGTCTTACTCCGTCAATGATGCTGGCATGATTCAAGGCGTCGCTTATAATGGCATCTTCGTCTGTCAGCAGAGGCTCGAACAAACCGCCGTTGGCATCGAAGCAAGCTGCATAAAGTATCGTGTCTTCTGTGCCGAAAAAGTCGCTTATCGCCTTTTCTAACTGTTTGTGAGTGTCTTGTGTGCCGCAGATGAAACGCACTGATGCCATGCCGTAGCCGCGTGAATCCATCCGCTCTTTCGCTGCTTCTATCAATTCTGCATTGTCTGCCAGACCAAGATAGTTGTTAGCGCAGAAGTTGATGACTTCTTTTTCTCCCTCGCCTGCCGCTACTTTTATGCCGCTTGACTGTGGAGTCACAATAACTCTTTCGTTTTTGTAGAGACCTGCTTCGCGAATCGCCTGAAGCTCTGCCTCTAAATGCTTTTGAAATTCTGTGTACATGGTATATGTCGTTTAAGTTTTACATTCTCTTTTTGACTTTGAAACACTATGCAAAGATAACGAATTTTATTCAATAACGCAAGCTGTTTTTTTACAAATTCATATTTTTGTATCAATTTGATAAAATGTCACAAAACTACCAGATAATCTGTCAAAGTGTCAAATTGAGGGTGACTATAGGATGACTATAAAAGCGAGCTACTTTTAAGCCTGTTGTTGCCTTGCAAAGTGTTAGCAATATCGGAAGAAAAGTTGACAATTGTCAAATGTTTTATTGTCTGAAGTTGACTTGAATCTGAAAGTATATTAAAGTTCAACTTCTTCACCTTTCTTGGGTATTGTAATACCGCGGAATCCTGCTTCATACAAATGGTCTTTATATGTCTCAGCCGCTTGTGTCTCGCCGTGAACAACAAAGGTGTGACGTATCTGGGTCACGTCTTGCGTACTCAGATACTTAATCATCTCTTTCCAGTCTCCGTGACCGGAGAATCCGTCAATGCGCCTTATGTCTGCTTTTACTTTGTGTTCTTCTCCGAATATCGAAATATATTGTTCCTTCCTGTCATGAATAAACACACGGGGACTGTCGCCGAGACCTGCAAGATTCAACAGCCTCGCACCCAGCGATGTAGGAGTGCAATAACCTACAATGAGTATTGTAGTTTTAGGGTCTTCTATGTGGTTGGCAACATGATGTTTCACTCTGCCTGCCTCAAGCATGCCGGATGCAGAGATGATGATTGCAGGATTCTTGTCGGAGTTAAGCCTTTTTGAGTCGCGTATGTCGGTTATGTAATGCAGTGTGTTGAAGCCGAATGGGTCTGGATCATGTTTCATCACATGTTGCACTTCTTCATTCAACTCGTCGGTATATTGCCTGAATATCTCTGTGGCATTTACTGATAGCGGGCTGTCAACGTAAACCTCAACATGAGGCAGAAAACCGGCATTATAGAGTGTGTTGAGCACATATACTATCTCCTGTGTCCTGCCTACCGAGAAACTCGGTATGATAAGTTTCCCCTGCTTGCGAACACAAGTGTCACGCACAATCTCCAGCAACTCGTTCTCTGTCACCTCCTTTTCGTCATGCAGTCTGTCGCCGTATGTTGACTCGCATATCAGGTAGTCGCATTGCGGAAATGGCTTAGGAGGGCATAGTATATGACTGTGAGGACGACCTATGTCACCTGTATATGCAAGTCGCTTAACTTCCCCGAACTCTGTAATTGTCAGGTTTGCAATAGCGCTGCCGAGCATGTGTCCGGAATCAGTGAAACGCAACATTACTCCCTCACAAAGGAAGTAATCGCGGTCATATTCCACAGTCTTGAATAATCTCATGCATCGCTGTGCATGATTTGCATCATAAAGCACATCGGCAGGCGGCAGACCTAACTTGTGCTGTTTGCGGTTATACCATTTGATATCAAGAGCTTGTATATATGCAGTGTCGAGTAGCATTATTGTGCATAGGTCTTTGGTAGCAGGTGTGCATATCACTTTGCCTTTGAAACCTTTGCGATAAAGATAGGGTATAAGACCGCTGTGGTCGATGTGGGCATGTGTAAGGACAATAAAGTCTATGTCACTTGGTTCAAAACCAAGGTCACGGTTTGCCTGATCGGTCTCCATGCCTTTGCCTTGATACATGCCGCAGTCAAGCAGAATATGCTTGCGTCCGACGGTAAGCAGATGTTTGCTGCCGGTAACCTCCTGAGCAGCTCCGAGAAACTGAAGTTTCATGGGTATGATGTTTTGGTTAAGTATTGTGTTTTTCCGACTACAAAGTTAGTGAAAAATAATTAAAGTTGCAAATTTAATTTGCAACTTTAATTCGTGTCAGGCAAAAATAAGTATCATAAACTGCGCGGCAATTATTCTTAGGAATGTAACCATAGGATACACTGTCGAGTATGCAACTGAAGGCTCATCAGTATCTGAGAGTGAGTTGGCGTATGCCAATGGCGGAGCATTGGTGTGAGCTCCGGCTATCAAACCGCAGATTGTAAAGTAGTTGGTCTTGTCAAATCTTGCAATGATGCCAATAATAAGAGCGGGTATTATGGTGATGGCAAATCCGCATAGTAGCCAGGTCAAACCCTGCATGGAGAATATATTCTCTATAAATCCTTGACCTGAAATAAGACCTACCGATGCCAAAAACAAACATAACCCTAACTCCCGAAGCATTAGGTTGGCTGATACTGTGGTATATGTTATTAGGTGAAGTTTGTAACCAAAGCGGCCAAGCAATATTGCTATTATTAGAGGCCCTCCGACTATACCAAGTTTGGCAGGCATAGGAAGATGAGGAAAATAGATAGGAATACTCCCTAACAATATACCTGTCAATATACCTACAAAAATTGTTACAATAGGAGGCTCGTTGAGTTTCTTTAATGTGTTTCCTAATATCTTTTCAGCATGTCTGATTCCATCTTGTGGACCAACAACCATCACTCTGTCACCTACTTGCAACACCAAGTCGGGTCTTGCAAGCAGGTTGATGCCGGCTCGGTTGATACGTGTGATATTAACATTGAAAGCAGAGCGCAGATGCAAGTCGCCTATCGTTTTGCCGTTGATATTGCCTCTTGTTACTACAATACGTCGAGACACAAGATCGCGCTCATTGTCATGCCATTCATATTCTATGTTCTCTCCCAATAATTGACCAAGGTTGTCTGCATTGGCATCACGTGTGACAATAAGAATGATATCACCTTTGTGTAATATGGTGTCAGCATGGGGAATAATTACTTTTTCTCCATTATACAGACGTGTGGCAATAGCCTGATGACCGAACTTGCTCTTTACTTCTGCCAATGTGAGACCTTCAATTGCCTCATTTGTAATTCGGAAAGTGAGTATGTCAGGCTTGTCTTCTGTGTTTTGCTTTTGATTGAGCAACTCGGTTTCCTTGTTGGTGTCAATACGAAATATTGCCTTTATCAAAACCATAACCAGTATAGTGCCAAGCACGGCTCCGGGGTAGGTTACTGCATAACCTAAGGAAATTGGCTCAAGAGGAGTGTTGCTCATCTCGCAAACTTGACCCAACGCTTCTTCCGCAGCTCCAAGACCCGCAGTGTTAGTTATTGCACCAGACATTATACCTACCATCATCGGCATGCTTACTCGTTCTTGAAGCAGATAATACAATCCTATTGTAGTGCCTATGCCAAGCACTACTATTAGCAACGCCAGACCATTAAGACGCAGACCTCCTTTCTTAAAGGAGGAAAAGAAACCGGGACCAACCTGAAGACCGACAGAAAAGATAAATAGTATTAAACCGAAATTCTTGAGAAAATCAAGTGTCTGTGGATTGATGTGAAGATTAAAGTATCCTAATGCAAGACCGGCAAACAACACAAATGTTGCGCCAAGTGATATGCCTTTTATGCGCACTTTGCCGAGTGACATTCCAAGCGATATGATAAGACAATACACCAGTATGGTGTGAGCTACAGACTCCTCGGTGAATAAACTAACAAACCACTGCATAAACACATGCTATAAATCGATGCAAAGATACTGCAAGTTTTATAAACTGGCAATTGTAAATGTTATAAGCATATCCTTTTATGTCATTATGTTTGTGCAATCAAATAATTGTTGTATCTTTGTCGGCAAAAGAATATGAAAAAGTAAATAAAGCTTATGAAACGTATTGTTCTATTTTCATTATTTTGTTTTATTGCGGCTATGGTTGCGGCCGGCAAGTATGTAGTTACCGCCAATAGCCTCAATGTAAGAAAATATGCAGACTCCAATGCTGAAGTGCTTTTCAAAATTACCAAAGGTCAGGAAGTTACAGTCAAGGAGTTTAACGGAGCGTGGGCATTTATTGATGTGCCTAAAGGTTGCGGTTGGGTGGCAAAGAAATATCTTAAATCTGCCTCGTCGTCATCAACAACTGCTGTGACGACAAAGAAACTTAAGAAACACCGCACAACTGAGAATGTCATGGATGAGCCTGTTAACAAGGCTATGACATGGATAATACGTATTTCAGCTGGTTTGGGGCTTCTGGTGTTCTTCGCTTTTCTTGTGCCTGCTATCAAGCGTGAAAAGACGTGGCCTCATGTGGTAGGATTGGGACTCTGTGTATTGCTGCTAGCTTATGCTAGTTTTGCTGAGCACTCCCTCACGCGTTTTATTGCTCCGGCTGCAATAATCACTGTGCTTATGTGGCCGTTACTCTATACAAAACTCAGTGAATCGGCAGTCACTATCATAACCTGGGTATTGATGATTGCCGGGTTGGTTGCGCTCTACTTCATGTTAAGAGTGGAGTTCGTAGGTTCATTCTGGGTATGGCTTTGGACGTTTGTAGCTGCCTGCATTGACTGGGGCATACTTGGCGCTACTGTCTTTACACAGAATCAAGACAAGTGCCCGCATTGCAACTACTATGCTAATCACACTGTTATTTACAGCGATTATCAGGATTCGAGCATAAGCAGTGAAACTTCATCACACGATTCTTATTCCCACAGTGTGACGCGTGGTAATGTAACTACCAACTATTATACGCGTCACTACAATACAAAGTTCTATCGTAATGACAAATATCTTGACACATATCAGTGTTCAAAATGTTTCAATACGTTTAAACGTACCAGAACAGAGCGTAGATTAATAGGCTCTGCCTCAAGTTAAAGAATAATCAAAATACAGTAGCGGCAAATTGCTTCGCTTCTTGTAACTGGTTGATTTTGCCTACATCCATCATATGGTAATTGGCAGGTACATAAGCCGAAATATGCTCTGTAGTGCAGAGTGTGAGATAAAGGTCGATTAGTGAAAACTTGTCACCTTTTTCTTTTACTATATCGTCCATTAGAGAGAAGATGCGTGGCGATAAAATCTGCATTCCGGAAAATGCCAGTTTATTTACTGTTTTATAGTTTACTGTTTGATTGTTTGGTTTCACTTCACCTGTCTGTATATTAGTCCAACCACACATCAGGTTTGTCTGCTTGTCAAAGAGTAGGTAGCGTTGTGTGTCTCTCTCTGAGACCACTAATGTTGCAATGTCTTCCTGTTTGTGTGACTCTATGAGAGAGGCGATGCTGATATTGGAAAGTATATCTACGTTGCATGCAAGCACATTTTCTTCGCCTGATAAAAGGTTTGCAGCTTTACGCAATCCACCTCCTGTGTCAAGCAGTTGCTGACGCTCATCAGATATCAGTATGTTGCATCCAAAGTTGTTGTGCTCGCGAAGGTAGTCAATGATTTTGTCTGCGAAATGATGAACATTTATCACAATATCAGTGATACCAGCTTGTTGCAACTTGCATATCTGGTATTCAAGCAATGTCTTGCCACCGAGTGGCAGCAAGGCTTTGGGTATAGTGTCAGTGATAGGACGCAGGCGAGTTCCCAAGCCTGCAGCAAATATCATTGCTTTCATTTGGCTTGCATTACAGTTTCGATATTCTGTTCACGGTGAATGAGTTGTACTTCTACGCCAAACTTTGTGTTGATATGCTCTGCCATCTTCTGTGCTGCATAAACAGAGCGATGCTGACCGCCTGTGCAACCGAATGACACCATCAGGTTTCTGAAGCCGCGGTCGATATATCTCTTCACTGAAGCATCAACCAGATTGTATGCATTGTCAAGGAAAGGAAGTATCTCGCCGTCCTCTTCAAGGAATTTGATTACAGGCTCATCCATACCTGTAAAGAAGGTATAACGCTCATATTTGCCAGGGTTGTTGACTGCACGACAGTCAAAGACAAAACCTCCGCCGTTGCCCGAATCGTCTTGTGGAATGCCTTTCTTGTATGAGAAACTGTATACTCTTACAACAAGCGGTTTTCTGACACTAACCTCCTTAAACTGCTTCAGTTCGGTCATCTGTTTGAGCACTTCAAGCAAGTATGGGTAGTCTTCGCTGCCATCGGTAAGCAACTGGCGCAGATTCTCTATTGCAAATGGTATTGACTGAAGGAAGTGAGGCTTTTTCTCAAAGTAACCGCGGAAACCGTATGCGCCTAAAACCTGCAGAGTGCGGAATAGGACAAAATGACGCAGTGTGGAATAGAATTCCTCATGGTCAACAGGCATATATTTCTCCAACTCGCTCAAATACTCTTCTATTAACTCATGCCTGAGGTTAGGGTGAAAATGTGCTTTAGCCTGCCAAAGGAATGATGCAACATCATAGTAAACAGGGCCTTTTCTGCCTCCTTGGAAATCAATAAAGTAGGGCTCTCCGTTACGTATCATGACATTACGACTCTGAAAGTCACGATACATGAAAGTGTCAGTGCGTTTTTGGAGCAATATATATGCCAACCGCTCGAAGTCATTTTCCATACGGTCTTCCTGATACTCCAAACCTGTGGCTTTCAAGAAACAGTATTTGAAGTAATTCAAATCCCATTGTATTGAGCGCAGGTTAAACTCGGGTTGTGGGTAGCAGACACGGTAGTCGAAATCCACAGCGCCTTTCACCTGCAACTGAGCCAAGGCATGCATGGTTTTGCGGAGCATCTGTTTCTCCTCTTCACAGAAGACGCCAGTTTTTCTGCCTTCAGCAATGAAATCAAAGAGCAGAGTGTCGCCCAAATCCTCCTGAATATAAGTCATGTGGTCATCAGAAACAGCATAAACTACGGGCACATTGAGACCTTGCTGCCTGAAATGCTCTGCCATATAAAGGAAAGCATCGTTCTCGGCTTTTGAAGTGCCTTGAACACCGATAACAGACACTGCGCCTCCTTTAAGACGGAAATATCTGCGGTTGCTCCCTGAAGCAGAAAGCTGCGTTATGTCTTCAGGCATCGAACCTGTGTGCTGCTGAAAGAGTTGGGCTAATGATTGTGACATAAATCCATTTACTATTTCGTTATTTACTAGATAGTCATTTTGAGGGTACAAAGTTAGTCATTTCTTGCGAGTTTGCAAAATTCAGTTTAATTTTGCAGTGCAAAAAAACAAAAAGAAGATATGATACTACTACAAACACCAGTGCCGGAAGAGGCTATTGCCGCAGCAAACGACAGTCTGCGTACTCACACACAGAATATGATAGCAACGCTTCAGAATAACCCTGAAGCTGCTTTCCATAAGTTTATAGAGCAAGCGACAGTGTTTGGTCTAAAGGTAATAGCAGCATTACTGATATATATAATAGGTGCTTGGCTGATAAGGCGCATCAAACGTCTGCAAGAGCGCAGATTCAAGAAGCGCAAGACTGATCCAACAGTTGCTTCATTCACCCAGTCTGCAACCACTTTTCTGCTGTCTTTGCTACTTGTCGTGATAACGATAGGCACGCTTGGTGTTGATACTACCTCGCTTGCCGCCTTGCTTGCTGCAGGCGGTATGGCAATAGGCATGGCGTTGTCGGGTACACTGCAGAACTTTGCCGGAGGCATAATGATACTCGTATTCAGACCTTTCAAAGTGGGAGACTGGATAGCTGCGCAAGGTAATGCAGGCACAGTGACCTCTGTAAGCATAGTAAGCACAAAGATAAAGACTGTTGACAACAGAGAGGTTGTATTGCCCAACGGTGCATTGTCGAACGGTGTGATAGACAACTATTCCGCTCTGCCTATACGCCGCATTGACATGCTTGTAAGTGTGGCATACGGTACAAATGCACAAGAGTGCATAGACCTGCTCCTAAGCATATTGAAAGATGAAGAGAAGATACTTGACAAGACTTCAGAAGGAGCGGATGACCCGTTTGTTGCTCTAAAGACTTTGAATGCAAGTGACATATCGTTTGTAGTGCGCGCCTTCGTCAAGAATGAGGATTTCTGGGATGTAACATACCGTTTGAACAAACGCATATATACTGAATTGCCGGAGCACGGTATCAATTTCGCATACCCACACGTAGATGTAACTCTAACTAAGTAAGGGATTAACAGAGATTGAGACTGATAAGGGCATTGGCGATACCATCTTCGTCAATGTCTTTTGTTATATAGTCAGCAGCTTGTCGGGTGAGTTCTCCGGCATTACCCATAGCGACACCAATGCCTGCAGTCCGAAGCATAGGAATGTCGTTGCCTCCGTCTCCGAATGCGACAGTGTCTTCACGCCGTATGCCGAAGAAGTCAGCCATGGCAAGGATTCCGTTACCTTTGTTAGCACCTTTAGGCGTAAAGTCCACGAAGGCGTTATGCCATCTGCCGACAGTGGTGTGGTTGAGGCGGTAAGCAAGCCGTTGCTCGCGAATGTGACCTATGAAAGAGGTTATCTGCATGACAGGTTGACGCAAGATGTAATCAACAGGAGTGGTGAAGTCAAGATTCTTTATGTTGAGCTGCTTTATGAAGATGCGCTCAACGAGTTCAT
The DNA here is from genome assembly GCA_905234685.1 of Paludibacteraceae bacterium. GTDB lineage: Bacteria > Bacteroidota > Bacteroidia > Bacteroidales > Paludibacteraceae > Colicola. Next base: position 52,160 of record CAJOIR010000003.1, read on the forward strand.
TGTGATTGATAACACGCAGCCTGTCGTGGTTGACTACAATGGTAGGGTAATGTTTGCGTCGTGCATCTTGCAGAATGATGCTTGTGTCACGCTCCTGAAATGCGAGTTGCCTGACAATGTTATCACCGGCAAAACAGAATGCGCCATTGGTAGTAACATAACCGTCTATGAGATGCTCTATTTGACCGAGGTTGTTAATGATGCACTTCGGTCTGCCTGTAGCAATGACAATCTTATGCCCCAGCGCTTTCGCCTTGGCGATAGCGTCAACCGCAGACTGAGGTATAAGGTGGGTTCTGAAACTTACCAGCGTGCCATCAATATCGAAAAACAGTGCTTTGCTCATAGTGCATGCGACGTATTCTGTATGCTACAGGGCAAATAGTGTGCCAATATGCGAAAAGTGGCATGAAGAGTATTAGGGGAGTACATATAAAAAAGGAGCACACAAGTGCTTATCTCAGAGAAAACTCCCAATAAACAGGATTTGAGGTTTTACCAACTTTTGTAATCTGCCCAGACAACAAGGTTGCCAGCAGCACGCCATTGGAAGGCAAAGAGCCTCGTGATAAAATGTGTGTTGAGTTTTCCGGTCTCTGACTTGTGGCTCCAAACGTTTTCCGGTTGCAAAGATAAAGAGAAAAAATGAATTGTACAACAGTAAAAAAGAGGTTGTAAATGCAATGTTGATTGGTAGAAATATAATTATATACTATTATGTGCCATTAGTTTTGTAGGTAAATCTTGGCTTACTTTGATATACACGCGCGTGCTTAGGAGTTGTAAATTAGTTTCTTTGGTATATAAATCTCATATCCGGTATCATTCATATCTATAATCTCCTGTAGTCAACTAATGATACAAAAATTCCCGCTCGCAGATAAGCAAGCGGGGAATGATTGTCGAATAATTATTACCTTAATTGATATTTATTTAAACGCTTATCATGATTTTTACTCAACTGATTTAATTGATCCGCAGAATATTTCTTTATCAACATCTTAACATTATTCTTGTCAACCAATTCAGACATCATATTTTTATCTGTTTTTTGATTAAACATTTCCGATAACATCAAGTATGCAATATAACAATCGTTGGGATTAAGTATTTCTTCTTCCTTAATGTCCTCATTAGATATTTCGACATCTTTTGTTTTAGTTGATGATTGTTCAAAACCTGCTACTATATCTTCTTGTTTTACTGCGGGCATAGACGATTCTAAGATTGCTATCTTTATAGGAGTGGGAAATTCTAAATTGTCAATTTCAATCATATCATTGAAATTTGCAGGTCTTTGATGTATTTTGATTTTCATTCCTAAAAATTCTCCTTCTAAAAGAATCGCATTAACACGAGTTGCTGCTTGAAAAACATCACTAAACCCATATGTTTTCACATCCCATTCTCCCGCTGTTTTCATGTCAGTCTCATATGTGACAAAATATGTATCAATAAGTTTCTGAAATTCAACAAAGAGAAGACTTTCTTGATTGTTGAACTCTTTCTTTATTAACCAGTAATGTTCTTCGGGTGTTTCTGTGTTATTAGAACCGAATGGTAATGCAGTTTTTAAGGACTTAACTGCTTTCCCTTTTGCATCACCTAATGCATTAGGATATAGTTTGATTGTATCTTGATTATTGCGAGAAATCACAGTGTATTTTTGTGCTTGCATCGACAATACACAAATTAAAGACAAAGAAATTAGTATTAACTTTTTCATAACAATAATTGTTTTTTCTCGCAGCAACCCTATACGAGAGAATAAACAAAAAGCGTGAGACTGCTATGCTAACACACTCAAGGAAAAATAGGTATTTGGAAACCTAATAGAATAACAAGTATGCAGATAGTAACTCCACGCTAAACGTGAAGACATCTTGCAATCCTCTTGTTATTCAGTATCGAAAAGTTCCCAATTTTTCTTTCCTCAAGAGAGAAAGCAAACGCTTTGTATCAGTATGTATGAAAAGAGGTTGTTCTCTATTCGGTTGCAAAGTTAGTACTTTTTGTGAAAACAGCAAAGAAGAAAAATGAAAAGATATTCGAATTCTTGCAATGTTAGCAAATGTTATTATGTGTATGATAATGTTGAGACAGAAAAATATATATAAATGTCCGTAGGGATATAAGTTATCACCCAATAATCACCCAATAACCACCCAATAATCACCCAATAAAGTATGGGTGAAGAGGTAAAAAGGTTTAGAGGCTAAGGGGTGAGAGGATGATGGGTGAGCGGCGAGGGGTTAGTAGGTGAAAGGTTAGGGGTTAGGGGGCGTGAGGAAGGAAAAAAACAAAAAATGCAGGGGAGATTTCTCCAATTAAAAATAAAGTTGTATCTTTGCACGCTTATTTGGTGCGAGAGATGAGGCGGAAGTTTGTGGGGTGTGACACAGAAGAGTGCGAGAGGTGAGGCAGAGGTGAAGTAATGGAGAGATTGGAGTGTGAGCGCAGAGAAGAAGAGGAAACAATGATATAACACCGGAATATAAACAAAAACATTATAATATTATGGCAAAAGAAGTTAAGACAGAGGAAAACGGTCAGGTGCAAGAGGCTATATCGGCATCAGGCCAGTGGATTATCCGTAACCAGAACACAATCATGTGGTGCCTTGTGGCAGTATTGGCAGTGATAGTAGCCTACATGATGTTTAACAACTATTACATGAAACCAAAGTCAGCCGAGGCTCAGAACGAGATAGCCAAGGCAGTGGTTTATTTCGCCCAAGACAACTATGAGACAGCGCTCAACGGTGACGATGCCGACTGTATCGGCTTTGAGGAAATAGCCTCGAAGTATAGCATCACGAAGCCCGGCAAGCTTGCTGCGCTCTATGCCGGCATCTGCTATTACAACACCGGTGACTATGAGCAGGCAGTGAAATACCTGAAGAAGTTCAAAGCTGATGACCTTAACGTTGCCCCCGCAGCGGCAATGAAACTTGGTGACGCCTACGCCCAGATGGACGAGACAGAGAAGGCAGCCGCCGAATTCATGGATGCAGCAAAGTCTGGTAACGAGGTTATCGCTCCTATCGCCTTGAAGAAAGCAGGCATCGCCTACATGGCATTGGACAAGAACAAGAACGCCAAGAAGGCTTTCGAGGAGATAAAAGACAAGTATCCGATGTCTGCAGAGGCACAGGATATTGACAAACTTATTGCTACAGTAGAGTAAGACGCGCAACGCATTACTGCCGTCAGCAAGCCTATGTCTTCAGCATTACACAACTTGTCGGACTATGACGCAAGCCGTCTGCCTTCGGCCGATGTGCTATCACGTCAGCGCTATGCAGTGATAGTGTCAGACTGGAACAGCGATGTTACATACGCGTTGCTTGAGGGTGCTTGCAAGACACTGGTTGATTGCGGAGTGACAGAGGAGAACATTGACGTAGTTCATGTGCCCGGCGCAGTGGAGTTGACCTATGCAGCAGCAGACTGTCTTCACGACTACAATGCCGTGATAGTGATAGGCTGCGTAATCAAGGGCGACACTCCTCATTTTGACTATGTTTGTCAGAGTGTAACCCAAGGCGTGACACTGCTGAATTCACGTGGCGAGACTCCGGTGATATTCTCAGTGCTCACCACACTTGACAAGCGCCAAGCTCTTGACCGCGCCGGAGGCCGCTTAGGCAACAAAGGCACTGAGGGCGCATATACGGCAATAAGAATGGCTAACTTGGTTACATTGTGACCAAAAGCAAACAAACAGTTGCAAGGGTTGTGTGTATGAAAATATTATATTACTTTTGCAGCCGTTTTGAGGGTAGTTTCCAGAGTGGCCAAATGGGGCAGACTGTAAATCTGCTGCGTAATCGCTTCGGTGGTTCGAATCCATCACTACCCACACTGATGGCGAGTAGAAACTCGTCATCAGTTTTTTAATTCAAAACCGCCAATAGAAACATTATATTTCTCTCTCAAGTATGAAAGTGTACAAGTTCGGTGGCGCGTCAGTCAGGAATGCCGCCGGTGTAAGAAACGTAGTTTCGATTGTTAGCAAAGAGGCAGGAGAACTGCTTGTTGTAGTCTCCGCCATGGGCAAGACGACGAATGCCTTGGAGCGGCTTGTATCGCTGTCGCTTTCTGGCGAGGATGAGTTGATGTTGAGGCAGTTGAATGACATCAGAGAGTATCATTACGGTATCATCAATGATCTATACCCCTGTGGTCACCAGTTCCTGCAAAACAAGATAGAGGTCATTCTTCAGCATATTCATGACATTTGCAAGGCAGTGGAGAAGTTGCAACCAGACTATGACAGTTTCTACGACAGCGTGGTGTCGTGCGGCGAACTGATGTCAACGAGGATAATGTTGTATGTGCTTGACAGAGAAGGTCAGGAGAATGTATTCCTTGACATGACGAAGTTGTTGGTGACCGATAACACCTTCCGCGAGGCACGACCTCAGATGAGCGAGTCGGAGCATGCACTGCGCACATACATAGGTCAACACCCCTCGCGAATATATGTAGCACAAGGTTTTATAGGCGGCACCCGTGACGGCAAACCTACAACTCTGGGTCGCGAAGGAAGTGACTACACGGCAGCTCTGCTTGCCAACATGCTTGATGCGGAGTCAGTGACAATATGGAAAGATGTTGACGGAGTGTTAAATGCCGACCCGCGTCTGTTCCCAGATGCAACTCTTATAAGCGAACTCACATATTTTGACGCGGTAGAACTGGCATACAGCGGCGCCCAGGTAATACACCCCAAGACGATACGCCCTCTTGAAAACAAGCATATTCCACTATATGTTCGTCCATTCCTGTCGCCAGATGCCCAGGGCACAGTAATAAAGGATACGACAGCGAAACCTATTGACATACCTGTATATATCTGGCGCAAGAATCAGGTTCTTGTTACGCTGAGAGCAAAAGACTTCTCGTTTGTTCTGGAAGACAGCCTGAACAGACTCTTCGAGACAATATACAGAAACCGTCTTAAAGTGTCGCTCATACAAAGCAGTGCGGTGACTGTATCGGTGTGTGTTGACAAGTCAAGATATCTTGACGCCGCCCTTGAGGAGTTGAGAGAAGAATACAAAGTGACCTTCAACGAAGGTTTGTCGCTGCTTACCATCCGCGGCACGACACCGGAGATAATAGCCGCCCAGACCGCAGAAAAACAAATACTGCTGTCTCAGACCACGAGACGTACGGCGCGGTTTGTAATAAAAGAAGAGGTGTGACATTTTTATTTTGTCAGTTGAGAAAATATTCGTAATTTTGCAGCATAGCATAGTGCAAACACTAATTTGATATAACATATGAAACCCACACTATTTGTTCTTGCAGCAGGCATGGGCAGCCGTTACGGCGGTCTGAAACAACTTGACGGTCTCGGCCCCAACGGCGAGACAATAATGGACTATTCTGTATATGACGCACTTCGTGCTGGCTTCGGCAAGATAGTTTTCGTTATAAGGGAGGATTTTGCAGATGATTTCAAAAGAGTCGTTCTGAGCAAGTATGAGGACAAGGTGGCATGCGAGATATGCTTCCAGTCAATAGACAAAGTCCCGTCATGGTTCACTCCCAACCCAGAGCGCAAGAAACCATGGGGCACAAACCATGCAGTGCTGATGGGTAAGGATGTGATACACGAACCTTTTGCTGTTATTAACGCGGATGACTTTTACGGCAAGGAGTCGTTTGAAGTGCTGGCAGGTTTCCTGCGCTCAGTGGAAGGCAAGGAGAACGAATACTGCATGGCAGGATACAGGGTGGGTAACACTCTGTCAGAGAACGGCAGCGTGAACCGCGGAGTATGCCAAACCGATGATAACGGCTATCTGACCGATGTGGTGGAGGCTACGAATATAGAGGAGATAGTAGGCAGCATAACATATAAAAACGAGCAAGGTCAAGATGTTGTGCTTGATCCGAATACTCCTGTGTCAATGAATATGTGGGGTTTCACACCTGAATATTTCAAGTATTCGGAAGAGGCATTTGACATATTCCTGAAAGAGCACGGTCAAGAATTGAAATCAGAAATATACATTCCTACCGTAGTCAACGACCTGATAGTGTCAGGCAAGGTTACATGCAAGGTGCTCGACACTCCGTCCAAGTGGTTCGGTGTGACATACGCTCAAGACCGTCCGGCAGTAGTTATGAGGCTGAACGAGCTGATACATAAAGGAGTATATCCGGAGAAACTGTTTTAGGAGCAAATAACCTTATTCAAATATCGGAAGGAGCAAATGGCAAGAGTGTTAGTGACAGGTGGCACGGGTTATATAGGTTCACACACGGTGGTAGAACTTATCAGTGCCGGTTATGACGTAGTTATTGTTGACAATCTCAGCAACTCGGACGCAGAAGTGCTGAACGGCATAGAGCAGATAATAGGCAAACGTCCGCCTTTTGAGAAGGTTGACTGCAACGACTATGCAGGTATGGAGCAGGTATTCAATAAGTATGATGACATCTGCGCCGTAATTCATTTTGCAGCAAGCAAGGCAGTGGGTGAGTCGGTAGAGAAGCCGCTGATGTATTACAGAAACAACATAGGCTCGCTAATCACCTTGCTGGAACTGATGAAAGAGCACGGAGTTGTGAACATCGTATTCTCCTCATCGTGTACAGTTTACGGTCAGCCAGACATACTGCCGGTAGACGAGAATGCACCTATCAAGCCAGCGCTGTCGCCATACGGAAACACGAAACAGATAAATGAGGAGATAATCCGCGATACGGCACATTCAGACGCCTCGCTGCATGCCACGCTGCTTAGATATTTTAACCCGATAGGCGCCCACCCGTCAGCATTGATAGGTGAGTTGCCCAATGGTGTGCCACAGAATCTACTGCCATTTGTAACACAGACAGCCGCCGGAATAAGGAAAGAACTGAAGGTGTTCGGCGATGACTATGATACGCCAGACGGCTCATGCATACGCGATTACATCAATGTAATTGACCTTGCCAAGGCACATGTGGTGGCAGTAAGAAGAATGCTTGAGAAGAAATCGTTAGAGCAAGTTGAAGTCTTCAACCTTGGAACGGGTAGGGGATTGAGCGTGTTGGAGATACTGCGCACCTTCATCAAGGTGACCGGTGTAAATGTGCCCTACCAAATAGTCGGGCGTAGAGAGGGCGACATAGAGAAAGTGTGGGCAAACCCCGACAAAGCGAACAACGTGCTTGGCTGGAAGGCGCAGGAGACTGTAGAAGACACTCTTCTATCCGCCTGGAGGTGGCAACAGAGGCTAATGAACAAGGTGTGACATATAGAACAGTTTTCATAAATAACCGAAGCACCAATCTACTCAAGTCATGAACTTATATCCGCTGAAACTGACTACTCTTACTTTTCCCAAGATATGGGGAGAGGAAACATGGCATATGGTGCAAATGGATGACCGTCTGTCAGTTGTAGGGAACGGATTCTTAGCGGACAATGACTTGAACGACCTACTTGAAGTATATATGGGTGAGTTGGTGGGTGACCATGTGTATGAGAGATACGGCAACTATTTTCCACTGCTCTTCAAGACAATCCATACATTTGACGACATAAGCATTCAGGTGCATCCTGACAATGACTTTGCTTGGGATAACCATCAGGACTCAGGTAAAACAGAGATGTGGTATGTGCTTGATGCAGACCCTGATACATGTCTTATTTCAGGTTTTTCGAAAGATACCACAGCAGAGCAGGTACGCGCTGCGCTGAATGATGGAAGTCTAACAGACTATATGAATCTGGTGCACGTGAAACCGGGTGATGTAATCTATCTGCCATCTGGGCGCGTTCATGCGTTGTTAAAGAACATAACTGTTGCTGAGATCCAGCAGAATTCGGATCTCACATACCGTCTGTATGATTATAACAGAGCCGGTCTTGACGGCAAGCCGCGTGAACTGCATGTTGACAAGGCATTGCAGGTGCTTGATTTCAAGCGACTGCAATCGCCGCTGACTGATTATAAGGTCGTTGAGAACGGAGCGGTGAACCTTGTGACCTCTGACAGTTTCATAACCAACCTGATTAGTTTGAACTGTACAATAGGTCGTGATTACGCACCATTAGATTCGTTCGTAGTATATATGTGCGTAGAGGGATCAGTGGAGTTGTCGTCGGAGAATATTAAGGTGAATCTTGGTAAGGGTGACACCGTGCTTATTCCGGCTTCGCTTGACGAGGTCACGCTCTGCCCGCGGGGAGAGGCAAAACTGCTTGAGACCTATATGCCATAAGAGATAACAGATAAGATAAATAATAATAGAACGGCAACGGTAACGATTGCCGTTCTATTTCTCTTACAAGGAATGACAAAGTAACATGATTACAATTCCGCCCCAAGCAGGTTGTATGTCTTTTCATTATGCAAGATAAGCATTTGACCATCACGCATTATTTTCTTGTAGTCTGATACGTTTGCTTTAACATCTTCCACTGCATCAGGTTTGGCGGCAGTGTAAACTATATATAGAATCTCTGTGCCGTTAATCATCTCAATTGACGAGGTTCTGTCGTAGTATTTCTTGCCGTTGTATTGATAGTAGCTGAAGGGGATAATGGTCTCATTGCTTTCGGCATCATGGTATTTGCAAACGCTAGCATCTGACATATATGCAGTGAAATAAGGATCAGAGCAGGTGGCAAGTTTTGGGAATAATGCATAACTTGCCGAATAACCAGTGCCTGCACCTGTCGGGTGTTCATCAAGAATAAGTATCTCCATTTTGGGCGATCCTAAGCCTCCGGTAACCTCAACATTGATTTTGCTCCAATTAGCATCTGTTTTATATGCAGCATTGTCGTCGCAGTTGTCAGATTTGATATAGAACTGAGCAGTGTTCTTAGCCTCACCAAATACGTTCTCGTCGAAAATATCAGGAGGAGTAACCGGACAACGGACTGATTTAATCTGTACGCCATTGTATGCCGCTTCTTCAATCTTCTTCGTATCCTCAAGCCTAAGGTTGGCAACTGTGTTGACGCAACCATCGAAGGCGTGAGCACCAACCTCTTCCAGTGCCCACACGTATGCCAGGTTCTTCATGCCATAGCAGAAGTAGGCAGGTACACGCGTCATCTCGCTTGTGTTCTCCACCTCAAATTCTCCTTCGTTGTCTTTGAGTGTATAAAATGGTGAAGTGCCTTCGGCAAAGTCTGCCATACTCTTTGCCTGCCATTCAACATAACTCAGATTCTTGCAGCCTTCGAACATATTAGAAGCCATTGTGGTCACATTTTCACCTACGAAGAAATCCTCAAGTGAGGTGCAATTGCTGAAACATTTGTCATTGAATCTGGTTAAATTCGGAAGATTCCCTATGTTAGGATTCCAAAGTTTGAAACAACTGCGGAAAGCTGATGCACCTATCTCCGTAACATATTCCGGTAATTTGACGGTTTCCAGTTTGTCGCAACCTAAGAAAGCAGATGCACCAAGATTTGTAAGATACGTTGATGTTGAGCCTACACGCATCTCTTTCATAAAGCTGTTCAAAAGTTTTTGTTTTTGTGTGTCTGAGAGTGATGATGCAAATTTAATTGATAAATCAACCTCTTTCAGTGCGGAACATTGAGAAAATGCACCTATACCTATCATTAGAATGGCGTTTTCTCCGGAAGTGATTTTCGTTATTGTCTTATTTCCACTGAATGCATCTCTCCCAACTCCAACAACGCGGAACTCTTCGAATGTGCTCTTGCCGGTTTGAACGTAGACACTGGCAGGGATAACTACTTCAGTGAAAGTTGAATATGGCGCCTCAGTGCTAATAGCATTTGACCATATGGCAGCGACATAACTACCTGAAGTGGCTTTACTTTCTGAAAGTTTAAACGACAAGCCGGATGTCTTGTCAACATAAACCTCATCTGTTGATAATTGTGCAAACATTGGCGAGCATATAACTGCCAATGTCATAACTAAGATAAATGTTCTTTTCATAAGCATAGTTTTATTATGGTGTTTAACAATAAAGATTATTACTGTTTAAAGAAACTGAAGTTCACACTACCGTAGCGTCTGTGCTCCGCGAAGTTCGGCTCAGCAGAGAAATCGTTGTCATCGGAATGCTCAAGCACAAACCAACCTCCTTGCTTGATCAACTGTTTATCGAATATTAGTGATGGTAGTGTGGGTAGTTGCTGAAGTGCGTATGGCGGGTCTGCATAGATGAAATCATATTGAATGTGGCAACTGTTGATATATTTGAATGCATCGCCCCTAATCACATGCAAGTTGTCAATGTCTAGTTGTTTGCAAGTCTGTATGATGAAGTTCTGCTGAACATGTGCAAGTTCAACAGCAGTTACCTCTCGTGCACCTCGTGAGACGAATTCCAATCCAATGCCACCAGTGCCGGCAAACAAGTCAAGCATATCAATACCCTCGAAGTCCATGCGATTCTGCAATAAGTTGAACAGACTCTCTTTCGCAAAGTCTGTTGTTGGACGAGCAGTGATGTTTTTAGGAGGTGTGAGATGCCGCCCTCGGTATTTGCCTGATATGATACGCATAATATATAAAAATTTCAAGTTTCAGACTTCAAGCTTAAAGAAACACCTTAAACCTGAACCCTGAAACTTGAAACCTAAAAGCCCAATGGTTTGCTTATTCCCAGTTGCCTGCGTTGTTGTTTGGAGCCTCTATGGACCCAAAACGCAGACCAGGATAGTGGTCAAGTTGTTTCTCTTTGTCAATCAAGTTGACTAACTCTTGCTTGTCAAGGTCAGCAAGATATGTCTCAAATGGCGCTCTTACCTCAACAAGAGGCACTTTGATACCTTTATCAGTGGTATAGTTGTTGTCAACTTCAGCTTCATAACGGACTTTGTCAGTATAGGGAATATAGATAATTTCATCAATGTTTTCTTCAGTGTATTCTCCTTTATAAAGCGACTGAATAAGATTTGTGTAGATTGTATCACGCTTGAAGCCTTCAAGACCGTTTTTCTTGATTTCTTTAATGTTGCCGCGTTTAATAATCTTTACAGCCTTGGCCTCTGTCATGCCGGCTTCAAGTTGAGCGTCAGTCAAAGCTCCTTCTTTCAAAACCTCTTTCTTTTTTGCAGTTTTAAGGAAGATAACCAAAGAGTCCAAATCAGCTGTATAATGACCCTTTTGAGCCTTGAACTCAACTTCTGCCGTACGCAGACTTACGAGATTCTTAACTACAGCAACTTCACGGTTGATGCGTTTCTCCTCAAAACGGATAGGAGTAACTACGCTCATTACGCAAATGTAACTTAAAAAGCAGATTGCCAATCCAAGCAGGATACGAATAGTTGTTTTCATGTTTTATAATTGTGTTTTGATATTATTATTAATTGGTTGTTAATGTGGTGGACAATTTCAATTAAATCCAAAGATACATTAAAACAATGCTCACCTACAATTGCGCTGCAAATTTACAAAGAATTTCTCAAATATAACACACCTCACAAGAAAATATTTCTTTTTTTTGCTAAATATAGGAAAAAATTATAACTTTGCATGCCTATTCCGATATTGCTAATAGTTTAATATGAAAGATTTACTTGCCAGACTAAAGGAATTGTATAATATAGAATTTTCAAGTGTAGAGCAGGATTTCCTGGCTGCACAGGAATTGTCATCTGATGAAGTAAAACGTCGAGGGACAATTATTGATCTTGCTATCTCTGAAATAGGTCTTGGTAAGACTGCAGTAACTGCATTGCTTGTTAGAGATGCAGATGCTACTATGATTGAAAAGGCTTTCGGAGAGCAAACTGCAAAGATTGTTCAAGGTCTTAAACGAGTTGAAGACTTGTATCATGTTAATACCTCACTTGAGACTGAGAATTTCCGCAAACTGCTTCTTACTTTGGCTGAAGATGTTCGTGTGGTTCTTATTATTATTGCAGAAAGAGCGGCTTTGATGAGAAGTTTGAATGAACAAGAAGATTCTGAAACCAGAAAAGCTATTGCTCGCGAGACGTCTTTCCTCTATGCTCCTCTCGCTCACCGCTTGGGTCTGTATTCTATCAAGACAGAACTTGAAGATCTCTCCCTTAAGTTTACTGATTATGATACTTATAAGGCTATAGCGCACACTTTGAACGAAACAAAACAGCATCGTGATGCTTATATTGAAGCCTTTATTACACCTTTGAAGAAAAAGCTTGAGGATTTAGGATTCATGTTTTCAATTAAAGGGCGTACAAAGTCAATTCACAGCATCTATAACAAGATGCAGAAGCAGAATACCACTGTTGATCATATCTACGACTTGTTTGCTATACGTATTATCCTTGATTCTGCTCCCGATAAAGAGAAAGCAGAGTGCTGGCAGGTATATTCCGTCATTGCCGATATGTATCAGCCGAATCCAAAGCGTCTGCGCGACTGGCTTACTATCCCCAAATCCAACGGATACGAGAGTTTGCATACTACGGTGCTCGGCCCTGAACAGAAATGGGTGGAGGTTCAGATTCGTACCCGTCGTATGGACGAAATAGCTGAAAAAGGTGTAGCTGCGCACTGGAAATACAAGGGCGGAAAGAGTGAAGGAGGTATGGATGAGTTCCTTAAGAGTGTGAGAGAGATGCTCGAGAGTCCAAATGTTGAAACAAAAGATGCTCTGCAGGATTTTCGTCTAAGCCTTTATGATCAGGAAGTATTCGTTTTTACACCCAACGGTGACCTTCACAAATTGCCGAAAGGTGCTACTGTCCTTGACTTCGCTTTTGCCATACATACTGGTTTGGGTTGTCGTTGTGTAGGAGGAAAGATTGGTGGTAGGAATGTGCCTATAAAACATATTCTGCACAATGGAGACCAAGTTGAGATTCTCTCTTCTCCGCAACAAAAGCCATCGCAAGCTTGGTTGGGTTTTGTATGCACTTCAAAGGCAAGAAACAAAATACGACAAGCTCTTAAAGAACAAGAATTCAAAGATGCGTCAGAGGGTCGTGAACTGCTTGAACGCAGGTTTAAAAACTGGAAAATAGAGTATAGCGAAGGCGACTTGTCACGTCTTTCCAAGAAATTTGGTTACAAGGCAGTCAATGACCTTTATCAGGCTTTGGCTCAGGGAAAGGAAGATATTCTTAACCTGCGAGATAAATATATCGAGATGACAGATAATACAATGTCTCAGACAAACATTGTATCTGCTTCACAATATGTCGTGACTCAACCCCAAGAAACTTCCAAGGGTGCATCAGATGTACTTGTTATCGACAGTAATCTGCGCAAGGTTGACTATCGTCTCGCGAAATGTTGCAATCCCATATATGGCGACCCTGTGTTTGGTTTCGTCAGTGTTACTAAGGGTATAAGTATTCATCGTGCAGACTGCCCGAATGCAGCACAGATGAAAGAACGATATCCTTACAGAATAATTCCTGCAAGGTGGAGCGGTAAGGCAGTAGGACAACAATATCCTATTACTCTTCGTGTTGTTGGTCAGGATGATATAGGTATTGTAACCAACATCACATCTTTGATTAATAAAGAAAGTGGTGTGTTGCTTCGCACAATCTCCATTGACAGTCATGACGGTCTTTTTGAAGGACACTTGACATTGCTTGTTGATGACCTGAAGCAGTTAGAGCAAATGAGAAAGAAGATTAGCACTGTGAGAGGTGTGAAATCTTGTACAAGACAGATGTAAAAACATGTATGAAATATTTTAACGAATATGACTAAATATATTTTTGTAACAGGTGGCGTGGCGTCTTCATTAGGTAAGGGAATCTTGGCTGCTTCTCTTGGCAAGTTGTTGCAGGCGCGTGGTTTCAGTGTGACCAACCAGAAACTTGACCCTTATGTCAATGTTGACTCGGGAACATTAAACCCCTATGAACACGGTGAGTGCTACGTGACCGTGGATGGGCATGAAGCAGATCTTGACCTTGGTCATTATGAAAGATTCATGAATGTGGAGATGCACAAAGTCAATAATATCACCACTGGTCGTATTTACCGGAATGTAATTGAGCGTGAACGCAGAGGTGATTTTCTTGGAAAAACAGTGCAAGTGATTCCGCATATTACAGACGAGATAAAAAGGAATGTCAAGGCTTTGGGTATGCAGGGTAATTACGACTTTGTAATTACAGAGATAGGAGGCACTGTTGGTGATATAGAGAGTCTGCCCTACATAGAAAGCGTGCGTCAGATGAAATGGGAGTTGGGTCGTGATTGTCTTTGCATTCATTTGACTTATGTTCCTTTCCTCAGCGCTGCAAAAGAGTTGAAGACCAAGCCTACTCAGCATTCGGTGAAGGCATTGCAACAGGAGGGTGTACAACCGGATATTATCATACTGCGTACAGAGCATGAGATATCACAAGAAATGAAACGTAAGGTTGCTTTGTTTTGTAATGTGGAGGCTGATTCTGTTATGCAGTCGGTAGATGCAAGCAGCATATATCGTGTACCTCTTAACATGCAGGCAGAGAGACTTGACGAAATAGTATTAAGAAAGACCGGCTTTGACTTAGCAAAAGTACCTTCTGCAGATATGCATGATTGGAATGGTTTTCTTGAGAAACTTGAGAGTGCTACAGAGGAAGTGAAAATTACACTAGTTGGAAAATATGTTCAACTACAGGATGCATACAAGTCGATTCGGGAGTCGCTAACACATGCTGCAGCTTACAATCACCGCAAGTTGATACTGAATACGGTCTTGTCTGACACCCTGACCGATTCTAATGTCGTTGAGTCGCTTAAGGAACAAGACGGAATAATAATTGCTCCCGGGTTTGGAAATAGAGGTGTGGAAGGCAAACTGCGCGCTATACGCTATGCTAGAGAAAACAATATCCCGTGTCTTGGTATATGTATGGGCATGCAGGCTATGGCTATTGAGTTCGCACGCAACGTGTTAGGTTATAAAGATGCCAATTCCACAGAATTCAATGAAATGACTACACATAATATTGTGGATATGATGGAGGAGCAGAAAACTCTGTTGAATAAAGGAGGAACTATGCGTATAGGCGCATATCCTTGTCAACTGAAACCTCAGTCTCTTGCATTTGAAGTGTATAGGAAACCGCTTATATATGAGCGTCATCGTCATCGCTATGAGTTTAATAATAAATATCGTGATGAGTTTGAAAAGGCAGGAATGTTGTGCTCAGGTATTAACCATGATTCTGATTTGGTGGAGATAATCGAGCTTAAAAATCATCCTTTCTTCGTTGGTGTGCAATTCCATCCTGAATATTCCTCCACAGTGTTGAATCCTCATCCGTTATTCATGAAGTTTATACAAGTCGCTGTTGGCAAATGAAAAGGACTATATTGCATATTCTCTTGCTGTGTTGCATAAGTAGTAGTGCTGCTAATATCTCGGAGTTGCAGAAGCAACTTCGGGATGTTACTGCAATCAAGGGTAGACATAGTATGGAATATGCATTGGCAATGAGCAAGATGGGGGAATATTATGCTGATACGCTCAATGCAGATTACAGTAAACACAAGGCTTTGTCATATTTTACACCGGCTACTAATCTTGCTATGGAACTTGGTGAGGGTACAGTGCAATGTGCTGATGTGTTGTTACCATATCTTAAGTACCTTATTTGTTCTCTCCAATACAAGAGTGCTTTACCGTATGCTAAAAGTCTGTTCAATATATTTGAGAATGCAGCTGCGAAATTGTTCCCGAAGATGAGTCATACTGAAATACTGCAATGGTTGGAACTGCATAAATCATATTCTGATATATTGTTTGCTATACTCGACAGAAATGAACTTTCCAAAGCGGAGGAGGATATGTTGTATGACATGTGTTTAATTGAGAAGGGATATCTTTCCTTGTCTCAGTATGAGCCGCATGTGGGTATGATTCGTTTTGCTGATATAGAGCAAGTGCTGAAACCAAACGAGGTGGCAGTTGAGTTCGCTTCGTATGACTTTGGTGGCAGGACATTTTTTGTGTCTTCTCGTCTGAGACACGGTTGGCATCATCCGAAGAAACAGAGTATTTGTGAACATGACACTCAGTTGAAGGTGGCAGTTTTGCACAAGACGTTTGTTAACAAGCGTGAAGATATAGGTGAGTTGATATGGGGAAATCTTGTTTATACATTCAAAAATGATGAGCATATCTATTTCTCTCCTGCAGGCGACTTGCATTTGATGGGTATTGAGTATTGCAAGATTCCGGGTTCTCGAGTTCTATATATGTCTGACGTGTATTACATGCATCGGATGTTTTCCACGGCTCGTCTGATAGTGCGAAGCAAGGCTAACTTGTATGCTCCAGTTAAGACTGCGGCTTTGTTTGGCAGTATCAACTATGGTGATGGTAAATGGCCGGAGTTGACTCAGACTGCCAGTGAAGTGAATACTCTTGAGCGCATTTTGAAGGAGTCAGGATATATAACCGAGAAACGCATGCAGCAGCATGCTACCGCCCGCAGTTTCCTCGATTTGTCAAGAAAAAAGACGGGTATCATTCATATTGCCACTCATGGCTTTACTTATTTTAAGTTTTTGTCTTCTGACCCGTTGCATGGCAGCGGACTTGTAATGGCGTATGGCAATGACGCTTTTTTCGGTGATACTGTAGACTTGATATCACCTAATATTCTTACTCCTGCAATGATAGACTCTATGAATATTACTGGTACGCGTTTGGTTGTATTGTCTGCTTGTCGCTCAGGTCTTGGAATTGTCAAAGCAGACAATCTGACAGGTCTTCAGAGTGCTTTGTGTAATGCTGGCGCCGGAGCGGTAATGACTAGTCTGTGGGATGTGAATGATGATGCTACAAGTGTGCTCATGAAGGAGTTTTATCGCAATTACCTCACAACTGCTAAAAGTTTCCCTGAGGCTTTGAGAAGTGCACAACAGAAAGTTAGGAAACAATCATTTGCTAAAAATAATACCATGATGAATGGCAGAGACCCTAAGTTCTGGGCGGCATTTGTCATTTATGAGTAAAAGTTATAAAAATTTGATAGCATTATATTATGACTCCGAAGACTAAAACAAGATTAAGGTGGTTTCTTATTGCAGTAGGAATTACCGGGTTGTCATGTCTGTTTACTTGGTGGTGTATGCCAGAGATTACAGAAATGTCATCTGTGCTATCTGTGCGTGGACAAGAAGGTGTTAGCGTCACTGACTTTTACAATCGTCTTGCAAGTCGTACTATCGACAGGCGTGATGGTGGTGAAGTGTTGTGTTTGAGTTACGAAGGTAGTTCACGCCGCGATATCACTACCATTCTCAATATTCTTACCGCCGACACCAATCGTTGCCCGTCTGTTGTTGCACTTGATTTCTACTTCTCTTCGCCAAAAATCAAGGCAATGGATGACTCACTGATTAACGCATTGGCGCGCTGCTCTGAGCATTCAAGACTCGTTATGCCCTATATTGTGAAGTATAACGAGTATGATTATCTCCCACTAAACCCGGCAGAGCGGCTCAATTTCATAGAGCAGGAGGATGAAGTATATGCTTCTTTCACCTCAGACGTATCATCATATTTCAACGATACTCTCGTGCGGATGGGTAAGAATGTTAGTTTCGGAGTTATCAATCTTGCAGCAAACTACTTCACCGATGTCATGCGTGATTTCCGCTATGAGTTTCCGCTAAGTGACACACTCTCACCTGCGCTTGCAGAGATGTATGCTGACCGCATAATTCGTAGTATGCCTGCCGAAATGGCTTACCAGAAAACGCTTGCTGACTATTCACATTATGCATCGGAGGACGCCATTCAGCGCATCTTCTATCAGGAGGTCGAGCGTCATTTTAATAACAACAACGACCGCCATGTCACTATCAACTACATGACTGACACGGTATTTGTATATAACACCGAGTGTCTGCTTGATACGTCTGCCGCTTATGCCGCTCAACGTGAAGAACTCCTTGATGTGGCTAAGGGTAGGGCGGTTATTCTTGGTAGTCTTACAGAGGTTAAAGATGTTTATATAACTCCACTGCCTGATTTGCAGGCTGGTGTACTTGTGCATGCTTATGGAGCAGACACCATTCTTTCCAATCTATATATCACTCACGTGCCCGATTGGCTTGCATACCTGATTGCGGTGTTGATATGTATCGCTTTCTCGTATATCAACTGTTGGGCGCTTGAGCGTACTGACATCGCAGTCAACTCCATCACCCGCACTTTGCAATTTCTCTTCGCACTTTTCCTTATTTGGTTTGGTTATATGTTCTTTGTGCATGGCAACGTTTACATCGACCTTGTCATTTCCATTCTTATGCTTGCGACCAGTGCTTTTGCCTACGACCTCTATAATGGTATAGTATATACAATTAGGAAGATAATGAAAAAACAATAAAATCATATAAATATGAAACGAGTATTTTTTTCTTTAGTTGTCATGTGCATAATGACGACTATGACAGCACAAACCAAGTACGAACTCTGGAGTGTGTCAAGTGGCGAAGTTAAGGACAATAATGGCGAGGTTTTGAAGCGCGGTGTTGTAATTCCGGAGACTCAAGAACTTTGTGTGCCTAAAGGCACAACGGTAACTTTCGTCAATTCAACTACAAAGACAGTGTATAAGTTTAAGCCTGATGAGAATGAGAAGGCGCCTGTAGTATGCAAGACTGTTAAAAACATGATTAACAAGAAGTCAAATGCTTTCTTGTTTCAGATTATGACTCAGGTTTACAACGAGACCAAGCGGGCGAAGAAGCATAAATCTGTGCAGTATAGTATGCCCGGAGGTGCAAGCCGCGGATATGGTTACGACATGCAGCATCAGTCTATTTATCTTCGTCTTAAAGACATCGCTAGTGCTGTTTACAATCATGATTCGTTGCAATACAACGGCAATATCGCCCTCTTGAAAGACAAAACTGTTGATGAGTGCACTTTCATTATTGAAAACCGCTCAATGAAGCAGGACTATGTTGTTAACATTCTTGCTGTTGATATGCGTACTGGTGCAGCATCACTATGCTTGGAATTCCCATCTTTTTCTACCGAGAAGTTTCTTGTGGCTGAGGCTAACCAACGTCTGATTCTCGATGACTACTGCCTCATTGATAGTCCTGACATAAAGTATATCCTTTTTGCCACTACTGACACTTACGATAGTTCTGTTATTCAGAGCATGCTCCTTGACCCGATGTTTAAGGCGAAATATACTGATAAATATAGCAAGTATATTATCCAGCAATCGCATTATGTAAGCAAAAACCGCGAATAAGTTGTCAAAATGTCAACAGGCAAGGTAGTATAGGATCACTATAAGACCAAGCAACTTTTAAGGAAATTGTCCGCTTTCAATTTGTAATGACATTCTGAAGAAAAGTTGACAATTTGACAAAGCGGCAAGATGAAGAGATTTTGACTCTTTATCTGTCGTTACTGTCAATTATTATCGTTACAGGCCCATCGTTGATGAAATCCAACTGCATGTCTGCACCGAAAATGCCTGTTTCTATATGTATGCCGTATTCATCACATAGTATAACATTCAGTTTCTCATACAAGGGTAGGGCAAGTTCAGGTCTGGCGGCATTAATGAATGAAGGTCGGTTGCCGTGGTGGGTATCGGCATAAAGAGTGAACTGTGAGATACTGAGAATGCTACCGCCGATGTCTTTGATGGCGAGATTCATCTTGCCTTCACTGTCAGAGAAAACACGTAAAGCGGCAATCTTCTTTGCCAAGTAGCGTACATCATCTTCAGTGTCGTTATGCGTCACACCTACAAGCAGTAGAAATCCTTCTTTGATTACTCCTGTTGTGACTTTGTCCATAGTGCACGCTGCGCGACTGACTCTTTGTACAACAACTCTCATTTTCTTATATACTCGGCGAAAGTATAGGCATAAGGATTATTCTCATCTGCCTCATGACGTTCTTTGGATATGAGTTCCCATATCTGAGCGTCTATTGCGGGAAAGAAGGTGTCAGCATCTACCCATGTGTGGTGTATATGTGTGATGTAGAGTTTGTTTGCAATTGGCATAAATTGCTTGTAAACCATACCTCCGCCTATAATGAAGTTCTCTTTGTCTTTGTCGGCAAGTTTCATCGCTTCTTCAATAGAGTAGGCTGATTCCGCGCCTTCAAACGTCTCACCTGCAATGTCGGTAATCACAATATTCCTGCGGTTTGGTAGTGGGTGTTTGGGTAGAGAGAAGAATGTGCGTTTTCCCATTATCACTGTGCAACCGGAGGTTATTTGCTTGAAATGTTTCAGGTCGTTGGGCAGATGACACAAAAGATCTCCTTTTATGCCAATCTCATTGTTTTCTGCTATTGCTACAATAATTGATATCATACGCTTACGACTCCTGCTATATGCGGGTGTGGATTATAGTTTTCTAATGTGAAGTCTTCGTATTTGAATGAAAACAGGTCTTTTACCTCAGGGTTAATCAGCATTTGTGGTAACGGGCGTGGGTCACGGGTGAGTTGCAACTGCACTTGCTCGATATGATTGAGGTATATATGCGCATCACCGAAAGTGTGTACAAAGTCGCCCGCACGCAGACCTGTCACTTGCGCCATCATTTGCAACAACAAGGCGTATGAAGCAATGTTGAAAGGTACGCCGAGGAAGATGTCTGCGCTGCGTTGGTATAGTTGCAGCGATAGTCTGCCGTCAGCCACATAGAACTGAAACAGCGTGTGGCATGGTGGGAGTGCCATCTTGTTAACTTCTGCCACATTCCAGGCACTGACTATTAGTCTTCTGGAGTCTGGATTATTCTTTATCTGCTCTACCAGCAAACTTATCTGGTCTATACGGCCACCGTCATAGTCAGGCCAACTACGCCACTGATGACCATAAACAGGCCCAAGCTCGCCATTCTCGTCTGCCCACTCGTTCCAGATTCTTACTCCGTGCTCCTGAAGCCAATGCACGTTAGTGTTGCCTTGCAGAAACCACAGAAGTTCATATATGATACTCTTCAGGTGCAACTTCTTGGTGGTAAGCAATGGAAATCCGTCTTCAAGGTTGAAGCGCATCTGATGTCCGAACACGCTGATGGTGCCAGTGCCTGTGCGGTCTTCTTTTCTGACTCCTTCTGTCAGTACTCGGCGGCATAAATCAAGGTATTGTTTCATATTATAATGTATAGGTCAAATATTGCTATTATAGTGAGGTCGGGATGAGCTTAGGATGGAGTAATAGTACATTATGCTACTTTATTGCGAGAAGTGAACATACAAACTCATCACGATTAAACACCTGAAGGTCTGTCATCTTCTCACCAAGACCGATGTATTTGACAGGAATTTTGAACTGGTCGCTGATACCTATCACTACGCCACCCTTGGCTGTTCCGTCAAGTTTCGTCACAGCAAGTGATGTTACTTTTGTGGCTTTGGTGAATTGTTTTGCCTGCTCGAAGGCATTTTGTCCTGTAGAGCCGTCAAGAACAAGCATTACATCATGTGGCGCATCTGGCACTACTTTCTGCATGACATTACGAATCTTCGTCAACTCATTCATTAGATTGATTTTGTTATGTAGCCTGCCGGCAGTGTCAATAAGAACTACATCGGCATCGTTTGCTACGGCCGATTGCAAAGTGTCGAATGCAACTGATGCAGGGTCGGAGCCCATCTGTTGCTTGATAACAGGAACGCCCACTCGCTCACCCCAGATACATAACTGCTCTACAGCAGCGGCACGAAAAGTGTCAGCAGCACCAAGATATACTTTTTTGCCCGCTTGTTTGTATTGATATGCCAGTTTGCCGATGGTAGTTGTTTTGCCAACGCCGTTAACACCTACAACCATAATAACATATGGTTTTTGTGGCAGAGGCGCATCGAAATCAAGTACGTCGTCTGTGTTGTTCTCCTGTAGCAGAGCGGCAGTCTCTTCTGTGAGTATGTTATTTAGTTCAGTTGTGCTTATATACTTGTCACGTGCAGCACGCGCTTGTATACGCTCAATGATTTTCAGGGTTGTTTCCACGCCAACATCGGAGGTGATGAGAGCCTCTTCAAGGTTGTCAAGCACGTCATCATCGACAGTGGTCTTTCCTATTATCGCACGCGAAATCTTGCTTAGTACACTTTCTTTGGTTTTCTCCAAACCTCTGTCAAGAGTTTCTTTCTTTTCTTTGTTGAATAGTCCGAAAAATGCCATGATGTCAGTTGATATGTATATTAATTTATTGCGTTATAAGTTTCAAGAGCTTTACGGAGGACAATCAGAGCTTTGCCAAGGTCTTCTTTGTTGAGTACGTATGCCATACGGACCTCTTTCTTGCCTTCGTCAGGGTCAGTATAGAAACCGTTGCCTGGTGCCATCATCACTGTTTGCCCTTCGTATGAAAAGTCTGTTAAACACCATATACAGAATTTCTCTGCATCGTCAACCGGTAACTTAGCCATGGTGTAGAATGCACCCATTGGAGTAGGTGAGTACACGCTGGGAATTTGGTTGAGACCGTCAATGAGGAAATTGCGACGCGACAAATATTCGTCATATACTTCCTCCATATATTCCTGTGGTGTAGAAAGACTTGCTTCGGCAATAATCTGACCGATGAGTGGGGGAGAGAGACGTGCTTGACAGAATTTCATGACCGCTTTGCGTATCTCTTTATTCTTCGTGATAAGCGCTCCGATACGAATGCCGCACTCGCTGTAACGCTTCGATACAGAGTCAATAAGTACAACATTGTCCTCAATGCCTTCAAGGTGACAGGCGGAGATATAAGGACGTTTGGTGTAGATGAATTCACGATACACCTCGTCAGAAAACAGATATAGATTGTATTTCTTTACTAAGTCGCGTATCTGATACATCTCCTGTTTGGTGTATAAGTAGCCGGTCGGGTTGTTTGGATTACATATAAGTATTGCTTTTGTGCGCTCTGTTATCTGCTCCTCGAACTTTTCTACAGGTGGCAGACGAAACCCGTCTTCAATGTTGGTTTTCACGGATTTGACCACTGCTCCACAACTAATGGCAAACGCCATGTAGTTTGCGTATGACGGGTCGGTTACTATAATTTCGTCACCTGGATTAAGACATGCCATGTATGCAAACATTACAGCCTCAGAGCCACCGCTTGTGATTATAATTTCGTCTGGCGAGAGGTCAATGCCATATTCTGCATAGTAGCCTACCATCTTGGTGCGCAGCGATTTGGTGCCTTGTGACGGACTGTATTCCAGAATGTCATGATTAAGGTTTCTTACTGCCTCAAGAGCGCATTGGGGCGTCTTGATGTCAGGCTGACCTATGTTAAGATGATAAACATGTATACCGTTGCGTTTGGCCGCATCAGCATATTTCGCAAGTTTCCTTATAGGCGAACTTGGCATGTTTTGAGCGCGTTGTGAAATAGTCATATTATCTTGCTTGTTTTAATTCATGAATTATTACACTCGGCCATTTCCAATTTTGGTAGGCGAGTTGTGCTATACCTGGGGCCAAAATAAGTCCCCATACTCCCATATCAAACACGTATAAGAACAGCCATATGAGAATTATAGTTGCCGCACCTGACAATAGCGATGGTATGAAAAATGGTATTTTGTTGTCTGCCATGATGAAACCTGCTGCGATATAGTGATTCTGCTCAAGCAGACAGATGACAAGCATCACGCAGAGCATGGCCTTAGGTAAAAGAGTGGTGTCGCTTTTAATTAGTCCCAACGCCCAATCACCTGCAAATACAAAGGATGCACCTCCTGCCGCAATTACTGCGAAAAGGGATACTACGCTGTAAATATATAGTTTTTTTAGTTCATGTATGTTGTTGGAGGCTCGGCATTGTGCCAGACGTGGCGTGTACGACTGATATGTCACACATCCACATCTCGCCAGTATGTCAAGCACTTGTGTTACCAGACCATAGGCTCCAATGGTTGCTAATGGGAGAAAATGCCCACCAATAAGCAAAGCCGATTTGTTCACAAGAAAACCTCCCAACTGTGTAAGTCCGACTTTGACAGCATTGGGATATATAGCATGCATAACTTCTCGTTCTTGTTGTCTGTCGGAATGAGTAACCGCAAGATTCTTACGCATTTCTTTATCATAAAAAACCACATGGGCAAGCACTCTTCTTAAAACTACAGACACCAATTGTGCGCTCACAATAGCAGTAAGACCCATGCCTGCATAAAGCAGAATCACGGCAAGCGACATGTATATTCCCTGTCCGACAATGGTAATCTGTTGAATTCGTTTGATATAGCCCTTACCTGACAAAAGAGCGTCATAAAAGAATGTGTACATGTTGTAGCTGCTTATGGCAATAAACATTAGCCATGCAACCATCATGTCATTTCTATCACCTGTGTATTTTTGTGATATAAAATACATATAGACAGAGCCTATGGTGATTAATAGCAGAAGTACTGCTAACGCTACGAGTCTGTAGAATCGGCGCATAGCCGAGATTGTGGCATTCAATAGAGAGTAGTCCACAATAGTGTCAACTTTAGTGATGTGCTCAACACCCTCTTGTTTCAATTTGCTTACACCGGAGAATACATAACTGATGTTACGTGTGAATGATGGGCGAAACCCAAAATCAAGCATAAAAACCAGCATTTGTATTGTCTGGAAGATATACCATATGCCCACAGTTTCGGCAGGTAGTTTGTGCAGAATAAAGGGTAGAAGTATTAGCCCCGCGCCTATAGTAAAGAATGTGGCAGCATAACTCCATGCCACTTCTTTACGACCTATGTACTCAATGCCCTCTGCCATGCTTAGATTCTGTTCTTCTACAGTCTGCTGTCGACAAGACTTCTGTCCACAAAACCCTTAACGTCAAATATTACAGTTCCTTGGCCTTTATATTTTTTGAAGTCAAACGACTTAAATTGGTCGTGACTTACGCAGGCAATGATGGCATCATAATGTTGCTGTTGGTCAACTTCCTGAAGTAGGTCTTTGCCATATTCTCTTTTTACTGTTTCGACATTTGCCCACGGGTCATAGATGTCAACTCTACAGCCGAATTCTTCAAGTTCATTGGCAATATCCACGACTTTGGTGTTTCTGCAGTCAGGACAGTTTTCTTTGAAAGTGATGCCGAGTATGAGTACTCTTGCTCCGAGTATCTTGTATCCTTTTTGTATCATCAGTTTCAATGTCTTGTCAGCAATGAACTTAGCTATGGAGTTGTTGACATTTCTGCCAGAAAGAATCACTTGTGGGTCATATCCCAAGGCGCGTGCTTTATGTGCTAGATAGTAGGGATCTACACTTATGCAATGCCCTCCAACAAGTCCCGGTCGGTATTTCAAGAAGTTCCACTTTGTGCCTGCTGCTTCTATCACATCGTTTGTGTCAATGTCTGCGCGGTCACATATTAATGCAAGTTCGTTCATGAAACTGATATTAACATCTCGTTGCGCGTTTTCAACTGCTTTGGCCGCTTCTGCAACCTTGATGTTGGGTGCTTTGTGTGTGCCGTTTTGAAGGATGGAGTTGTATAGTTTGTCTATAATATCAGCCGTTTCAGGCGTAGATCCTGATGTTATCTTTTTAATCTTTACAAGAGTGTTAACTTTATCACCAGGATTGATTCGTTCGGGGGAATAGCCACAATAGAAGTCTTTGTTGAACACTAGTCCTGAATATTTTTCCAGCACAGGAACGCAATCTTCTTCAGTGCACCCAGGGTAAACAGTTGATTCATAAATAACAATGTTACCTGGCTTGAGCGCTTTGCCTACTGTTGCACTGGCTTTTAGTAGTGGAGTGAGGTCTGGATTGTTGAAGCGGTCAATAGGAGTAGGCACGGTTACTATATATATGTTTGCCTCATGAATGTCTTGCTCATCGTTTGTAAGCTTCAGACCTTTCTTGTTTGTACAGAAGTATAGTGATATGACCTCTTGTAGTCCTGCCAAGTCTGCTTCATGTGTGTGGTCACGGCCTTTAACAAGTTCGGCAATACGTGCTTTGTTGATGTCAAAACCAATGACAGGATATTTTTTTCCGAACTCTATTGCGAGTGGCAGACCTACGTATCCTAACCCTATTACAGCTATTTTGTGTTCTCTTGTCATTATACAATCTTTGCTGGTATCAGTTTCTCACGAATCTTTATATAAATCACAGTCTCTTTCTTTGAATACTCTGATTTAACATAGCCCATGCCAATGCCTGTACGCGTGCCTGGCAGCATGATACCGGAGGTGACATTGCCTATCGTTTCGCCTCCTTCGTTGCAAATTTCATAACCGTGACGAGGAATGCCACGCTCGGTCAATTCGAAGTGTACCAGTTTGCGGTTTAGGCCTTCAGTTTTTTGTTTTGCCAGATACTCTTTGTCAATAAAGTCTTTACCGTCAATGAACTTGGTAATCCATCCTAATCCGGCTTCAAGAGGGGAAGTGGTGTCATCTATGTCGTTGCCATATAGACAATACCATTTCTCAAGGCGCAATGAGTCACGTGCACCAAGACCGATTGGCTGCAAACCATAGTCCTTGCCGACTTCAAAGAGAGCATCCCAAATCTGCTTGGCGTGTTCTGGGTAAAAATATAGTTCAAAACCACCTGCACCTGTATAGCCGGTATTACTGATAATTACAGGTTGCACACCTGCAAAACTCCATTCGCGGAATGAATAGTAGGGGATAGACGATAAATCAAGGTCTGTCAGTTTCTGAAGCATCTCGGTTGCTTTTGGCCCCTGTACTGCCAGTTGTGCCATGCGGTCGCTGGCATTTTCAAGTGTGCAGCCGAAACGTTCGTTTTGCTTTGTTACCCAGGCCCAGTCTTTGTCAATGTTTGAGGCATTGACAACAAGTAGATACTTGGTTGTGGAATATTTATAAACAATCAGGTCGTCCACTATGCCGCCTTTGCCATTTGGAAAGCAATTGTATTGTGCTTTGCCTGCTTCTAACTTACTGATATCATTCGAGCAGATATACTGCAGGAGGTCTAGAGCATGCTCCCCCTTAACCCAAAATTCTCCCATATGGCTTACATCAAATACTCCCACACTGTTGCGTACACACAAGTGTTCTTGAGTTATGCCGGTAGGATATTCAATAGGCATATTATAACCTGCAAACTCGTGCATCTTTGCACCGAGTTCGATATGCATGTTGGTAAAAGGTGTCTCTTTCAACATAGTTCTATTATTTTTAAGATTACTTGCATTGCTTTCTCCATGCTTTGTATTGGTAGATATTCAAACCTGCTGTGGAAATTCTCACCGCCTGCAAAGATGTTGGGGCAGGGTAGACCTTCGAAACTCAGTCGTGCACCGTCAGTTCCTCCGCGTATAGGTTGTACTTTGGGCGTTACTCCTGCCTCATGCATCGCTTTCTCGGCCAATTCAACTACATGCATCACAGGCTGTATCTTCTCAAGCATGTTGTAGTATTGGTCACGAAGCTCGATTTCTACAGTGCCCTCACCGTATTCTCGGTTAATCTTTTCAACAAGAGTCTGAAGTTCACGTTTCTTGCTTTCGAAGCGTAGTCGGTCATGGTCGCGGACAATATAACTCAGTGTTGCTTCTTCTACCGTTCCCTGCATGCCGACAATATGATAGAATCCTTCATATCCTTGTGTGTAAGCAGGAGTTTCCCAGCGTGGCAGTGCCTGAGCAAACTCAGTAGCAAGCAGCATTGCATTTTTCATCTTCTTGTATGCAGCACCTGGATGAACGTTTATTCCATGGAATATCACCTTGCATCCTGCCGCATTGAAATTCTCATATTCAAGTTCGCCTATAGTGCCGCCATCCATGGTGTAGGCCCAGTCTGCACCGAACTTTTTTACATCAAACCAGTCTGCACCTCTGCCTATCTCCTCGTCAGGAGTGAATCCTATTCTTATCTTGCCGTGCTTGATTTCTGGGTGTTGAATGAGATACTCCATGGCAGTGATTATCTC
The DNA here is from genome assembly GCA_905234685.1 of Paludibacteraceae bacterium. GTDB lineage: Bacteria > Bacteroidota > Bacteroidia > Bacteroidales > Paludibacteraceae > Colicola. The sequence goes on from CAJOIR010000003.1 coordinate 79,973, forward strand.
TGCCACGCCTGCTTTGTCGTCGGCTCCAAGAAGCGTAGTGCCATCGGTGACAATTATGTCGTTTCCGATGTATCGGCTTGTTTCAGGATACTTCTCTGCCTCCAACACTATGTTCTTTTCCTCGTTTAGCACTATGTCGCCTCCTTGGTAATTCTTCACTATACGAGGATGAATATCTTTGCCCGATGCATCAGGCGAGGTATCCATATGTGCGATGAATCCTATCACTGGTTTGGCATCATTAGTGTTTGCAGGCAGTGTTGCCATCAAGTAACCGCGCTCGTCAAGCTCCACATCTTGCATGCCCAACTCTTTCAGTTCGTCACAAAGAACACGTGCAAGCACCATCTGACCTTTAGTCGATGGTGTATGTTCGCAGCTCTCATCGGAAGTAGTCTCGAAAGAGACATACTTGAGGAAACGTTCAGTTATATTCATATCTTATTTTTTGAACATGCTGATGATGTTGGTTACGCTTGTAGCCACATTTTGCACTTCTGTTGCTGTGGCTTGGCCTTTCTGCATAGCCGATTGCAGCTTGTCAACTTGTGTGTTCTCCACGAGTTCGGTGAGGCCTTCGGTAACTGTCTCTGCGTTTATCTCATCAATATTGATGGAGTTGGCTATCAGACCTTTGATGAAACCTGTGCGGTATTCAGAACTTGACTTGTTTGTGTAGATCTGCTGTGCTGCGCCTACAAGATTCAGCATGTTAGCGATATTCATGATGTTGGTCATGTCAAGTTTCCCGTCTGCTTTGTATTGCGCAGCGAGGTTGTCAAGCGCCATACCTGCATTTTTACCCATCATGGCAGCGTCATTTGCTGTTGGGGCAACTGTAGTTGTTGCAGTGGTTGTTGACTGGGTGTTGGTTGTGCTGTTCTTCATGAAACCGCACGATGCAAGCATCAAAGCTGCTGCAGCCGATGCAAGGATAATAGTTTTGTTCATACTACTGAGTTTAATAAGTGAATATTTTTGTTTATGTAGTTTAATATGTTGTCTGTCACACATCTGCACATGTCTATTCTTCCTTCCCATGTGCCAGTGCCGATATGAGGTGAGAGGACTACATTGTTGAGTTTGAGCAGTCCTTCTGATATCATAGGTTCGTTTTCATAAACATCCAATGCTGCACCTGCTATCTCTTCGTTTTCCAGTGCCTTTACCAATGCTTGCTCGTCAACATGTGCACCTCTTGCTGTATTTATAAGTAGTGCAGTTGATTTCATCATCTTTAGCGCTGCTTCATTTATGATATGTCTTGTTTCTGGTGTATAAGGCAAGTTTAGCGATACTACATCTGATTCGCTCAATAATTCATTCAGCGATACGTATCGGGCATTGTAAATACTTTCTTTTTCTACTGGCAGATGATGACGGTTGTGGTAAATAACTCTCATTCCGCTTGCCACTGCTCTGCGTGCTATGGCTTGACCAATATTGCCCATACCTATTATTCCAAGTGTCTTGCCATATAAGGATGTTCCAAGGTTCTGCATTACTCCGAAACGTATGCCGTCACGTTTGGGCAACCGTAGTCTGCGGTCAAGTTCTGATACGCGGTGGGCAAGACAATGTAATAGTGCCCATGCATGCTCTGCAGTCGGTTCTATTACTGGTTGAGGCGTGTTGGTTACCCTAATGCCATGCTCACGACAATACTCTATTGGCAGGTTGTTATATCCGCTTCCGAAGTTCGATATTAGCTTTAGATTTTGAGCTTCAGACAACAAAATTGATGGAATAGCATAGTCAAATGTCGCTACAAGGATGTCTGCGTCACGCAGTCTCTCTCGTAGTTCTTCTTGGCTGAATTGACCTGAGTCAATTCTGGGCATTATCAGTTCATGCCCCTGCAGACCGGCAAAGCCTTCTTCTGGGAGATATGTAGTGAACACTATGTTCATAAAATTCTTTGCAAAGATACGGCTTTTTTCTTCTTATTCCAAATAAAAATCGTATCTTTGCAGAGATTTTCAAAAAAGGTGTCATTATGAATGTTTCAGAAATTGACATTGAACAACGTGTGCATAAGTCTGCACTACTCCGTGAGCAAGGTTTCAACTGTTCACAGGCGGTCTTTGCTGCTTGTTCTGACCTCTACGGAATTGACCAGACAACTGCTCTGCGTCTCGCTGCATCTTTCGGAGGAGGTATCGGTATGATGCGACAGACTTGTGGTGCGGCATGTGGCATGTTTCTACTTGCCGGCCTCGAGAATGGCAATTCAGAGCCTTGTCAGCCTCGCGCCAAACAGGTCAATTATGCTCTTGTGCAGAAACTTGCAGAGGGTTTCAAGGAACATAATGGCGGTATAATCTGTGCCGACCTGCTCGGACTCAATGGCAATGAGCCTCCATGTCAGAAACGACCTTGTAAAGATATGATATGCGATGCAGTAAGACAATATCTCACAACAATTAACAACAATAATCATGTATAATCTTGCAATCATAGGCGGCGGACCAGCCGGTTATACTGCCGCTGCAGAAGCCTCTAAAGCAGGAATGTCTGTGCTGCTATTTGAAAAAGACACACTTGGTGGCACATGCCTCAATATCGGTTGTATTCCTACAAAGACACTGCTTTACAGTGCCAAACAGTATTATAATGCATGTAATGCGCAAAAATATGGTGTGTCGGCTGAGAATGTCTCGTTCGACTATCTTAAAATGCAGCAGCGCAAGCAGAAAGTCGTGCGCAAACTTATCGCGGGCATTAAGCAGCAGTTGCAGCAGTGTGCTATCGTGCAGGCTGAGGCTGTTGTCAAAAGTTGGTCTGAAACTCAGATTACTATCGAAGCCGCAGGTGAACAGTATGAAGCGGAGAAACTCCTTATATGTACTGGTTCACGCAATTTCGTGCCACCCATTGATGGTATTAAAGATAATCCTTTCGTTTGGGACTCTACTGATGCATTGAATGCCAAAGAGTTGCCGCAGAGTATTGTCATTGTTGGTGGTGGAGTTATAGGTATGGAGTTTGCCACTCTCTATCATGAACTTGGGGTTGAGGTCACCGTTGTTGAAGCTATGCCGCGCATTCTTCCTAATCTTGATGAAGACTGTGTCAACTTGTTGGTGGAGAAATACACTAAACAAGGAATTAAAATATTTGTTGATACCAAAGTGCTCTCGCTTGATGGCAACCGTGTAGCCACTTCTGCGGGTGAGTTGTCTGCTGATAGAGTGTTGGTTTGTGTCGGAAGACGGGCCAATCTAAGCGGACTGGAGGCTCTCGAAGGACTTGAAATTCAGCGCGGAACTGTAAAGGTGAATGAGTTTATGCAGACCAGTCTCAGTAATGTCTTTGCTGCTGGCGATGTCACTGGTTGTATGATGCTTGCACATGTGGCTTCGCGGCAGGCGGAAGTGGCTGTTGGCAGAATGTTGAAGCGTATTCCTTTGCAGCGAATAGCCTATAATGCAATTCCTTCAGTGGTTTATACCAATCCTGAGATAGCCTCTGTAGGACTCACTGAAAGAGATTTGACTAGTGCTGACTGCGTATTGCCTATTGACTGTGAAGTTCATCAACTGCCTATGGCATATTCTGGTAGGTTTGTAGCGGAAAATGAAGGTGAGAACGGACTCTGCAAAGTAATCATCGACAAAAAGAACAAGACTGTGCTTGGAGTACATTGTATAGGCAATCCTGCGTCAGAGTTTATTGCAGCAGCTTCGTTTGCTGTCAGAATGGGATATACAGTGCATGAGTTCAAGCAGGTAGTGTTTCCGCATCCCACTGTCAGCGAGATACTTCGTGAGACAATAGACAAATAGCCTGTTGCAATCAAAATTGATTATACATCAATGAATAAGCAACGCATACTCATGGCAATGTCAGGCGGAATTGATTCGTCTGTGGCTGCTATGTTGCTCCTTGAGCAGGGTTATGAGTTGGTGGGTGTTACTTTTCGCACATTCGATTCGATAAAAGAGTCTTGCCTCGCTCGTGAGAAAGGCTGTTGCTCTGTAGAAAGCATCATGGAGGCTAAGCACTTGGCAGAGAAACTTGGTTTTGAGCATCACATACTTGACTATCGTCAGATCTTTCGTGATACCGTAATACGCAATTTCGTTGATGAATACATGCGTGGGCGCACTCCTAATCCGTGTGTGCTCTGCAACTCGCATATCAAGTGGGGTGAACTTTTCCGTGCGGCTGATGAATATGGTTGTGACATGATTGCTACAGGGCATTATGCACAGATCGCGCAGCATCGTGGACATCTCTACTTGAAAACAGCTGCTGACACTCGGAAGGACCAGACTTATTTTCTCTGGATGTTGACTGAAGACAATCTGCGACGCACTGTCTTTCCTCTCGGAGAACTTACTAAAATGCAGGTCAGAGATATTGCTGCCAAACACGGCTTCGAGCGACTTTCAAAGAAGACCGAGTCGCAGGAAATCTGTTTTGTGCCGGATAATGACTATCGCACTTTCCTTGCTGCCAACGGCTGTCAGACAACGGCGGGTAATTATATTGATAAAAACGGAGAGAGGCTCGGTATTCATCAGGGATTTTGCAACTATACCATCGGTCAGCGCAAAGGCTTGGGGGTTGCCCTTGGTTCTCCGCGCTTTGTAACGCATATCAATGCCTCCTCCAATGAGGTAACACTCGGTAGTCACGATGACTTGCTGAGTACTTCTGTCTCTGCCTCACATGTCAAACTCCGTGATGTGGAGTGGCTGCGTGAAGACCCTCATGTTCAGGCGCGAATCCGCTATCGTTCTCAGGCTGTTGAGGCGGTGATTAAAGACTTTGGAAATGAGACTCTGATGCTTGAAACTGATTCTCCCGTTTGGGCGGTTACGCCGGGTCAGTCGCTTGTCCTTTATAAAAATGGCTTGCTTGTCGGAGGCGGTTTTATCAATTAGATTATTTTGCCTGCACATTCCAAGTGTCAGCTGATATGCTGACACCTGATTTTATGTCCGGAGTATCATAAACTGTGTAGTTGCCGTTTGCCTGAATCAGTTTCAGTGAAAGCAATGCGCCTGTGCGTTTGTCATATATCAGTTCCAGTGTGTTCACTCCTGCTGCTTTCGGTTGTTTCTTGGTGAGGGTGCAGTGGTATTTTCCGGCTGCTTCTTTGCAACTCACCTCTGCCTCATTTTCTTCTGCCACTCGCTTTAGGTCTCCTGTCAAACTGCCGAGCAGAGTCTCGCGAAGTGTGTATAGTTGTGACTTGTTTTTCGGGTTCATGGGCACACTCTGTACATTCGCTTTCCTTTTCACATTGAACTTGCCGTCCTTGATGAGACTGTAGTCGCCTGCAGGGTCAGAGTATTTCATCAGCAGGGCGTCAGGAGCAGCAAAGTACATCGTTCCTTTTTTCACTGTCTCTTTCTTCATCTTGGGCATAACCGTCGTCTCAATAAAGGGGGCGACAAAAGTTTCTTTCTCCTTATGCATGCTGAGAAGTGTCTGTTCTATCGTCTGCGCACCTGCCGTAAGGCATGCCGCTGTCAGACATATTGTAAGCAATAGTTGTTTCATGAGTTATATCAATTTGTTTGAATTCTTGTTGTTGTCTAATCGTCGGCAAAGGTAGAAATAAAATTGCGGATTCACAATATTCTTCTTACCTTTGCAGCCGTTTTGTGACATTATAGGCAATAATAATTCGGCTTTTTGCCAGCATTCGATTTATGCAAACCATTCTTGTACCGGATAATCTTCACACACTCTTGCTGCATGCTTGTTGTGCTCCGTGTTCGTCTGCCATTGTTGAATGGTTGCTTCAGCATGATATCAAGCCTGTGATATTCTATTTCAATCCGAATATCTATCCGCTTCAGGAGTATGAGATACGTAAGCAGGAGAGCAAACGTCATGCCACGGGTCTTGGCATTGAGTGGATTGATGCCGACTACGACCATCGGTCTTGGCTTGATTATGTCAAGGGTCACGAGGGCGACCCTGAGCGTGGTACGCGTTGCCGCCTGTGTTTTGACTATCGTATGATAGCTGCTGCACGCACTGCTAAACAACTTGGCATATCGTGGTTTGCTACCACTCTTGCTTCGTCACGCTGGAAGAGCCTTGAGCAAATCGAGGCTGCTGGCTTGCTTGCTGCTGACGTTGTCGGCGGTGTGCAGTTCTGGGCGCAGAATTGGAGAAAAGGAGGGCTGCAGGCGCGTCGCGGCGAACTCATTAAGGAATACAACTTCTACAATCAGCGCTATTGCGGCTGTGAGTTTAGTATAAGAACTGAATAACTGATATATCGTATGAATAAATCTGAAATCCCCGTATTGTTGCTTACGGGTTATCTCGGCAGTGGTAAGACTACATTGGTAAACAAGATTCTTAGCAACCGGCAAGGCATACGCTTCGCTGTGATAGTTAATGATATTGGTGAGGTCAATATTGATGCAAGCCTTATTCAACAGGGCGGTATTGTCAATCAGCAGGACGACAGTCTTGTCGCCTTGCAGAATGGTTGTATCTGTTGTACACTGAAGATGGATCTTGTCAACCAGCTTCATGATATAGCTGCCACACATCAGTTCGACTATATTGTCATTGAGGCGAGCGGTATTTGTGAACCTGCTCCAATAGCACAGACCATTTGCGCCATTCCGCAGGTTATGCCGGACTATGCTCAAGACACTCTTCCTGTGCTTGATTGCATTGCTACCGTTGTTGATGCTCTGCGATTGAAGGATGAGTTCCAGTCTGGGCACTCGCTTATGAATCCTGGACTTAAGGAGGATGATATAGAGAACCTTGTGATTCAGCAGATTGAATTCTGTAACGTCATTCTCCTTAACAAGGCAAGCGAAGTGAAAAAAGATGAACTTGAGCGCATACGTAGTATTATACGTGCTATTCAACCGAAGGCTGAAATCATCGACTGCGACTACTGCGACGTGCCTTTTGACAAGATTATAGGCACAGGTATTTTCGATTTCGACGATGTGGCGGGTTCTGCTGCTTGGATTCAGGCTGTAGAGGGACGCAATGAACATCACGACGACGATGATGACGATGACGACGATGACCTTGAGCACGAACACGACCACCATCATGAGCACGAGCACCACCATCATCACCATGATCATGAGGGTGGGGAGGTCGAAGAATACGGCATTGGAACTTATGTTTACGAAGCACGCCGCCCGCTCAACCTTGGTAGGTTTGATGAATTCATTGCACGTCATTGGCCGAAAAACATCATTCGTGCTAAGGGTATGTGCTATTTCGCTGATGAATATGACACTTGTTATGTTTTCGAGCAGGCAGGACGACAGGTCAGTCTTCGTAACGCTGGTCAGTGGTATGCCACCATGCCAAAAGAGGACCTTATGCTTCTTTTGGCGCGAGAACCTCAGTTGCGTAACGACTGGGACGAATTCTATGGTGACCGCATGCAGAGACTCGTATTCATCGGGCAGAAACTCGACAAACAGGCAATAAAAGAGGCATTGGACGATTGTTTGGATTGAACGTTATGAAGATACTGAAGACAATATTCCTCAATGAACGCTTTATAATGGCGGTCATTTTGCTCAACTCCACTGTCATTTTCCTGCAGGAGAGTGGCTATAATCCTCTTTTCATCAAGGTCATTGACGTCTTGTGCACTCTTGTCTTCCTCGTAGAAATGATTGTCAAGCAGATGGATAAGGGCATCAGAGAGTATTGGCGCTCAGGTTGGAATCGTTTCGATGGCATCCTTGTTATTCTGTCATTGCCTTCATTGATTGGCTATTTCGTTCCAAGCCTCTTAGCATTTTCTACCGTCCTCATTCTGCGTATATTGAGGGTATTCCGCTTCTTCCGTCTTATACACCTTTTCCCAGATTTCACCGTCATTATGCGCAATGTGCGACTTGCAATGCGTCAGTCCTTCTCCGTCTTTATAGGTTTTCTGGTCTTGCTTGTGGTGGTAGGGATGGTCAACTGCTCCATATTTGGCAGTTTGGCTCCTGAATATTTCGGTACGCCGCTCGACTCTATCTACTCTATGTTTCGTCTTTGCACTGTAGAAGGCTGGTATGAGATTCCTGAGGCCATTGTCGCTAATGTTGACGCCTCGTGGGGGCATGTGGTGAAACTCTACTTCTCCATTCTTCTCTTTGCGGGTGGAGTCATTGGTCTCAGCATCGTCAACTCTATATTCGTCGATGCCATGGTCAGCGATAATAACGATGAGGTCTTGAGGCAGTTGGCTGAAATACGTAAGAAACTCGATGACATGAAAAAGGATTAACCTCTCACCCCTCAACGCTAACCCCTCATTGCATCAATAGATTTCTACCATCGTGCGTTTCATACGGCGAGTCATCTCCTTTTCTGTCAAGGCGGACACGTTTTCTGTCTGTATTCGTGTCACTCGCTGTGTGCCCCTTATTTTCAGTGGTATGTCTTCTTTCTTTGTCGAAGTTATCAGTGCGTCTGCCTTCAGATTCTTTTCTTTAGGGTATATCTTGCCGTTCACTGTCTGGTATATCGTGTTTAGACGCACTTTGGCGGTGGCACGGCGTATCCTGAATTTCTCTATACGCTCGTTGTTCATGTTCAGTAGGTTAAGCATGTCAAGGTATAGACCCTTAACTCTGAAACCTATCAGTATGCTTACTTGGGCGTCTGCTTCTTCCGAGAAACTCCGAACTCGGTATGTCTCACTGTCAACGATGAAATGACGGCGGAATTCTATCTTGAATATGCCGAGGAAGTTGTGTTTCTCTATGTGCGTCAGCACTGTCTCGCCTTCGTTCTCGTTACTTACTGACCAGTGCCTTACGTCTTTCATTAACTTCTCAAAGTCATACCTTATGTTGCCTAATGCCCAGAGACCCTGATGCACAACTACTCCCGAGTCCACTTCGTAGGCGGCGTTACGCATGTCTTTCTTTAGTTTCTTGTTCTGGTAGATGCTGTCCGCTCTGTTGCGTATCTCTTGCTTGAAGAAGCGCTTGCACACTTCACCGGCAAACTGCACTGAGTCGCGTCCTTCATCGGCGAGGCGGGGTAGGGTTACCACCGAGGCTATCATCTGTTCCATACCCCACGGTTGTTCTTCGGCATCCATACGCACATCACTCACTATGCGGCATTTATAGGCGTCGTCAGAGAAGTCATACTGCATCTGGTTGTACACTTTGTATAGCAACTCCGACATCTGTTTGCGCTTGTTCTTTTGTTTCCCTGCTTTGGCGGAAACCACTGTCTCTTCAAGCGCCAAAGGCTGTTCCTTCAGTCTTACTGTGTATAACCCGCTGTCTGCAAACTGCTCAAGTCGGAGCTCTTGTTTCTCATAGCCGATGAAAGATACTATCACTTGTGATTGTGTGCTCACGCCTGTTTGAAGCACAAACACGCCTTCGGTGTTCGTTGCTGTGCCTATCGATGGGTCTTGCAGAAGATACACTGTCGCATACGGCAGAGGCACACCTTTCTCGTCAGTCACCTTCCCCGTATATGTCTGTGCATAAGCCATCTGCGCGACAATCCCAAGTATCATGAAAACCAATGTCTTTCTCATATCTGTATTTTGTCTTCTTCACTTTTATTACAAAAATCATACCAATCACCCCGCCACCTCCGACTCCTCTCTCTGCCTCCTCTGAATAATCTCACTGTTTCCACTGATATTTTATTGGGTGATTATTGGGTGATTATTGGGTGATTATTGGGTGATTATTGGGTGATTGCTCATATTTCTGGCCCTCATCCCCTAACCTCTAATCCCTCACCCCTAACCCCTCATCCTCTCACCCATAACCCCTCACCGTTACTGCATTTAATAAAGACAAATCTTAAAATTATGCACTTTTTATGCTTTTCTGAATAACTTTTATATCTCTGCTGATTAACAAATGGTAGTTTTTTCATAAGTATAGATATTTCATGATTGATTATTAAGCAGTACTTTTGCAACGTGAAAATACGGGCTTTGACGCAATGTCGGCACGATAGTATTATTTAACTGAATATAACAACATTAAGATATGAAAAAGAATTACTTCATTGGTTTATTTTCGCTTGTCGCCATCTTGTTGGCTGGCATAGCGGTGCCTTTGCAGGCACAACAGCTCCCTGACCCTGGTTTCGAAGACTGGTCTGGGGATAAGTTCGAAGGGAACATTCAGCCTAAATACTGGCATGGATCAAATGTCTCGCAGTCTGTGATGAATGTTAACTTCACAGAGAGGAAGACAGGTCATAACGGCTATTGTGTGTACATTGCCGACAAAGATGTCAAGTTCGCCTCTATTGGTGCTACAAGTCCCGGTTATGTCACTCTGGGTACACCTTGGTCTTGGCTTTCTGGACTTAACATCAGTAGTGCCACTGCCGGCACTTATGGTGGTATCAGTTTTACCTATCGCCCTGACGCTATGAAAGTCTGGATTAAGCGTACTGGTAGCAACACCTCCAAGGAGAACTACAATATCGTGTTCTATTCTTGGAAGGGCACTGCTAAAGGTAGCTCTTATAAGAGTAACGGCTATACTTGTTCTTCTCCTGGTTCTCCGTATAACACTGACGAGGAGTCCGACATACGTATAGCACTCAACAAGAATATGTGCGCTACCTCTACACCAGGAAAGCAGATTGCCGAGGGTTGGGTTCGCGAGAAGAAGACCTATAACGACTGGACACAGATTACAGTACCTATCTACTATCTCAACAACGATGTACCCGAGAAAGTCAATGTGATATTTTCTGCTGGTAACTATCCTAACTTCCGTGATAATAATGGTATTTATAACGGCAATGACATTTACATTGACGATGTGGAACTTGTGTACAATTCCAACATTGAGGCTCTCTTTATTGATGGTATCGAGTGGACAGGTTTTGATGGTACAAACACAGGAGAACAGGTCTATTCTCTTGGTAGTGAGGCGACAGAAGTCCCTGAGATTTATGGTGTGCGTGGACGAGGCACTTTGACCAACGATCCCCCTACTCACGATGGCTTTGCTAACGACTATAACGAAATGAAGAAGACTGTCAATTTCCCTGGTCGCAGACTCTCGGATAGTGAGATGACAGTTCAGAAAGGCAAGATAGGAGAGGTTACTACCATCACCGTTAAGGCGGAAGACGGCAGTAGCACCACCACTTACAAGATTCGCTTTGTGAAGGCTGTCTCAAGTAATGCCACTCCGCAGAATATCGTTTATACGCTCGGAGGAGAGACCAAGAGCATAGGATTCTCTGGTACAAACCTCACCTACAACGTCTCTCTGCCTTATGGTACTACCGACATCCCTCAACTTAAGGCTACACTACAGTCTGGTCAGACTGTCTCATATCAACAGCCTACAAAGAATAACCTTACTGGTAAGGTCACTGTTACTGCTGCTGACGGAACTACAAAGAAAACTTATACCGTAAATTTTACCATAGAGAAACTCACAGATAACACACTTCAAGATATATTGGTAAATGGTGTCTCTCTGCCGGGTTTCTCTGCCACTGGTTCTCGTTTCAAATACGCTCTTTCCTCTGCCGAAGTACCCACGGTTACACCTGTATCCGCTTATCCTGCAGGCGAGCAGACTATTAACATCGTTTACAATACCGTTGAGCAAGGCTGTAAGATTGAAGTCTCTGCTCCCGGCAACACCACTGTTAGAACATACACTATTACATATACCATCGAGCAGTCAGGTAATACCTATCTTACCGACCTCCGTGTCGAAGGTTATGACATAGGCTTCAACCAGACCACCACCTCTTACACTGTCAACCTTCCTCTTGATGCAACTGCTCTGCCTCAGGTTACATACGTTGCAGGCGATAGTCAGCAGACTATTGCTGTCGATGTAACCGGTATGAACGGACTCACAGGTGTCTATAAGATTGTCGTTACCTCTGGTAAGGGTACTACGCGTACTTACCGTATCACCTTTACACAAGAGCAGTCTTCAATTAAGACTCTCAAGGCTATTTTCGTCAATGGTCAGGCTCTTGCTGATTTTGCGCCGACGAAGACCACTTATGAATATGAACTCCCCGAAGGCACAACATCTGCTACCATCACTTGGACTAAAGGTGATGAATACCAGACAGTACGACTCCAGCAGGAGACGGTCAATGTTAACGGGAGGAATATCATCATCGTTACTGCAGGCAATGGTGAGACGCAGCAGTATATCGTAACACTCTCAGTTCGCAAATCCGAGGCTAACACCCTCCGTATGATATACATTGATGGTAACGAACTCGATGGTTTTTCGTCTAACGTTTACGAATACAATATCCAACTGCCCGTAGGCACTACTCAGTTGCCTGTTGTTACTTATGATAACGGAGGCTCTCTTTGGCCTAAGGTCACTATAAGCGACTTGACTAACAATGGAGTAGGAGACTACCGCCTCACAGTTACTGCCGAGACTGGTGCTCGCAATACTTACGTACTCCACTTCTCTGTTACCGCTTCCGACAATACGTCATTGAGCATGATATATCTTGACGGAGTACAGCTTGAAGGCTTTGCTGCTACTACCACCGAATATGACATCAATTTGCCTGTCGGTGTCACACGTTTGCCTCAGGTCACTGCCTACAAGGCGGAGGCTTCACAGCGTGTGGCTGTTCAGACAACTGGTGACAATACTGTCATTACCGTTACTGCTGCGAGCGGAGTTAAGCAGACATACACTCTGCGTTTCCATCGTCAGATGTCTGCGAATGCACTCCTTAACATGATTTACCTTGACGGCGACTCACTCCCTGGCTTCGACAAGAACACTCTTGAATATACGGTTACACTTGCTGACGGCAACCGTCCTGTTGTCACTGTTGACAAGGATGAGACTCAGCAGACTACCATACAGACTTCTATGGGTTATGGTACTACTACCATTATCGTCACTCCCCAGACGGGTACAGGCAATACATACCTCATTCACTTCGTGCCTGAGGAGAAGACTGAGCACCGCTTGAAGAGTATTCTTGTTGACGGTGTGGAGATTGAAGGCTTCGACCCTGCTAAGAAAGACTATACTTATACTTATAATACCACCACTCAGCCTTCTGTTACTTATGTGGCGCGTGAAGGTCAGAGTGTACGCCAGTTGCAGAGCGGTAATCTTGTTACTATCGTTGTTACTACTGTCTCACAGACTGTCACCTACACTGTCACTCTTATTCAAGGCACTGTCACACTTAGCAATGATGCTACTCTTACTAATATAATGCTTGCTGCAGGCACTCTCACTCCTGCATTTAGCGCAGAGCAGACTGCATACACTGTCACTCTTGCTGCAACGGACGCTATGCCTGTTGTCACGTATGAGGCAAAGGCAGGTCAGACTATCGCTGCAGGCTTCACTTCTGAGACTGTATATACCATTCATGTGCGCGCCGAAGACGGGCAGACAGAGAAGACCTACACTGTTACTTTCAATCGTGAAGCGGGTGTATGTGTTGCTCCTCTGCTTGATATGATATATATCAGTGGCAATCCGCTTGACGGGTTTGTGAGTGACCGCACTGTATATTCTGTAGTTTGGGGTGCAGACAAACTGCCTATTGTCACTGTTGACAAGCCCGAAGGCACTTCACTGCTCATATCTCAGACTGGCGAGCGTCAGCATACTGTATTACTATCCAATGACTGTGGAGAAACAGCTTATGTGCTCAACTATGCTGCAGTAGTACACAACAGTCCCCTGCTTAGTGACATACGTCTCAACGCTGTCCTCACTCCTTTCTTTGCACCTACCACTTATAGTTACGTTGTCAACCTTCCTGCTGGCACAAAAGCAGTGCCTTGTATTACACCTGTAGAAGGCGAGGGTGGTCAGATTATCACTGTTGCTTATGGCAGGATTAATTCAGACACTAAGATACATGTCTTGTCTGAGAGTGGAGCGGAGCAGGATTATGTTGTGCACTTCAATGTGCCTCTGTCTAACAGTCCTCTCTTGGCAGGAATATATGTTGATGACATGCTTGTTGATGGTTTCGATCCTTCAACTGCTACATACACTGTGCTCCTCGATGCCGGCACTTCTGATGCTCCAAAGGTTACTTGGCGCAAGTACGTGTCAGGTCAGCAGGTTGACTTTACCTGCCGCCCTGTTGGTGAGGAATCTGTAATAAAGGTAACAAGCGAAGATGGTTCACAGCAACAGGAGTACAAGTTGCGTATTATCAACGTTGCCAAACAGACCAATCAACTTCAGTCAATAACCATAACAGGTGCAGGTGAGGTAACTCTCGGTGCTGAATTGAACAAGACTGTTTCGCTACCTTTCGGCACTACTGATTTCACAATCACTGGTTACCAGAAGAACTATGCAGAGCAGACGGTAATGATACAGAATGGTGGCATACTCAGGCCTACTATTATCACTGTCTATTCTAATAATGCTGAGGTTGCTCCTGTTGTCTATACTCTCACCCCTGAGGTGGCAACAGTTGCAGGCGCAGTGCTCAACGGTATCACTATTGACGGCACTCCTATAGCAGGCTTTGACAAAGAGCAGTTCAGTTATATTGTCAATATAGAAGATGCAATTCCAGTTGTAGAGGCAATTGCTCCTGCAGGAGTCACTGTCACACCCGGTGCAACCACTTCAATCAAGAAGCGTACTTTCAAAGTGGAGAAAGACGGCGAGACCAACACATACACTGTGCATTTCTACTATAAGAACGATGTAATACCTAACCAAGATTTCACTATCTGGGAGCCGGCATTGGTTAAGACATCTGCACTTAGTCCTAAAGGTTGGATGGTGCCTGCCGACTGCACAGACGATTTCTCCTGGATTGGTTTCCTTGCCAACCCTTATGTGGTAGGTAACGAAGTTCAGCAGTTCACATATAATAATGAGACTTGTGTCAAGCTTAGCACTATTCGTGATGGTGCGCGTAACGCTATCTACGGATCTGTGCCTGGTATGATGACTATAGGCACAATGTCAGTTGTGTTAGCTGCGGCAAATGGTTCTACGTCAAGTGTCAGTGGGAATATCTCATTCAAGAATACACCTGATAGAATTTACATGGACTTCAACGCCTTGTCTCAGAAGAATATGAACAACTGGCGTATGCTTCTCACCCTTGGTGATGGCAGCAAAACAGACACTACTTTCTATACCGGGCCTTTTAACCAGTTGGGTCAGTGGAGAGTGATGAATAGAAAAATTAACTATGGCAAACTCTCCGGTGAAGTAAAGACTTTGAACATTCTTGTTAATGCTGCTCAATCTGAGAACTCGTCAGATATAGGCGGTTTGACTGAACGCACATCAGAGTTGTTGATAAAGAATCTGCATTTCATTTTCAACAGCACTCTCAAGTCTGTCACTGTTGACGGCAATCCTGCTACTATCAGTGGCACAGCTATTACATACGACATAGCAGACGCAGAGTATCATCAGATGCCTGTAGTACGTTTCCGTGGTGAGGTTGATGACCAGATGCCTGTACTTACATGGACTCAGCCTGGTGTCACTGCCAATATACGCAACTATGCCGAAGATGGTAGTTATACTGACTATACTCTCACTATCAACCGTCCTCAGTCAACAGTATGCACTCTTGCTGACATTAAGATTAACGGTAATACCATAACCGGTTTCAACGCAGCGACAACTGAATATACTTACTCTGTCAGCAACTGGACCGGTATATTGCCCGACATCGAGGCAGTGCCTGCCAGTGTACACGAGATTATCACTATGACTCGCTCAGGCAACCAGATTACAATTACGGTTGCTGCCGAGAATGGCGATGAGAAGACTTACACAATAACCTTTGTTGACTCTCAGGCAGGTAACTCTTATCTACAAAACCTGTTTGTTTCTGAGGGTGGGGTGCTTTCACCTGCATTTGCGTCAGGTGTTACTGACTACACCATTCTCCTTGACGACAACGTATTGCCTGTAGTGCACTTTGTTCCTGCCTCAATGTCACAGACTGTCGAGATGCGTGGCAATATCATCACTGTCACCTCGCAAGACAGCACTCAGGAGATTTACACACTTACTCCCGTGCTTTCTACCAGTGGACTTTTGAGCAGTATTGAGGCTGACAATGCCGAACTCACGGGCTTCGACCCTGAGAAGTATGTTTACGATGTGGCAACGCGTCCGACTTCATATTGTTTCACTCGTGCCTATTCCACCGACTCCGTCTTCCAGACCATTACTGACAAGCAGGCAACGCTTGCAGTGTTTGGTGAGGAGAATCAGCCTGTATATACCATACGTCTTAGCGCATCTGCTTCTGACAACAGTCTGCTGCAGATGATACGCGTTGATGGAGTTGATATAGCGGGATTCACCCCTGACAACTTCTACCCTGTAACATCCGCCTATGCTGATGCCGTGGTTGAGGTTATTCCGCAGGAGGCGGAGCAGACTGTCAGCATGACGTCTCAGATGAGTGGCAACGACCGTATATATACTATAGTGGTAACCTCACCTGACGGTAATCATACATCAACCTATACCCTCACTTTGCAGAAGCAGTTGTCAAACAATGCTAATCTGATTGATATCTTTATTGGCGGTCAGTCGGTTGGTCTTGTTCCGGGAGAATATACTTACTCCTACGAAGTCGCTCTTGCTGACCTCACCAAGCCCAAGACACAGAATCCTGACATGCCTGATGTGACCTACTCAGCACATCGCGGTCAGACAGTCGCTCTCACGCTTGGTACTCTCACAACTCCTACTTTGATTGATGTCACAGCAGAAGACGATGTCACTACTCAGACTTATGTGCTCAACATCACTTCTCAGAAGTCTCACTATGCATATCTGAGCGACATCACCGTTGCCGGAGTACCTGTGCCTGACTTCAAGCCTCAGACCAACAGTTACACTATGCTTGATGTTGAAGCGGGTGTAGGCAGAAATGACATACAGACCTATACTGCCGACCTCTTCCAAAAAGAGGTTGAGATAACGGGCAGCGAGAACACTTGGTATATCACTTCTACTGCTGAAGACGGCACTCAGTTCACTTACACTGTCATCTTTGTGCGTCGTGTCTTGTCTTCTGATGCACAGCTTTACGACATTCACTTGGACAACCTTACTTTCACTGACTTTGCTCAGGCAGGCAAGGGTGAGGTCACTCCTTCTGTATTCCGTGGGGCAACCACCCAATACACAGTCACTCTGCCACAGGGCACTACCGTATTGCCTGACGTATCGACCATTGCCAAGAATGACAAGCAGGTTGTTTCTGCACCTGAGTGGAATGGCAACAAGGTCACTGTTGATGTTACAGCAGAAGACGGCACAGTGGTGACATACGAAATCACGTTCACCGTTCTACTGTCGAAGAATACCGACCTTCTCGGTATCAATGTCGGTGATCAGCCTGTAGCCGGTTTCAACAGCAAACAACTCTTCTATCAGGTGACGCTCGACCAGTCTATTCGTCAGTATCAGCCTGTCGAGGCAGTGCTTGCCGAGAATGTTCAGCGGGTTGACATACAGACATCTGACAACCTGTCAACAATCATTGTCACAGCAGAAGACACTCTTTATCAGAAGACATATATCGTTCAGCAGATACTCACACCTTCGTCTGCCGACACACTGACAATGATATATGCCGACGGAATTGAGATTGAGGGCTTCGAGCCGAATGTCTTCGTTTATAACACTACGCTGACAGGCTGCAATCCTCAGTTCCCGCATTTGGATGCTATCGGCGCCGGCGAGCCTTACCAGAACGTGAAGGTTGAGACTATCTATGAAGTGGCCGACTCGGCTGCATGCTATCAGATTACGGTATTGGCGGAGAACGGCAGTCACAACAACTATATTCTCAACTACACCGTAGCGCATTCCGCTGTTGACACCTTGCAGGCGATCTATGTCGGCGGTCAGTTGCTTGAGAACTTCTCCGGCAGCCGCAACGACTATCAGATCACCCTCGAGCGTGGCACTGCCGAGTTGCCGGAGATAACATGGCTTACGGGCGACGAGTGTATGCAGCAGGATGTTCAGATTGAGAAGGGTGGCGTCAACGGACTCACCAAACTCATCGTTACAGCTCCTGCGGGCAACACACGCGTCTATACCATAAGCTTCTCCACACGTCTAAGCGACAATGCGCTCCTCAAGAGTATTTCTGTAGGTGGCATTGAGATTGACGGCTACGATCAGGAGACGTTCGAATATGCACAAGACATACTCTACGGCTATGCTTCACTGCCTCTTGTCACATTCGAAAAACAGGAGGAGGCTCAGAGCGTGACCATTGTCAGCGACAGCCTCAGCGTTACTCTCAATGTAGTGGCTGAAGACGGCATCACAACGGCTTCGTATAAGGTGACATTCAACGTCATCATGTCGGACAACTCCTATCTGCTGACCGTTTACTTCGATGGCGAACGTTACTATGATTTCCGTCGTGACATATTCGAGTATCATATTCCTGTTGACTACACAGTGGAAGAGCGTCCTCAGATTACCTGGCTTGAGGATGACACACTGCAGACTGTCATGCTTGAGAGTCTGACGCCTCTGGCTGCCAAGCTCACTGTATATGCTCCGAACAAGGAAGACTTCAACGAGTATCTCTTCTATTTCGACCGTGAACTGTGTCATATCAACCGGCTCGAAGGCATCACTCTGCGCGGTGAACCTCTTGCAGGCTTTGCTCAGGACTCGCTCGAATATGTTGTCAACTGGCCTGTTGAGACTCCTGTTGACAGTCTGTACACTGTCGCTGACGTTGACTTTGTCAAGGCAGAGAAGCACGAGGCTGTCGAGGTTACTGTTGACAGTGAGAACACTATCGTCCTGCGTGTTCAGGCGGAGAACGGTGATGTTCGCAACTACCTCATTCAGCAGACGGTAGCCCTCTCCGACGTGGCATATCTGGTTGACATACTTGTCGGCGGTGTGAGTCTTAACGACTTCGACAGTGCCCGCTTCGAATATACTTACGTCTTGCTTGAGGGCGAGATAATACCTGAGATAGAGGCTGTAGCGCCGAACGACGACATTCAGGTGTCTGTCACTGTGGGCACAGTTGAAGAGCCAACGAACATCTATTGCATTGCTCCAAACGGCAGACGTGTGGTTTACTCTATCCGTTTCGAGTATTCCGAGACCAACGTAGCCGATCGTGCTACAAGTCGTGACGTCTTGCTGCGTCATATCCCCGGCAGTCGTCAGTTCATGGCATACGCCACGAGGCAGAATGTTCAGATTGCTCTCTATGACCATCTTGGAACACAACTCGAACTTCTGATGATTCCTGTCTGCAATCCTAACCTGACTGTCATGGGAGAGGATACCAGTGAGCAGGAGTTCATCTACAACGTAATGGACTCTGCCAACGGAGTGGTGTTCGAGATACCCGAGGACAACATGCCCTACTACTATGTCTTCTATTACAACTATGAAGAGCGTCTTTCGTCGGGCAAGATAATGATGAGCAAATAATCATAAATCTCTCCCCAATCATCTCCTTGAGAGCGGGTTGGGGAGAGAGTTTCTCTCCGGCATGGCATCCCCGTCTTTTAGATGGAATAGTGGAGGTTTTTTTAATTTGTTATTGGCGTGAATACCATTTTCATTGTTCTTCCAATACTCACATTGTTGATGTTTGACTTGGGTTTGACGCTCAGGTTGGAGGACTTTCGTCTTATTGTCTCGCATCCTCTGCCGGTCTTCATAGGACTTGTTGGTCAGATAATATTGTTGCCTCTTGCCGCATGGGGAATAGGTTCTTTGTTTCACCTTGCTCCTCTCTTCATGATAGGCATCATGCTTGTAGCATGCAGTCCTGGAGGCAGTTCGAGCAATGTCTTTTCCATGTTGGCAAAAGGTGATGTGGCATTCTCGGTCACTCTCACTGCATTGAGCAGTCTCATCACCCTTTTCACTCTTCCTCTTGTCATGTCATGGGTGACAATGAGTGTCGGAGAGACTGTCAACATTCATTTGCCTATAGGAAATCTGCTGGTTCAGAACATTGTCCTGATGGTGTTACCCGTCTCGGCAGGCTTATGGGTAAACCATGCGGCTCCCGACCGTGCTGAGAAGATACACCGCGTCCTGGGACGACTGGCAATGCCTCTCTTGATACTCTTGGTGACTGTCTTCTTTTTCCAGCACAGACAAACCATAACAGAGCAGTTTGCCACTCTTGGGCTCACTATGACAGTGCTTATTCTCACCACTACCGCGCTTGGCGGATTACTCTCGCGTGCCGCAAGACTTACTCGCAGTGAGCGTCGCACTCTCGTTATTGAGATAGGCATGCAGAATGCAGCTCAGGCTATTACTGTGGCATGCAGTCCACTTGTTTTCAACAACGAGACCATAGCAGTGCCTGCTATCATCTATGCGCTTGTGATGAATCTCGTGTTGCTTGCCTATGTTGGCATAATCAAACTCAAAAAATAGAATATCAGTATAAAACCACTTTACCTGCATATATGAAACACATTCTTAAAACTTGTTTGATGAGCCTTGTTGCTCTCACTTCGATTGTTATGATAAACGCTTGTTCTAAGGCCCCCGGTATTGTCAGCGAGTCTGCGCAGAAGACTTTGCAGCAGGAATTGCTGGAGCAGTATCCCTCTGCCGACTCCGCTCTCTTGGCGCGTGGTATCTCGCAGGCGGCGGCTTTGTGGAACGATGCTGACGGCTCTGAAGATGAGTTCTGTCAGTTGGTTCGCGACAATTATTGTCCTACGCCGGAGCAGAGGTGGATTCTCTTCCTCTCTTTGAGTCGTGTACTTGAGAACTGTTATGAGGCTGCCGACAAACTCACTGTCGAGTTGCTCCGGCCTACGCAGCTTACCAATGCCGCCGAGCCTGCTTCGCCCGACTGGATAATGTCTGCCTATAGTCCTTTGGCGCACTTCTCTGACGACATGTTTGGCAACAGGTTAGCCTTTGTTGCTGTCATCAACTTCCCGCATTTCACACTTGACGAGAAGAACACGCTTGGGCGTAACTGGTCGCGTGAAGAGTGGGCTATGGCGCGTATGGGTGACGTGTTTACCGTTCGCGTGCCGGCTTCGGTGAACACACGTGTTGCCAAGGCGTATGCGGACGCCGAGAACTATATCGCCGACTATAACATTTACATGGGTAGTTTGCGGACTGACAATGGTCGTCGCCTCTGGGAAGATGACAAGGTGTTACTCAGTCACTGGAATCTCCGTGACGAGTTGAAGGCTCTTTATGCTGACTCAGCCAACGGCAGCGAGAAACAGGAGATGATTTACAAGGTGATGCAGCGCATTGTACGTCAGGAGATTCCTCAGGCGGCTATCAACAACGGCGCTCTTCTCTGGCAGCCTTATAGCAACCGTCTGCTGCAGGCTGATAACTCCGAAATATCAGCTGAGCCGGAGCCATACACCCGCTATGAACGCATTCTGGCAACAGCACATGCCTATTTCGAAACAGACCGCTTTTTCCCTGCTTCTCCCACTGCTATAATGCGCAACTTCGACGATGGCGTCGAGATTCATGCCGCCGAACTTGACAGTCTCTTCCGTGCACTTGTAGGCTCTGAGCAGGTCAAGGGAGTTGCTGAGATTATAAAGAATCGTCTCGGGCGTGACCTCCGTCCTTATGATATTTGGTATGACGGCTTCAAGTCACGGGCCTCGCTCAGTGAGGACAACCTTACGCAACTGACCCAACGTCTCTATCCTGACGCTGATGCTTTTGCGGCAGACATGCCTCGTCTCTTGAATGTTATGGGCTTCAGTATGTCTAACGCCCGTGATATAGCGTCACATATCGTAGTTGAGCCTGCGCGTGGGTCTGGGCATGCCTGGCCTTGTCTTGGTAGAAACGAGCAGGCGCGTCTCCGTACGCGTATCCCTGCCTCTGGCATGGATTACAAAGGCTACAACATCGCCGTGCACGAGTTCGGACACTGCGTCGAGCAGGTGCTTGACATGTATCGCATCGACCACTACATGCTCTTTGGCGTGCCTAACACTGCTTATACTGAGGCTTCTGCATTCCTCTGGCAGCAGCGCGACCTGCAACTGTTGCCGGGCGCTGCTAAGACCAATGAGGGTGATTCGGAAACTGTACTTGACCAGTTCTGGTCTATGTACGAGATTATGGGAGTGAGCCTTGTAGATATGGCTATGTGGCGATGGATTTACTCCCATCCGCATGCCTCTGCCAAAGAACTTTGTGACGAGACAGTCAGGATTGCTCAGTCTGTCTGGAATGAATACTATGAGCCTGTTCTCGGTGAGCACGATTGTGTTCTGCTCGCAGTCTATAGTCACATGGTCAATGCTCCTATGTATCTCCCCAACTACCCCTTGGGGCATATTGTGCAGTATCAGTTGGAGGAGCATCTCGCGCAGTACACCGACCGGGCGGACTTTGCTAAGGAATATGAGCGCATCTACCGTCTCGGTCGTCTTACACCTAAGGTCTGGATGCTTCAGGCTGTCGGCGAAGCACCATCTGTCACACCTGTCCTCAATGCCGTAAAAAGGATATTGCAATAATCGTGTAATATAACACCTCACTCACATCAGTAGCAAAACCCTCTCACATCAATAGCAAATCTCTCTCACATCAGTAGCAAAACCCCGTTTTTGCTACTGATGTTTTCTCTCGTACCTTCCCAAAACTCTTATTAGCCCCTT
Organism: Paludibacteraceae bacterium; assembly: GCA_905234685.1. Classification (GTDB taxonomy): domain Bacteria; phylum Bacteroidota; class Bacteroidia; order Bacteroidales; family Paludibacteraceae; genus Colicola. Next base: position 102,564 of record CAJOIR010000003.1, read on the forward strand.
TTTAATTTTTCCTTTTTCCTTTTTATTTTCCATCACCTTCCTCTTGCAAATCTCATTTCTTTTACTTATCTTTGCACCATATTTCACTCATACTTTATTGGGCTGTTATTGGGTGATTATTGGGTGATTATTGGGTGATTATTGGGTGATTGAGCATATTCCGACGTAATTTCGACGATACTATTATATGGTTATTCACTAATTCAGTTATACAAACACTATGGCAAAAGTTGATCTTATTGAACCTGTCAGCGGTATCCGTGGCAGTTTCCGGAAGGGCGGTGTTGTCAACCGCCGCAAGAAGTATCGCGACTCTAAGGGTCGTGTGGTCAATGAATCAGAAACAGAGGCTTATGTCGTGCGCAACCCTCGTGATTGGAAAAAGCATCCTGCTCAGGGACGCGAACTTCTCTCTCAGCAGCGCTTCAGCGAGGCTTCGGCTCAGGTAAGGCAGATTCTCATGGCGGCTAAACCTGACTATACGCCTACGCAGCAGGAACTCAACACACTCCGCTATTGGCAGGAGCGCTTTGAGGCACAACTCCGTAAACCCGAAGCGTGGGCTCCGATAGATACAAGAACTGGCACACGCAAGTCATACTGTCGTCTCGATGCTTACATTCGTACCTGCCTCATGCGTGACATGCAATAAACATTTCTCTCGCAGAAATTATATTATACTCTTGCAGATAAGCAAAAATGGCATTATCTTTGCGGTGTGAAAGTATGACACTGCTTTAGTTTTGAACTTTAATGATTAAACTTATATACTAACCCTTTTAAAACATTGAGCATTATGAAAGAACTTTGGAAGTATGTGATTATCGGCTGCTCGGTAATCATCAGTGTAATCGTCCTCTCGTTTGCGATTACGTATTACGGCCGTGCAAAGGACACTATAGCCGTGACGGGTCTTGGTGAGACCACGTTCACGTCAGACCTTATCGTATGGTCAGGCAACATCACTGTTGACTCGTCAGACAAGCTTGGGGGCTACAAGCAGATTGAGTCTAACCAGAAGAAGGTGGCAGACTATCTTGAGCGTAACGGCATCAGCGGCAGTGAAGTAAAGTGGTCTTTTGTCAACTCGAACAAGAACTTCAACTCGGTTTACAACGACAACGGTCACTACGTAGGCTCACGTTTTGTCGGCTACAACTTCTCTCAGACGTTCACTGTGACTTCGTCTAATGTTGACAATGTTGAGCGTGTGTCACGTGAGATCAGTTCACTTATCTCGCAGAATGTGGACATAGACTCATATACGCCCGACTACTATTACACCAAACTGGAAGACCTTAAGTTGGAGTTGATTCAGAAAGCCTCTCGTGACGCTATGCTCCGTGCCAGGAACATCGTGGATAACGCAGGTGCACATCTGGGCAAGGCAACTTCTGCGCGTATGGGAGTGTTCCAGATCACATCGTCAACGGGTGACGAGGAGTACAGTTATGGTGGCACTTTCAACACCTCATCAAAGGAGAAGAAAGCGCGTATCACTGTCCGCATGGAGTACAGACTCAAATAATTCTGCATGCTTAAGTCCAAGGACGACATAATAAACGACTGGCTGCCGCGATACACTAAGCGGCCTTTAGAGGACTTTACCGACCTCATACTGCTTACTAACTTCACTAACTACGTGGAGATGTTTGCAGAGAAGTTCGATGTTCCAGTGCTTTGCAAGAATGGTAGTATGCCCAACGCTTCGGCGGAGGGCATTACTATCATCAACTTTGGCATTGGCAGTCCTAATGCCGCTCTTATTATGGACTTGCTTCCTGCCGTCTCTCCTCGTGCCGTACTCTTCATGGGCAAATGCGGTGGTCTGCGTGACAAGAACAAGATAGGCGACTACATTCTCCCGTTGGCTGCCATTCGCGGAGAGGGAACAAGCAATGACTATTTCCCTCCGGAAATACCAGCTTTGCCTACATTCAACTTGTTGCGTTCGGCATCTACATGTATCCGTAACATGGGACGCGACTACTGGACGGGCACTGTATATACCACCAACCGCCGTGTGTGGGAACATGATGATGCTTTTCGTGAGCGTCTGCGCATGAGTCGTGCTCATGCTGTTGATATGGAGACGGCTACACTGTTTACCGTAGGCTTTCACAACAACATACCTGTCGGCGCTGTGCTCCTTGTCAGCGATATGCCATTGAAGCCTGATGGCATCAAGACAGCGGAGACTGACCGTCAGACCACTGCCACTTTCGTAGGAGAACACCTTGAGATAGGCATCAGCTCGCTTGAGATTATACGTGACAACAAGAAGACCCTCAAACATCTGCGCTTCGACTGATGACAGACTATAATTCAATAATGTCAGACCTTAAGAAAGGAAACTACAAAAACATGTATTTCCTTTACGGCGAGGAGCCTTACTATATCGACAAGGTGTCCGACTACATCGAGACACATTGCCTTGACGACATGTCGCGCGAATTCGACCAGATAGTTGTCTATGGTAAGGACTATGAGCGCGATATGGGTCCTATTGTGTCTGCGGCGCGGCGTTTTCCTATGATGGGCAAGCAGGTTATTCTTGTCAAAGAGGCGCAGAACATAAAGAAGTGGGAGCCACTCGAGTTGTATATTCAGCAGCCTATGGCGAGCACTGTGCTCGTGTTCTGCTACAAATACGGTAAGCCTGACAAACGCCTTAAGGTGTTCAAGGAGTTCGAAAAGGCGGGTGGGGTGATGATGGAGAGCAACCCTCTGCGTGAATTCCAGATGCAGAAGTGGGTGCTTGATTATGTGCGTGAATGGTCTGCGGAACACAATCTTGACATCACAATCGACCTGAAAGCAGTACTCTTGCTTGTTGACAGTCTCGGCAATGACTTGACAAAGATAGTGGGAGAACTTGACAAACTGGTCATCGGCATGCCTCAGGGCACAAAGGTGATAACGCCCGAGTTGATTGAGCGAAACATCGGTATCAGCAAAGATTTCAATGTGTTTGAACTCCAGAATGCTCTGCGTGACGGTGATGTACTAAAGGCTAACCGCATAGTGCGCTATTTCTCACAGTCGAAGCAACACCCTATACAGAAAGAGCTTGTCTCTGTCTTTTCCTGGTTTCAGAATCTCATGCTCTATCACTATCTGCCTGACAAGTCAGAGCCTGCAGTGGCAGATGCATTGGGTATAAACCGCTTTTTCGTCAAGGACTATGCCGCTGCCGCCAAGCGTTTCTCTGCGGGTAAGACCTTTCGCGTGATAGGTTATATACGCGAGACTGACGCTCGAAGCAAGGGAATAGACAACCCTTCTGCTGACGACCTCGCGTTATGGCAGGAGTTGATATATAAAATCTTACATGAAGCAATATGAAGACATCTTTCAAATCTTGTATATTCTGTGCTGCAATGCTCTCAATGCTCTTTGCAGCTTGTTCTCCTGCAAATAACGGAGAACCCGAGAAAAAGCCTGAACCCACATTCGAGGACAAGTTCTGCCATAAGTGGGAATGTTGGAAGACCACCATGGCAGGCACTGATATTCCTATTGACGAAGGCACTACTTATGTCACTTTTCTTGAAGACGGGAAAATGCTGTTTGAAAGCAATGAAGAAGTGAAGATATATAAGTGGAGCAAGGTGTCTGACACTCAAGTAGTGGCTATTGTACCATTGCGTACAGAGGACTTGAACGAGGCTATTGGCATGCTCTCCAAGCTGGGTTTGGGAGAGGACTCTTTCCGCGATACAATCACTCTAAACGCCGATATTACTGAACTCTCCGACACTTCTCTTGTCCTTGAGAGTCTTGTAAGTATTGAGGATATGTTTACTGAGTCGACTTACAAAATGCTGACTCTTCTCCCTGCTTTCGAGAACTTGCTTAACTTCTCTCCCAAGTACATATTGTATTTCCGCAAAGAAGCAGACAAATAGTTCT
>CAJOIR010000004.1 GCA_905234685.1 Paludibacteraceae bacterium
TTGTGCGCAGGATGAGACTCGAACTCACACGGCCTCGCGACCACTACCCCCTCAAAGTAGCGTGTATACCAATTTCACCACCTGCGCTCTCAAAATCACAAACGAGTTGTGATTTTGTTATATCAGTATTCAAATATCACTCTTTGTGCCCAGAACAGGACTCGAACCTGCACGCCTCGCGACATACGCACCTGAAACGTACGCGTCTACCAATTCCGCCACCTGGGCCTCGCGTCAGGCACTTCATTCGCACGGACTGAAGAGTTCGTCTTCATTGAGCGATGAAGGCCTTCGCTCTCAAAATCACAAGCGGGTTGCAATTTTGAATCTCTTTACAAGAACGAGTCTTGCTCGGATTTGAGAAAAAAAGCAGAACACAAGTTCTGCTCTCTTCCTTGAGCGGCAAACGAGACTCGAACTCGCGACCCCGACCTTGGCAAGGTCGTGCTCTACCAACTGAGCTATTGCCGCAATATGTGTGAGAACACGCGCTTTTTGTCGAAAGCGGGTGCAAAGGTACAGCAAGTTTTTCAACTGTGCAAATTATTTTTCAAAAAAATGCATTTTTCCTGTATTTTGTCTGCAAGACCTCTCGAAAGGCAGCACAAGGGTAGCGGAAAGGAATAAAGACCTCCGTCAGTTGACGGATGACAGAGTATAGACACAGAGTAACACGACAAACGCTGTTTTGTGTCCTGAGGATTCGTTGCAGTAGTATGATATTGTTACACATTACTGCTGTTGCGACCTATCGCAGCAGCAGTAATGCATAATTCATAATCCATAATGCATTATTGCAGTGTCGGCAACGGTGATGATGAAGAGTCCCGTGCCGGAGAGACGGATATGCTCATCGCTACCTGAGTAGAGTTGCTGACCCATGAGGTTATACACACTGATTTCACGATGGTCTGCATTGTGTATCACTCCGTCAGCGACAGTGATGCCGAAGTCACCTGATAAATCATCAACGGCAGTCTCATCCTCAATACATTCTGCAAAGGCGAACTTACTCCACTGGGCATGTTCGCGATACAACTGCTCACAACTGCAATGCACAGTGAGTTGTGCGTCATAGGTCTTGAAAGGCTTGTAGTTGTCATCCAATTCAGGCGGTGTAAGGGCATGGCAAGTGATATGTGCAAGCGACGACTCGGCACGCCAGCACATGAATGCATAATTCTCTATCTTTGTAAGCGTGGAGGGTAATTCTATCGTCTCAAGACTTATGCAGTCGGTGAATATATGTGAGGGCAGCACGCTTATTCCTTCAGGAATGACTAAACTCTTCAGTGAATAGCAACTGCTGAACATCTGGATTGCGAGAGAAGTGACACCTTCGGATATCACCACCTCGGTCAGCGACTCGCAACCGGAGAAGGCGCTTGACCCTATGGTTTGCAGTGTGGCGGGCAGGATGAGGCTTGTAAGCGACCTGCAGTTGCCGAATGCATCATCACCTATGCTCGTCAGACCGTCAGGCAAGACAATCTCCTGAAGGCTTGCGTCGGAAAGGAAGGCATAGTTTCCGATAGCAAGCAGTGTGGAAGGCAGTGTCACATGCTCAAGGCTTTCGCAATAGGAGAAAGCAACCTCTCCTATCTCTTTCACTCCTTCGGGCACAATGATATTCCTTACCCCCATGTTCATACAGATATAGTCCGGTATAAGTTCCACCTCACTGCCGAACTCCAAATATGTTATATTCTTCCGCAATTCGTTATCGCTGGAGAACCAGGATATTCCCCTCATGTTTTTCACATTCCATTTGACGGCTTTCAGGCTCTTCAGGTTGCCGAATGTGTCGCCATATTCACCTGTCTGCGCTATCTCCGTTATGCCGTTGTCAATAACGAGTGTATCAACATCAGGGGCAAAGACCTCATACTCGCTGTTGTATGTCATGGCACCGGTGCCGTGAATACGCAGTGTACGTGTGGCTACGGTGTAGGTCCAGAAAGCGTTCTCTCCGCACTTGCCAGTATATTCAGCCTGAGGCAGCATCTGTATGTCGAAGTCTTTCCACACCTCTGCAGTGCGGTACGCCAGCACATTGTCGTAGGGTACCCAGAGAGCAGTTGAAGGCCGGTCAATACCTTCAAAAATATTGGCATTGACGGCAGGAGGCACGGGTGCATAAATGGTTATGGCGTTTATGCCGGTGCAGCCGCTGAATGCCTCTTCGCCTACGGTCTTTAGTGAGGCAGGCAGAGTGATTTCCTTCAGATCCGACATCTTGTAGCACAACTTGCCCGGGATATGCTCCACCTTGTCGCCGAAGACAATGGTGTCGATAAGTATGAGGTCATCCTCTCCCCATGAATTGAATTCATAGAAAGGCGTAATGTTGAGGTTGTCCAGGAAGTCGTTGCATGTGACAGGCAGCCATGTCACTTTCCCGAGTGCTGTGCAACTGTTAAACAATGATGCACTGTTCATATATCCCCAGATATCGATAGTGCGCACAGCCTCGGGTATGGTGATTTCCTTAATAGAACTGCAGCCTGCAAAGGCTCCTGCGCCTATGCTGTCCACCGTCTCCGGCAAACGGATTTCCTGCAGGTTCTCGCAGAACCACAAGGCGAAGTCGCCTATATACTTCAGTTTCGAGTCAGGGGCGAATGTCAGTTTCCTGAGTTGTCGGCTCTCGTCGAACACACGCCTTGGCAGACAGGTCACACCCGACGGAATATACAGACTGTCCACAGCACCGCAACCCGAGAAAGCTGATCTACCAAGGTTGACCAACGAGAGTGGCATACGGTAGTTGGTAAGAGCGGTGCAATTTAGGAAAGCATAGTCACCTATATCGGTCACTCCGTCAGGCAGAGAGAAAGAGGTCATCTTGCTGCACTTCTCAAAGGCACGCTCACCTACCTGCTTCAATGCGGAGGGCACGTTGATGTCTGTGAGGTTTGTGCAGTTGGCGAATGCGTTGGAATCTATGCCCGTTATCTTGTCCGACAGCCTTATGCTCTGCAGTGCATTACAGTTATAGAAGGCATTGTTACCGAGACTTGTCACACCATCAGACATGGTGACAGTCTGCAGACCTGAGCAGGAGTGGCACACACCATCGCCGATAGTTTGTACAGAGGCGGGGAATGTCACCGCTGTCATCTGCGTCATTCCCTGCATAAGCCATGCGGGCACATGCTCCACCTCACTGCCGAAAGTGAAAGAGGTTATCTGACCTGCTATGCTGTGGAAGGGTCCCATGTCTTTTTCTGCGTCACTCGCATTGCGCGGATTCCACATTATGCGGCTCATCAGAGGGCACTCGCTGAAGATGTCGGCACCTATGCTCCTGAGACTTGCAGGTATGACAGCCTCCTCCAGTTTGGAGCAGCCGCTGAAAGCATTTGTCCCCAGGCTGGTCAGCGCGTCAGGCAGTGTGACACCCGTCAGAGAAGAACAGCCCGAGAAAGCCATCTGTCCTATACTTCTCAGAGAAGATGGCAGATTCGCTGTCTTCAGAGCAGTACAGCCGTTGAAAGCCCTGGCTCCTATGATTGTCAGTTTGTCGGGCAGAGCTATGGTTTCAAGAGAAGTACAACCGGAAAAACAGTCGAGGCTGATTTCGGTGACATTGCCAAAGTCCACATTTTTCAAATCCGTGTTTCTCTCGAACATACTCTGACCTGTCACGCTGGTAAGCACCGCATTCTCGATAGAGGTACAATAGTAGAAACACCGATTGCCTATGTATGTCACTGACGAGGGTATGCTCATGGATGTTATGGTGTAGCACGAATAGAAAGCCTCATCGCCTATGCTCTGCAATCCGTTGTTCAGCGTGACAGAGGTCATGCCGGTGCACATGTAGAAGCAGTCATCGCCTATGCTGCGCAACGTGGAAGGCATAGTGAGTGACTTGAGGTTGCGCATCCAGGACATAGCCCATGCGCCTATACTTGTCAGTCCTTCAGGCAAGGTGACTGACTGCAATGACGTGGCATAGCAGAAGCCGTAGTCGTCTATCGCAGTCACTGTGGAAGGCACGGTGAAACTTGTCTCGTCTGCAGTGCGCAGATATGACAACAGTCGCGTCTTGGCCTTGTCATACAGTGCACCGCTTTCTATTGTGTAATAGGAATTGGCAGGGTCGATGCTTACGGCCGACCTGTAGCCTCCGCAGAAGGCGGCAGTGCGTATCTCGCTGACTGAAGCCGGTATGGTAATAGAAGACCCTGCGGGAATGTACTGGAAGGCATGACTGCCTATACGCGTCAGAGTGCTCGGCAGGGTGAAATGTACAACATTATTGTATACACTGGACATAGCGAAAGCCCAGTCGCCGACAGTAGTGACACCCTCGCCGATAACCACGTTTTGCAGACTGCCCCATGGTGAATGGTCATCAAGGGAGGTGTTTCCGTCGTAGTCGTGCATCGGACCCGTGCCTGTGATGGTGAGATAACCTGTGGACGTGTCGTATTCATAACTGACATTGTCGCCGCACTTACCTCTGGTGATTATACTGAATGCGCTGACCGTACTAAACAGACATGCTGCTGCAAGGCATATACACCTTGCATTAAAAATTGTGTGTTTCATATCCTATTTTCTTTTATTTCGTAACTCATTCGTTTGCCAGTCTTACGACGCTCGGTAGTGTACCAGTCGCTGTAGTCTTCGCCATAGGCTTCGGCAGCGTCGCAGTAGTCATCGCTGCGGGAATGGTGTTCCTCGTAGAACTCATATGGTTGGATAACGACCTGAACGAGGTTCTTGTATTTGTGTGCATCATTCTGCAGGTCTTCTATGAAACGCTCAGGGAATTCAGAGGGCTTGTATGCCTTGTATGTCTCGCATATCGCGCCGTCATAGGAGAGCATGACCTCCAACTCGTTCTCTCCGTCCTTATATTCAGCCCACTGTTCCTGTCGGCTGATAGTCCGGAAGCACTCCGGCAGAGTGTAGCATTGGGACTCTTGCTTGAGCCACTGTATGTTGAGGCGCACATCATAGACGGCGCCGCTCTGTATGAACAGGTGTTCCGCAATGGCAGTGTCTCCCTCGGTGAGCAGCGACACAGGGTATGTCTCACAAGGGTTGAGATGCAAAGGCATGTCATGGTGAATGATGAGCGTCTTACCATCGAAGATGTCGTCATATTCGTTTATCCAAGCACGTATCGCGAGTTCGGGTGCGAGCGTGAAGGAGTCGTTGTTGACGGTAATCTCCCAGGGCGTGTCAAGGGGGTGACGGTCTGCCGAACTGACATTGCTTTCATGTATGATGCCCGGCAACAAGGCACGTTCCTCGTCATCAAGAAGCCGCTCTTCAATGCCTGCAAGGTCGGTGTTGGTGGCAGTGAGCCAGAGACGGAGTCTGATGTCGGGCATGTGCTGCGGCGTTACATTGCTATTATCTGTCACTATGTACTCGCCTGTGCCGTGAGGGGGGAATGTTTCTTTCGCAGAAGATGGAGACTTGCCAGTACGCAGCCAGCCGTAGTGCTCAGGCGGAGTGGCTGTTACCCAGTTCCAGCCTGCCAGAGAGTTGATGACGAGGAAGACAGAGAACAACACAATGGAGAAGGCATTGCCTATGATGACATAAAAGACAATGCCTGAAATGCTGTAGATAATCCAATATATCCACGCATCGTTCTTGCGGTAGATAAGCCAGAAGTTGGCAAGCACCGATGATGCTATCATCAGTCCCCCTGTCAGTTTGAGGAGCACAGACTCGGTGAGAGAGTCATGGTTGATGACGTATGTGACAAGCAGATAATCGCCAAGGACAAGCACTAAGAACACAAGCAGCGACAGCAACATCTCCCGCATTGAGAAGAAACCCGGTCTGAAGGGTGCATCGTCTGCCGCCGGACGCCTCCACTGGAGTACAGACTTGAGTTGGAAAGGTATGAACACAACGAGTGACAGCAAGGTAAGGTCGTAGTTGCCCTGAAGGAAGAACTGCAATCCCAGTAACGCCGACATCAGCATACCCGGGTAGAAACCCGTGTAGTTCTGCGGGTCGCGGACAGAGAGTACGTATGCCACGCCGATGATGCTTGCCGGTATCCCTATGCACCATGCAGCATCGTCCCAATGTAGCAGACTGACAGACGGCATCAGCCACTCAGCCAACCACAACAGACCGAACAGAACTGCGAACATGGCAACGGAGATCAGCGTGTTGTTTAATGTTTTAATCCAAAGTCTTTTCATATAGTTTTATTAAAAAGTATAAAGTGAAAAGGAAAAAGCGTTTAAAGAGAGTTAATTGGTGAACTGCCAATTAGCCAATTCTCCAATTTCACAATTAGCCAATTACACAGTTAGCCAGTTAGCCTATTAACCTTTTAGCCTATTAACCTTTTAGCCTATTCCCCATTTGCCCAATCAATACTCCACCTTGTCGGTGTTCTCTTCCCATGCGCGGAATCCGGCCAGAGCCTCTTCATGTAGCAGTTGCTCTCCGTGGATGCGACGCTCGTGCATAGGCAGTTCTATCTCGTCGTATATGAACTTGTCATCGAAGTCAATCTTGGCAGCATCAGCCTGGTTGTTGCCGTAATACATCTTGTCGATATGCGACCAGTAGATAGCACCGAGACACATCGGACATGGTTCGCAACTGGTGTATATGGTTGTGCCCGAGAGGTCGAAACTGCCGAGTTTCTGACAGGCGGCGCGGATAGCACTAACCTCCGCATGTGCCGTTGGGTCGTTGTTGGCAGTGACACGGTTGACGCCTGTGGCAAGTATCTTGCCGTCCTTCACTATGACAGCGCCGAAGGGTCCGCCGCCATTATGCACATTCTCTACCGAGAGGCGTATAGCCTCACGCATGAAGTCTTCTTTAGTATTCATTATTGTATGTTGGATTATTTAATTAGTTAACTGGGGAATTGGTGAATTGACAATTACACAATTAGACAGTTCCACAATTAACCAGTTAGCCTTTAGCCTCTTAACCTATTAACCTTTTAGCCTATTTAAATTCGTGTCAAAGGTAAGGATAATTTTTCATTCATGCAAATATGTGCGCTGAAGTCTTCTGAATCGCAGGAGAAACATCAGTGCGGCGAGCGAGAGTGCCACGATGAAGCTCACCCACATGCCGCTGACACCCATGCCCGCAGGGAACATGAGCACCCAGCCTAAAGGCAGAGCCACAACCACATAGGCTATGAAGGCATACAGCATAGGCCGCCTGACGTCGGTGATGCCGCGAAGCATGCCTGCGCCAACGCATTGCAGACCGTCGGCATACTGGAACAGACCGGCAGCGACAAGCAGCGGAGTGGTGATACGTATCACCTCGGTATCGTTGGTGTAAGCCCAGGGAAGCACCGTACACAGACCTATCATCAGACCCGCGCCGATGGTGTTCATGAAGAGGATGAGGTGAATACTGGCACGTGCCGCCATGCGCATGGCGTGGTAGTCCTTCAAGCCGTACTGGTGCGACACGCGTATGGTGGTGGCGGCACCGACGCCGAGCGACAGCATAAACGCCACGTCAGCCACGTTGTTGGCTATATGGTGCGCCGCCAGAGCCTCCTTGCTTATCCAGCCCACCATGATGAATGAGATGGTGAAGAGGACGGTCTCCATGGTGGTCTGGGCGCCTATCGGGAAGCCTACCCTGCACAACTCGCGGAGTACCTTGCGGCTGAAGAGCCGCAGACTGCAAAGGGAGAGATATCTGCGCCATTCCGTCTTTGAGCAGATGACAACAAAGAAGACGACGGGCATAAGCGTACTGGCTGTCATGCTGGCAAGACCTGCGCCATAGGCTCCCATAGGCTGGAAACCCCAGTGACCGAAGATAAGCACCCAGTTGAGGAGTATATTCAACAAGTTCACGCCAAAGGTGATTATCATTGCCGCCACCGTGTTGCCGAGACCCTCGAGAAACTGCTTTTGCAGACAAAACAACAGGAAGGGCACAAGACCTATGACACGGGTTATCAGATATGGTCTTGCCGCCTCCGCCACCTCCGGCTCCTGGCCCATCATGTGGAGTAGCGGCACCAATGCCCCCAGCACAGCGCATGTAACTGTCCCCAGCAAGAGGGTGAACATCGCCCCGTTCTGCAGGAGTGACGCTACACGTGTCGCATCTTTCTGTACGTAGGCATAACCCGTGAGAGGGGTCACTCCCATCAGCGCACCCATGGCGAACACCATGAACGTGAAGAAGATGCCGTTGCCGAAACTGACGGCGGCAAGGTCGGTAGTACCGTAATGACCCACCATCACGCTGTCGGCAATACCCACAAGGGCGGCGCCGAGTTGAGTCAGCATCACAGGGAACGCCACCCGCAGGTTGCGTCTGTAGTACGGTATGTAATCTCTAAAATTCATATTCGCCACTCCTATCAGCCGTCAAAGATACTGCAATTTGCACAAGTAAACAAATATTCAGGAATAAGGAGTCAGGAACAAGGACAAAGGACTAAAAAGTGTGGAATTGTCTAACTGTGAAATTGGAGAATTGGCTAAAAGGTTAACCGGTCAAATTTTTGTAGGGGCGACTCAATGTGGTCGCCCTTGTGTTGTCAGTTAGCCAACCTAAAACATGAAACATGAAACAAGTGCGGCTGTTCCGCTTCATCGTATATTTGTGAATATGGACTTTTTTCCTTACCTTTGCACTCAAAACAAATCCTGCCATGAAACTCTCGCATCTCTGTATCGCCCTAATACTACTGTTCTGCCTACCCGCCTGCCGCCACAAGCCCCGGCATGTGGTATCTGCCACGGCAGAACTCATACCCATCGATTCCACACTTGACGACATACAGGATACAGCATGGCTCAGGTATCTGCAACCATACAAAGATAGTCTGGACAAGCAACTCGGCATCGTCATCGGTCATGCTCCGAGCACTCTCACCGTGAGGCAACCCGAATGCACCATGCTCAACTGGGCATGCGATGCGCTGTATGACATGGCGTCAGAAGAGACAGGACGGCAAGTGGACTTCGCCGTGGTCAACATTGGCGGTATGCGTAGCGACTGGCAGGCAGGCGACATCACCATAAGGCACATATACGAACTGATGCCTTTCGACAACCGTCTGATGATACTCACCCTATCAGGCAAAGACATTCTGGACTTGTGTGACGCGTTTGCAGAGCAAGGCGGACAAGGGGTATCACGACAACTGAGAATGGAGATACACGGCAAGAAAGCCGGGAATGTACGCCTGAACGGGAAGAAGATAGTGCCTGAGGCGGTGTATCATATCGCCACAAGCAACTATCTGGCAAGCGGTGCAGACCACTTCACCCCTCTGACCAAAGCCCTGGACACATACGACAGCGGTCTGCTGATAAGAGACCTCTATATGAAGCATGTGATACAACACCCTCAAGTCACCTCCAGTATTGACGGAAGAATGAAAATCAAGTAAAAATTAAAAAGTATAAATTAAAAAATAATATGAAAAGGCTGATTATTACTATGTGTGCCTTGATATGCACACTCTGTTTATTCCCTTGTACCAACTTCATGGCAGGCAAGGCGGCAACGACAGACGGCAGCATAATAGTTACATACGCTGCCGACTCGTATGCACTGTATGGTTTTCTCCGTTACCAGCCTGCGGCAGACCACAAGACAGGAGAGATGCGTCCTGTGACAGACTGGGACACAGGCAAGCCGTTAGGCGAGATACCTCAAGTGGCGCATACCTACTCCGTAGTGGGCAACATGAACGAGCATCAGCTCGTAATAGGCGAGACCACCTACGGCGGTCGTGAGGAACTGTATGGCGAGACAGGCATAGACTACGGTTCGCTGATATACATAGCGCTTGAGCGCTGCAAGACTGCACGCGAGGCGATAGAGTGCATGACCTCACTGGCTCAGGAGTATGGCTACGCCTCTGAGGGCGAGTCGTTCACCATTGCCGACACACAAGAGGTATGGATTCTGGAACTCATAGGCAAAGGCAAAACCGAGAAAGGAGCGGTGTGGGCGGCATGCCGCATACCTGACGACTGCGTGTCGGCTCATGCCAATCAGGCACGCATAACCCGGATTGACTTCAAGGACAAGAAGCACAAGAACTGGTACTGGGCAAAAGACGTGGTTGAGTTCGCACGCAACAAAGGCTGGTATGATGGACCGGACAAGAACTTCTCGTTCTCCGACACCTACAACCCGCTTGACCTCTCCGGTCTGTATGTATGCGAGGCACGTGTGTGGAGTTTCTTCCGCCAGGTGAACAAGGACATGGACAAATACTACAATTACGTCATCGGCAAGGACAAAGAGCGCATGCCTCTCTATATCAGACCTGACAGACTGCTCTCGGCGCAGGACTTCAAGGGTTTCATGCGTGACCAGTACGAAGGCACTCCGCTTGACATAACCAAGGGTGACGACGCAGGTCCATGGAACACGAAACTACGCTATGGCAGTCTGGGCTTCAAACTAGATTCAGTACAATACTGGTATGAGCGTCCTACAGCCACACAGCAGACAGGCTGGTCATACGTAGCACAAATACGTCCGTACATGCCGGAGCATGTGGGAGGCATCTTCTGGTTCGGAGTGGACGATGCAGCCACCAACCTGTATGTGCCTATGTACTGCCGCATGACACAGGTACCGGAATGTATGCGTGAGGGCAACGGCGACCTGTACACATATTCGCCAACCTCAGCCTTCTGGGCATACAACCGCGTAGCCAACTGGGCATATACGAAATACTCCGCCATGATGCCTGACATAAAGAAAGTGCAAGGCGAATGGGAGGAGCATTTCAACAAGGCAGTGCAGGAGACTGACAGCGTGGCAGCCACGATGACTCAGGAGGAGGCAAGAGCATATCTGACCCGTTTCTCATGCACTGAGGCACAGATATCGACCGCAGCATGGAACAAACTATACGAGTACCTGCTGGTGAAATATCTTGACGGTCAGCAACGCAAAGAGCAAGACGGACAGTTCAAACGCAACGACTGGGGTCAGCCTGTGAGTCCGATGCGTCCTTCCTTCCCCGAAGAGTGGCTCCGCAGGTTTGCTCCTGACATCATACACGAATAACAGAATATATAAACCATACATACAAGGAATATGAAGACACTGGAACCCAAGGAAGTATTCGGAATCTTCCAACAGATAACACAAGTACCCCGTCCTTCGAAGCACGAAGAGCAGATAGGTGCGTGGCTCGTGAAGTTCGCCAAGGAGCACAACCTTGACTATACTCAGGACGAAGCAGGCAACGTGGTGATGCGCTGCCCTGCTACGGCAGGCTACGAGAGTCACGACGGCGTGATACTGCAGGCGCATATGGATATGGTATGCGAGAAGAACAACGACGTGGAGCACGACTTCATGACACAAGGCATAGAGACGTACATCGACGGCGACTACATCAAAGCACGGGGCACCACACTCGGCGGAGATGACGGCATAGGCATGGCAATGGCTCTTGCCGCACTCACCTCCAAAACACTGCAACACCCGGCATTGGAGGCACTGTTCACAGTGGACGAAGAGACAGGTCTTACAGGTGCTTTCAAACTGGGTGACGGCATACTGAAAGGCAAGAAGCTCATCAACCTCGACTCGGAAGACGACGGGCAGATATTCATAGGCTGCGCAGGAGGTATTGACACTCTGGCAAAACTATACTATGATGCTGAAGAGGTTAAGAAGTTAAAAGGCGAAGGAGCCGGTCTGTTCGCAGCCAGAGTACGTATAGGCGGTCTTATGGGCGGACACTCAGGTGACGACATCAACAAGGGTCGCGCCAATGCAAACAAGCTGCTTGTGAGATACCTGTTCAACATAAGCAAGCAGACAGACCTGAGAATCTCCGCTATAAACGGAGGCAACCTGAGAAACGCCATAGCACGTGAGGCAGAGGCGCTGATAACAGTGCCTTTCGCATACAAGGAACAACTGCGTATAGAACTGAACAAGTTCATAGCAGAAGCAGAAGCAGAGTACAAGGAAGCGGAGAAAGACATGAGTATCACCTTGGAGAGTGAGGCACTGCCGGATACATTGATGCCCAAAGACGTAAGCGAGAAACTGATATTGTCGCTCTATGCATGCCCTCACGGTGTGTATGCAATGTCGAAGGACATGCCAGGTCTGGTAGAGACAAGCACCAACCTCGCGTCAGTGAAGACCTTGCCCCACTCCTCTACACAGGAGAACGGAGCAGAGAAAGCAATGATTGTCATCAACACTTCGCAGCGCTCGTCGGTTGAGAGTCAGAAGCACAACCTGAAGAACATGGTGGAGTGCGCACTGAGACTGTCAGGAGCAGAGGCCACGCATGGTGACGGCTACCCAGGCTGGAAACCCAACGTGCACAGCGAGTTGCTTGAAGTCACCCGCAAGGCATACATAGACATCACAGGCACAGAGCCTGAGGTAAAGGCAATACATGCAGGACTGGAATGCGGTCTGTTTCTTGAGAAATACCCGTGGCTTGACATGGTCAGCATAGGTCCACAGATGTCAGGCGTGCACTCTCCGAGCGAGCAACTGAGCATCTCATCCACACAAAAGACATGGAAATGGCTATGTAAGACTCTTGAGAGCCTATAATACATTATATCTCATAACACACTGCATACAAGGCGACTATAAGATTATAGCCGCCTTCTATGTATTTTATTTCTTATAAATACAGTACTTTGTATTGCATAGTACCTGTATTTGCCATATCTTTGCAGCGTGAAAGATTGAGAGTTGGTAGCGGACAACAGACATTTGATATTACAGTAGATATTATATAAGCATATACATTGATGATAAGTTTAAGAAACATACACAAGAGTTACAACCTTGGTCAGCCAAACGAGTTGCATGTGCTGAAGGGCATTGACCTCGACATAGAGGACGGGGAGTTCGTAAGTATAATGGGTGCCTCAGGTTCAGGCAAGAGTACTCTGCTGAACATATTAGGCATACTTGACAACTATGACGAGGGCGAGTACCGTCTTGCAGGACAACTGATAAAGAGTCAGTCGGAGACAGAGGCAGCGAAACTGAGAAACGAGCTGATAGGTTTCGTATTCCAGTCGTTCAACCTGCTCAACTTCAAGAATGCGCTTGAGAACGTAGCACTACCCCTATATTATAAAGGTGTGGGCAAGAAGGAGAGAAACAGGCTTGCAATGGCAGAGCTTGAGCGTATGGGTTTAGGAGGCTGGGCAGAGCACCTGCCTTCGGAGATGTCAGGAGGACAGAAGCAGCGCGTCGCCATAGCAAGAGCGATAGTGTCGAAGCCCAAGATACTGCTGGCAGACGAGCCTACAGGTGCACTCGACAGCAAGACGACAGTAGAGGTGATGGACATATTCAAACAGTTGAACCAAGAGGGTATAACCACCATAATAGTGACACACGAGCAGTCGGTAGCCGATACGACAAACAGGATAATACGCATAAAAGATGGGAATATTGTCTGAGATATGGAGCAGCATAAGCAGAAACCGCTTCAGGACTGCGCTTACCGGCTTTGCAGTAGCATGGGGTATATTCATACTGGTTGTACTGTTAGGCGCAAGCAACGGCCTGAAGAACGGCATACAAGACAACTACGGCAGCAGACTGCTTAACTCAGTTGACATGTGGGCCGGTTGGACAAGTATGCCATACCGAGGTCTTCCTGCGGACAGACAGATGTACTTCACCAACCGAGAGGCGCAGATAATAAGAGACATGACAGAGGTAGAGCTGTTCTCCATCGTTGTGAACACACGAGGAATCACCGCCAACTACGGAGCACAGTACTCATCGGTGATGCTGAAAGGTGTGGAAGCGGACTATCAAAGCATATTCAGGAAGAAGGTGTACAAAGGCAGATTCCTGAATATGCTTGATCAGCAACAGATGAACAAGGTGTGTGTGGTTGACAAGAGGACAACAGAGGAGTTGGGAACAGATGACCTTATTGGCAAATACCTCAAGTTAGGCGACATAAGCTTCATGGTGGTAGGTGTGTGCGAGAACGGTGACAGATGGGAGGGAGCGACAGTGCTGATACCTCTTGCCACTCATCAGGCGATATACACTCCTGACCACAGGTTCGACCACATGTCACTAACGATAAACAAGGAGAAACTGAACACGGTGGTTACAGGTCAGATGATGATGCCCGGCAGAGAGCGTGAGTCATCGGAGTTCGAAGAGAAGGTGAGGAAGGCGCTTGCTCCGACGATGCAGTTCGACGAGCGCGACCAGAGAGCGGTAGGCATCTGGAGTCAGAAAGAGATGTATGACCATCAAGAAGGGGCGATGGCGGCAATAAGACTGTTTGTATTGATAATAGGTATATGTACACTGATATCTGGTGTTGTAGGCGTAAGCAACATAATGCTGGTAAGCGTGAGAGAGAGAACCAAGGAGTTCGGGATAAGAAAGGCAATAGGCGCTCCTCCGAGAACGATACTGCTTACAGTGGCTGGTGAGAGCGTGCTTATAACAGCACTATTCGGGTACATAGGCATGTTCACGGGTATAGGCATCATGGAACTGGTAAACATGTTAGTACCTCATGGTGACTTCCCCTTCAGGGACGCTACAATGGACATACCGGTGGTAAGTATAGCAACGGCAATAATGGTTATCGCCGGTGTGATAGCAGGAGCAGTTCCGGCATTGCGTGCAATGAGGATAAAGCCTATAGAGGCATTGAACTATGAGAAGTAGAGACAATGGAGAAATGACACTAAAAACAACTTGAAATATAACCAATCACCCAATAATCACCCAATAATCACCCAATAATCACCCAATAAAGTTTGGGTGAAGAGGTGAAAAGGCTAAGGGGTGAAAAGGCTAAAAGGTTAAGAGGTTAAGAGGCTAAGAGGCTAAGAAAAAGTATGGAGTTTTTGAACGAGATATGGTCAACGATAAGCAGGAACCGTTCGCGGTCACTACTGACAGCATTCGGAGTATTCTGGGGCATGCTGATGCTGATGGTGCTGATAGGTCTGGGTAACGGTCTGACAAAAGGCATATACTCCCAGGTTGACGGTTTTGCCATGAACTCGTGCCTTATGGGCAGTGCCCAGACAAGCATACCATACAAGGGATTCCAGCGCGGCAGGTCGTGGGATATACAGACAAGCGACCTCGAGGCGATAAGGCAACAGGTGCAAGGTCTGGAATGTGTCTCACCGCAGGTATGGCAAGACAACACGACAGTGTCGCACGGCGACAAGCACGAGTCATACGGCATAATAGGCGTAGAACCAGACTACACCAAGGCGATAAGAACGGACCTTCTTTACGGCAGGTTCATAAACGGCATAGACCTGCAGGAGAAGCGCAAAGTGTGCGTGATAGGGAATGAGGTGTACAATGTGCTGTTCCCAGAGGGAGGAGACGTGACCGGCGCCCGTCTGATGTGCGGAAGCATACAATATACAGTAATAGGTGTAAGGACTAAAAACACAGGCAGCGTCAACATAGGCGGCGATCCGGACAAGACACTGCTAGCTCCGATGACGACCATCCAGCAAGTGACCAACATAGGTGACGTAGTCCACATGATAATGGCGGTAGCCAAGCCTGATGTGTCAGCAACAGAGGTTGACAAACAGATAAAGGCGATACTGAAAGAGCGTCATCAGATATCACCTGACGACGAGAAAGCCGTGTGGGGTTTCAATGCTGGAGAAGAGCTGAAAGCGCTTTCCTACCTGAAACTCGGTCTGACAGCGCTGATATGGCTTATAGGCCTCGGCACTCTGATATCGGGTGCGGTAGGCGTGAGCAACATAATGCTCGTCACAGTACGCGAGAGGACAAAAGAGATAGGTATCAGGCGTGCTATAGGGGCGTCGCCATGGTTGATAGCAAGACAGATAATAGCGGAGAGTACGGTGCTCACAGCAATGGCAGGCGTAGCAGGTATAATGGCGGGAGTGGGCGCGATGCAGCTTGCAGGCAAGATTCTTGTGAACCCAGAGAGCTTCATGAAAGACCCTCAAGTGAGTTTAGGAGCGGCAACAGCATGTCTGGCAGTGATAATGGTGATAGGCGTTTTAGCAGGTATGCTGCCTGCACTGAGAGCCTTGAAGATAAAGCCAATAGAGGCGCTGAGCGAAGAATGAGGATATTTACGATTTGGTTATTTACGATTTACGATTTATACATTTACGATTTAGTTATTTATTTTACTATTGAGACATTTTATAAAATATTTCTAAAGATATTAACAAAACAAAATATAAGATATGAAAAGAGTATTCAGATGGATTTTAGTGATTCTGCTTGTGGCAGGAGTATTGGCAACGTTCTTCTTTCTGTGGAAACGTCAGCAACCGAAGCCGGTGACATACGAGATTCACCGTGTGGAGAGAGGTGACCTGCAGAAGAGTACGATAGTGACCGGCAAGGTGGAGCCGCGAGACGAGGTTGCCATCAAGGCCCAGATACAAGGCATAGTGGCAGCCCTATACAAAGAGGCAGGTCAGAGTGTGAAGAAGGGTGAGGCGATAGCCAAGATAAAAGTCGTACCCGACATGCAGGCGTTGAGTGCAGCGGAGTCCCGACTGAGACTGGCAGAAGTGAACCTGAACAACATAAAGACGGTGTTCACCCGTGACTCGGCGCTGTATGCAAGACGCGTGATAGCCCAGGAGGAGTATCAGAAGTCGGAACTGCAATACATGCAAGCCAAAGAGGAGTTGCAGATATCGCAGGACAACCTGTCGATAGTAAGGGAGGGTGTGACTGCCGCCACCAAGGAGTCGGGCAACACGATAGTGAGGTCAGACATCACAGGCACGATACTGGAGATCCCCGTCAAGGTAGGCAATTCAGTGCAAAGCGTGGGCGCCTTCAGCGAAGGTACGACGATAGCCACAGTGGCAGACATGTCGGACATGCTGTTTGTAGGCAAGATGGACGAGACAGAGGTAGGCAAGCTGCACGAGGGTATGCAGATGGACTTGATAATAGGTGCTCTGAACGACCACCGTTTCACAGCGACACTGGAATACATCTCTCCGAAAGGCACTGAGTCGAACGGCGCCATGATGTTCCAGATAAAAGGGGCGGCACGGATACCTGACAGCATACAGATACGTTCGGGCTACAGCGCCAACGCCGAGATAGTGCTGGAATCGCGCAAGCAGGTACTGACGCTTGCAGAGGCAGCAGTTCACATCAACGCAGACAGCAGCTACGTGGAACTCGCCACCGACAGCACAGCACAAGAGGTGACAGAACGCAAGGTGGTGACCGGCATGTCGGACGGAATAAAGATAGAGATAGTGTCAGGGTTAGAGGAAGGTGACATAGTAAGAGGAAACCAGAAAATGAACTAACGATATGAAGACGAGGCTCATAATAATATTCGCCATGTGTGCCCTGACGGCACGGAGCGAAGTGTTCACTCTTGAGCAGTGCATCGACTCCGCCCTTCAGAACAACATAAGCGTCCAACAGC
The DNA here is from genome assembly GCA_905234685.1 of Paludibacteraceae bacterium. Taxonomy (GTDB): domain Bacteria; phylum Bacteroidota; class Bacteroidia; order Bacteroidales; family Paludibacteraceae; genus Colicola. The sequence continues at coordinate 17,396 of CAJOIR010000004.1, forward strand.
AAAGGAACCAATATCAGCTGCAACGCCTGCAATACAACCAGCAGAAGCAGAATCTGGCGCCGAGTATCAGCGGCAACATAGGCCAATCGTTCTCCTTCGGGCGCGCCACAGGAGCAGACAACGTGACAGTGTCGCAGAACATGGCAAACACGTCGTTCGGTCTGAACGCCAACCTGCTGCTGTTTGACGGGTTAGGCATGAAATACCGCATAGACGAGGCGAGACAAAACATGCAGACGAGTGAAGCAGAGACGGAAGGACTGGAGACTGACATAAGAATGAACATCTCAACCATGTTTCTGCAGGTGCTGCTTAACAAGGAGCTTCTTGCCGTGGCAGACACCCAACTGCAGGTGACACGTCAGAAGCTGGAGCGCAACACAGAGCTTGTCCGCGAGGGTCGCCTTGCAGAAGGTGAGCTATACACCCTGCAAGCCCAAGCAGCGAAAGAGGAGCACAGCATGCTTCAGGCAGAGAACACAGTGAGGCTGTCGCTTCTGGACCTTGCCCAGGCGATGAACGTGGTTTACGACGAGACATTCGACATAGTGACGCCACTACCGGAAGACCTTGAAGGCACACTGCTGCCAACGAACGAGCAGGTGTATGAATCGGCGATAGTGAACAGGGCAGAGATACGCGCCGCAGAGTCGAAACTGAAAGCACAGGAGAGCGCCCTGAAGGGAGCAAAGTCAGCCTACTCCCCCACCCTTACAGCAGGAGCAAACTTCGGCACAGGCTACTACCACCGCTTCGGAGATACAAACGAGGCTTTCGGCAAGCAGTTGGGCGACAACCTGCAGACAAACGTAGCCCTGAACCTGAGTATCCCCATCTTCGACAAGATGCAGACCCCAAACACCGTGAAGAGACAGAAGATAGCAATAGAAAACCAGAAACTGGCGATAACACAGACGAAACAGACACTGCGCAAAGACATAGACCAGGCATACTACAACGCCCTTGCCGCCCAGACACAACAGTCGTCAGCCGAGAGGGCTGCAGAGTCGGCCAAAGAAGCATACCGCTATGCAGAGCAGAAATACGAGGCAGGTAGAGCGACAAGCTACGAATACTACGAGGCAAAGAACAACTACATGAAGGCTGTGTCGGAGCAGTTGCAGGCAAAGTACAACTATCTGTTCAGAGTAAAGATACTTGAGTATTATATGGGTAAGTAAGAACAGACACCTGCACATGGAAAGTGCAAAAGAGAAACGAGAAGAACGGATATTGCCATGCCGGAGAAAACACATTTTCACTAAACAACTGAATAAGCAGTTCACCAGAAAAACAATTCACCAAACAACTATGATAGACAACATCAAATCGCAGATGCGCAAGGGTATGCTGGAATACTGCATACTGTTTTGCCTAAGCCGACATGAGGCATACACGAGCGAGATACTGAGCATGCTTCACGAGGCAGACCTGATAGTAGTGGAAGGCACACTGTATCCGCTACTTTCCCGAATGAAAACCAACGGACTGCTTGACTACCGCTGGCAGGAGAGCACCGAAGGTCCGCCGAGGAAATACTACCGCATAACCGAAAACGGCACCAAACTGTTGCAAGAACTGGACAAGGAATGGAATGCCATAAGCAAGTCGGTGGAGAGGCTGAGAGGGAAAGGGTAATTGGGGAACCTCTCCCCACCCCTCTCCTCAGGAGAGGGAGAACTGGGGAACCGGTTAAAAGGCTAAGGGCTAAAAGGCTAATTGGTTAAGAGAAAATATTACTAAAACAAAACAAAATAACACAATTATGGAAAAGAAACTTAGGAAGTCCAACAACAAGATGTTGGCAGGCGTATGCGCAGGCATAGGCGAGTACATGGGTATAGACCCTACATTGGTAAGAGTAGTGTATGCAGCACTTGCTGTGTTCAGCGCAGGTTTTCCCGGACTGCTGCTGTATATCATACTATGCATAATAATGCCGGCTGCAGAGACGAAAGAATAGAGAACAGTCGAAAGATGAAAGCCGAAAGAGAAAATTCCGACAAGTGAAGAAACACTCAAACAAACATCACAACAGCAATGAACACGACAGTAACAATCAATCTTGCAGGTATTGCGTTTTACATTGACGACAATGCCTATCAGACCCTGCATGCCTATCTTGAGAGCATAGAAAAGAACCTGAGTGCAGAGACAGACAAGCATGAGGTGATGCAGGACATAGAAGCCAGGATAGCCGAGATATTCCATGACGTGCTGCGCCGAGAGCATACAGAGGTAGTGACGATGGGCATGGTACGCAGTGTGATGGAACAGATGGGAACTCCGGAAGACTTTAGAGACCCGTCGGAGACACATGAAACAGCGAAAGGCGAGAGTCCGTCGAAGCAGTTCTTCCAGAGGAAGGTGTACAGAGACACCGACCACCAGATAATAGGCGGTGTGTGCTCAGGATTAGGGCACTGGTTCGGCATAGACACCATCTGGATACGCATCATCTTCCTTCTGTGCCTGTTAGTATGGGGTATCACGCTGCCTGTATATATCATACTATGGATAATAATCCCCGGAGCCCGCACGGCAGCCCAGCGTCTTGACATGCGTGGCGAGGAGCCGACAGTAGAGAACATACAGCGTGAACTGGAGGAACAGAAGATGCACCCTACTAACAACAACGGGTGCCTGCTGACAGGACTCAAGATACTGGTATGGTGCATAGGCGGCTTCTTCCTGTTTATAGCCCTGATAATATTCTACGGTCTGTTCATGGGTTCAGTATCGCTGTTCCCACTCGGGCTTACCGGCATATTCTTCACCCACAATCCGATGGTAGCACTGCTGCTGGCGATACTGGTGGTGACCGTGATAGGTCTGCCGGTATTCGGACTGGTATATGCCATAGTGAAATACTTCCGCAAGGGCGAACACATCTCTCACCGCGCAGTGTGGACAGGTTTCTTCATCTGGATACTCGCAGTGATAGCCAGCACATGCATAGGCATATACGAGATAGCCACCAACGAGGAGGTGCAAGAAGCACTTGCCGACCCTGACAACTACGACTACTGGACAGACACAGACGAAGTGTCGGCACAACAGTCATTAGTGGTTGAACCTTTCAACTCGGTAAGTGTCCGCGGAGCCGCCAAAGTGACCCTCACCCAAGCAGAGGAGCAATATGTGACCTACAGTGCAAAGAAAGGTAACGGCTTCAGTGCCGAGGTAGTGGACAGTGTGCTGATAGTACGCGCAGGCAAGAGAGGTGCAAACCTGTGGATACAGACACCTGACCTGAGAAGCATAGAGTTCAGCGGTGCCTCGAAATGCAAGACCCAGGGAGTGTTCGCCACAGACACACTGAGCATAAGCGTATCAGGAGCAGGGAAAGCAGACATGGAGATACAGGCAAACCGTCTTGACATAAGCACATCAGGGGCAAGCAAAATAGAGCTTGAGGGCAATGCCGACATGATGAACATATCAGTGTCAGGTGCAAGCAAGATAGACGCTGAAGAACTGCGAGTCCGCATAGCAGAGGTGAGAGCATCGGGCGCAAGCAAAGTTGCACTGAATGTGACTGACTCGCTGCTGACAGACTGCTCGGGAGTGAGCAAGATAGAGTATGATGACAACATCAATCATCCTTATGTAAGGAAGACAGGCAAGTAGCAAATACAGTGAAAGCAGACAACCGATTATTCCCCGTCAAGGAGGTCGGGGCGGCGTTCACGGGTGTGACGGAGTGACTCTTCATAGAGCCACTCCTCTATTTTAGCCTGGTTGCCAGAGAGGAGGATGTCGGGTACACGCCAACCCTTGTATTCAGCAGGGCGAGTGTAGACACCAGGCTCAAGGAGTCCGTCCTGAAAAGAATCAGAAAGCGCCGAAGTCTCATCACCGAGCGCTCCGGGGAGCAGGCGCACAATAGCATCGGTCATCATGGCAGCCGGCATCTCTCCTCCAGTAAGGACGAAGTCACCTACAGTATATTCCTTGGTAATAAGATGGTCACGCACGCGCTGGTCAACGCCCTTGTAGTGTCCACAGAGAATGATGATATTCTGCATGAGAGATAGGCGGTTCGCCTCTTTCTGCGTGAAACGCTCTCCGTCAGGAGCAGTGAAGATAATCTCATCGTAATGCCGTTCGGACGTGAGTCGGGAGATGACACGGTCGATAGGCTCTATCTGAAGCACCATGCCGGCACCAAAGCCGAAGGCATAGTCGTCAATCTTACGGTGACGGTCGAGAGTGTAGTCACGGAGATTGTGAACATAAATCTCTGCAAGGCCTTTGTCCTTAGCCCGCTGTATGATAGAGTGGTTGAGAGGACTCTCAAGCAACTCGGGTACTCCAGTGATGATGTCGATGCGCATAATGTTTCAGAAGTTTCAAGAGTTTCAAGTTTCTGAGGTATCAAGGTACAGGGTCGTAGCCTGAGCCTCCCCAGGGGTGACAGCGGCATATACGTTTGATGCCAAGCCAGCCGCCTTTGAATATGCCATATTTCATGACTGCCTCCACCATATACTGCGAACAAGTAGGTGTGAAGCGGCATGAGGGCGGCGTAAGAGGCGAGATGCAATACCGATAGAAGAACACCGGCAACAGAAAGATTTTCCGTATGACAGTCTGCAGTTTATTCATGGTTTTCCTCCAAGACAGCAATAAGTTTCTCTATCGCCTTACGCATGGCTTTCTCGATTTGAGAGAAGTCAAGCACCTCTTTTGTTATATAGTTGAATGCAACATGCATAGAGACATTATCAGCAGAACATCTTTCCTTCAGCAGCAAGGCATTGAGTCGGTAAGCCTCACGCATAAGCCTGCGGAGACGGTTGCGCAGAACTGCACGACGGAAGAGACTCTTGCCTGCCCAGACGAGCACCAAAGGTGAGGGGGAATCAGGAGAAGACTGTTCCTGCGGCATGAGCAGGTATGTGACACGCAAAGGATAGCAAGTGAAATGCCTGCCAGTGTCGTAGAGTGTCTTGATACGGATATTACCGCAAAGCTTCTCTGACTTGGGAAAAGTAAAGCGGTCGGACATCTGCAGAATTATCTAAGGCGTTTATGATTCTCTTTGAGGAAAGCATCAATAGCCGCCGTGATACTTGGGTATTCGGGTGAAGGAGTCTCAATATCCACACGCAGTCCGGCATCACGTAGTGCCTGCGCCGTGCCTGCACCAAAGCAAGCGATGATACGCTCTCCCTGCTGAAAGCGGGGATAGTTCTTCTGGAAAGCAGCGACACCAGCAGGAGTGAAGAGCACATACATATCGTAGTCCTTCTTCTCTTTTGGAGCGAAGTCGTTGGCAACAGTGCGATAGAAGACACAAGGCTGAACTATGATCTTGTGCCGCGCAAACATCTCGATAGTGTCGTCATTGTGAATGTCCGACATGACCATAAGGAACTTGTCGGCAGGACGACGCTTCATCATAGGCAGAAGCTCCTCCATCTTGTTGTGAGGTCCAAAGAAGACCTTGCGCTTGCGATACTGGATGTACTTCTGGAGGTAGTTGGCGACAGACTCGGAGATACAATAATAGTGCTGCGTGTCAGGCACCTTCACCCTCAACTCCTCGCAGAGATGGAAGAAGTGGTCAACACCATGCCTGGAATTGAATATGATGGCATTATAGTCAGGAATGCTGATATGCTGGGCACGAAATTCCTTAGTGTTGAGCTCCTCTATACGTATGAATTGGTGGAATTCGATGTTCACCGCGTACTTCTTCTGCATATCGAAGTAAGGTGATTTCTCTGATGCAGGCTTCGGTTGCGAAACCAATATATTCTTGACCTTCAACTTCTTACTCTCCTTAAGTTACACATTACAGAACCCAGAGTCTGACAGCTTCAATGAGTGCCAGAAGGGGTATCAATTCGAGGGTGCAAAGGTACAAAAAAATATACAAACAAGCGAGGAAATTGTTAAAAAAAAGTTTAAAAGCCTTCCACAACCAGATGCAGAGAGCAAAGAAAGCGAGAACAGAGAAGGTGACAACTATCAGAGTATGAGTAAAGAATGGCGCGAAAAGAGCAAGCAGAAGGAGAGGGTAAAGGAAAATGCAGAAGACAGTGGAGAGATTGTCGTAGTGGAGATAGATGACCTGAAGAGTCCTTTTGTCGAAGAAGACAAACGCAGTGAGCCAAACTGAAGCATACTTAAAGAGTGTGAGTGCAAAAACAAGAAGGCATACAAAGAGGAAAGAGAGGAAAGAGAAAGAGCCGCCCGACCAGAGCAGAGTATATACAGCAAGGGAGATTACCGCTATGCGGTAAACAAAGAGGAAGATGCTGCCGACACCAGTGCGGACAGTCTCGGAGAAGAGACTCTGCCGCTCCTTGGTAGCAAAGAGGCTGAGCAGACTGCCGGAGATGAGCCCTCTCTGGTAGAAGTCAGCGAGCAAGAGGACAATGAGAAGCGCCAGCATAAGCCAAGCGACCCAAGGTTCGCTATAGGCAGTGGAATATCTGAGGAGAGAGTTCATACAGGTAGAAGTGAGGGAGAAATATCAGTTATCGTTCGTGTATCGTCCGTGTATCGTCCGTAAAAAAAGTATAGTAGAAAGAGGTATCAGAGTTGTGCATGTTTTATGATTGACTTGTCCCATTGAGGGCACGATTCTATAGCAGGCAGTACTTCATCAGGCGAAGAGACCACACGATACATATCCTGGTGCAGGTCACGCATGAAACGTTCGCTGACCATCTTTCGGAAGCAAAGGAGGAGGTCGTCGTAGTAACCATCAGTATTTAATATGACAACAGGTTTGGTATGCAGTCCGAGTTGTTTCCACGTGAGGCATTCGAGGAGTTCCTCGAATGTGCCCAACCCGCCCGGGAGAGCAAGCATAGCGTCCCCGAGTTCGCAGATACGCGCCTTGCGTTCGTGCATAGAGTCAACGACGACGAGTTCGTCCAAGCCCTGATGACACCACCCCTGCTCTACCATAAACTGTGGAATGACACCGGTGACACAGCCGTTGTTCTGAAGCACCGCATCGGCAATAGCACCCATAAGTCCCACCTTACCAGCGCCATAGACAAGGCGTATGTTGTTATCTGCAAGTATCCGCCCCATGCGTTGTGCGGCATCGAAATACAACTGACTGACCTGCATGCTTGATGCAGCGTAAACGGTAAGAGAAGTAATCATATACAAGATTGCGATATTCGCTGCAAAGGTAAACTTTTTATCTGATATATTTGCCAAATAATAGAAAAAACATTACCTTTGCCGCAAAATACGCAGCAACAGAAACAAGTAGAAAGCAAATAAAAATTATGTCAGTAGAAGTACGACCTATTTATACAAAAAAAGAAATCCGCAAGTTCGTTGACTTTGCCAACGAGTTGTACAAAGACTGCAAATACTATTGTCCTCCTCTGTATTCAGACGAAGTTGACACCTTTGACACGAAGAAGAACCCTGTGTTCGACGTAGCCGAATGCCAACTGTTTCTTGCCTATCGCGAAGAGAAGATTGTAGGCAGAATAGCCGCCCTGATAAACTACAGGGCAAACGAGCACTGGGGAGTGAAGAAAGTGCGCTTCGGGTGGGTGGACTTCATAGACGACATGGAGGTGAGCAAGGCACTGCTTGACGCTGCCGCCGCCTGGGGCAAAAGCAAGGGTATGGATGTGCTGAACGGCCCGGTAGGCTTCACCGACCTTGACCATGAAGGTCTGCTCATTGAAGGCTACGAATATTTAGCACCGCTGGCATCGCTGTACAACTACCCTTATTACGAGAAGCACATGGAGGCTTACGGCCTAAGCAAAGAGAACGACTGGATAGAGATACAGTTCACTCCGTCGGACGTAATGCCTGAGCGCGTGGAGCGGTTGTCGAAGATAGTAGCCCAGAGGGGTCACTATTCGGTAGCGAAAGTGAAGAATGTGAAAGAGTTGCTGAAGCGTTTCGGCTACAGCTACTTCGACGTGATAGACGAGTGCTACAAGGAACTCTACAACTTCCAACCTCTCACCCAAAGGCAGAAGGAGTACTATTCGAAGTACTATTTCAGCATATTGAACTTCGACTTTGTGACGCTTGTTGTGAATGAGGCGGACGAGATAGTGGGCTTCGGCATAGGCATGCCCGACATCTCGAAGGCAGTACGCAAGTGCGGCGGCAAACTGTTCCCACTGGGCTGGTACTACATACTGAAAGCACTGAAGGCCAAGAAGATGGACACCTTCGACCTGTTGCTGATAGGTGTAAGACCCGACCTCCAAGGCACAGGCATCAACGCGATGATAATAGCCGACCAGTACCCCTACTTCAAGCAATACGGCATACAGACCGTGGAGACGACAAGTATCATGGAAACGAACACGAAGAACCAAGCAAACTGGCTGATGTTCCCTCACAAGATACACAAGCGCAGAAGGGCGTATGCAAAGAGCATATAACACAAGGTGTAACAGAGAACAGAAACATTCATCATGGAGAAAGCAGACATATACACCACAGCGGTAGAACTGCTTGAAAAGCACATAAAGGAGCACAACATGCGTTCAACCCCCGAGCGTCTGATAATACTCCGCCATCTGTCGAACTTCAACCGGCACTTCACCGCCGACATGGCAATCAGAGACATCTGCGAGCAGGAACACATAAGTATTGCGACGATATACAACAACCTCGCACTGTTCTGCGACGCCAACATACTGCGCATTCTCCCTCCGAGGCAGCAGCAAGGGGCGGAGTATGAGTTCACGTTGGGCGAGAAGAACGCGCTACGTTATATATGCACGCAATGCGGGAGAGTGAAAGAATTCAAGAACAAGGCAGTGGAGCGACTGCTTATGGACAGGAAGTTCTCAAACTTCGACATGGAGAGTTTCACCTTGAATGTGTACGGTCACTGCAAGACATGCAGAGGCAAGAAAAAAAAGAGATAGACAACAATGATATTAAACAATATAGAATTATGCAAAAATATCTGATAGCAGTATTCTGCTCTGTATTCCCGCTAATGAGTCTTCTTGCGGGCAATGTAACTACTCCTGCCAACCTGCCGGCATACTATTCATCACTTGACGGCAAGTCAGGTTCGGAACTCTGGTCAGCAGTACACAGCGTTGCCAAGACCGGCTACAGCACCAGTATATCGTACAGTACGGTGTGGACAGTATATCAAACGACAGATGTATATCCCACAGGTCATGAGAGAGCCGGCAAGATATGGGATATGTACGGCGAGTGCTACTTCATATACAGCACCAACCAATGTGGTAGTTATCAAAAAGAGTGCGACTGTTACAACCGCGAGCACTCGATACCAAAGTCATGGTTTGGAGGCTCGGAGAGTGCCAACACCCCCGGCAGCGACGTATTCCATCTTGTTCCTACTGACGGCAAGGTGAACGGCATGCGCTCAAACTATGCCTTCGGCGAAGTGAACACCGCCACGTGGTCATACAACAACAGCAAACTTGGAACGCCCAAGTCGGTTGTAATAAGCAACAGCATGCTTGGAACAACATACACCGCCACCGTGTCGGGGAAAGTGTTTGAACCTATTGACGAGTACAAGGGCGACTTTGCACGAGGCTATTTCGGCACGTTGCTCCACTGGGCAGGCGACTATCAGGCTTTCACTACAGATGACGGAGCCAAGATGTTCAGCGGCACATACACTGCGGAAGGTCGTTGGGGACTGACGCCCTACGGCATAGCACTACTACTCAAATGGCACAGACAGGACCCTGTGAGCCAGAAGGAGATAGACCGCAACAACGGCATACAGCAGACCCAAGGCAACCGCAACCCGTTTATAGACTATCCTGACCTCGCCGAATACATCTGGGGCAGTCACGCAGGCGAAGCATTCCCGCAAAGCAGCACAACCGGAACTTTCGATGGTTCATACGACCCTACGGGCAGCAGTATAAGTGCATTCACCGTGACTCTCAACCGTCACGGAGTGACTACCACGCTGTCTGACCTCACAAGCACATACACACTGTCGCTGGCTCAGGACGAGCAGGATGCATGCGAGGGGTGGCAGTTCGACGGCTGGGTGAATAGCCAAGTAAGCACTCCGACCACCACCAAGCCCACGTATGCGACCTCTGCCAGCACCACGAGCACTTTCTATGCAGTATATAAAAACACCGTTTCAGGAGGAGGCTCAAGCACTGTCACCGTAAGTGACGAGTTGACGCTGAGCACTACAGGGGTGACCGCAGGTAGCACTGATTATTCTTCATGGTCTGGCAAAACAGACAACTCAGATGCTGTGTATGCCGGTCAGAGTGCAGGAGACAAAAGTGCCATACAGTTACGTTCAAAGAATAGTAATTCAGGTATTATAACAACTGCTTCAGGCGGCAAGGCAAAGAAAGTGACTATAGTATGGAATAGCAACACTACTAACGGCAGGACTCTGAACATCTACGGCAAGAACTCTGCCTATTCAGCACCTACAGACCTGTATAACAATTCCAATCAGGGCACGTTGCTCGGCACAATAGTGAAAGGAACATCTACTGAACTGAGTATAACAAATGACTATGCATACATAGGCATGCGTTCAGACTCGGGTGCGATGTTTTTGGACAAAGTAACTGTTGACTGGGAGACTGAGGGCAGCGGAGGCTCTACAACAACTTACACAACAGCCCCGAATTGTCCCGCAGTTACCTATACCGTGACATGGAATGTGGACGGGAACACCAATAATGATGAATTTAATGAGGGTGCCGAACTGGTTCTTCCTGAAGACCCTCAGGACTGCAGCGGCAGCAAGACGTTTGTGGGCTGGACTGCAGACAAGAACAGTCCTGAGAGCTTCATCACAAGTTCAGACGAAGTGCACGTGATAGGCGATGTGACCTATTATGCAGTGTACGCAGAAGAGACAGCGGCGGGTACATCGGTAGTAACATACGAGAAGCAGACAAGCGGCACAGCATCGGGACAATATCTCATAGTCAACGAAGGAAGCAGTAAGGTATTCGACGGTTCACTGAATACTCTTGATGAAGTGAACAATGTGTTGAGTGTGACTATTGCCAATAACAGCATTGCCTCGTCTTCGGCTCTTGAGAATGCCGAGTTCACCATCTCCGGCAGCACAATAATAAACAAGGCAGGCAAATATATAGGCAACAGTTCCAACAGCAATTCACTCACAGGCAGCAATACAGAGTTGACCAACACCATCAGTTTTGACGGTTCAGGCAATGCGACTATCATATCAAGCGGCGGAGCATATATGAGATATAATAACGCATCCGACCAGAATCGTTTCAGATATTTCAAGTCGGGTACTTATACAAGTCAGCAGCCTATACAACTCTACAAGCGCACAGAGACAGGCGGTGAGGCTCAGACCATATATTCCACCTCGTGCTCACAGAGCATAACAACAGCTGTGGAAGAAGCGAAGAGCACACTGACCGTAAGTGATGGCAGAGTAATCAGCACAGGCGAGATATACATATACAACATCATGGGTCAGATGGTTCGTACTGCAACAAAGAAGTTCGACCTCTCGGAACTGCAAGAAGGCATATACCTCATCAGCAACGGCAAAGAGGCAGTGAGGGCGATGAAGAACTAAGCAGACCAGAAACAGAGTAAATGCTCAAAAGAATAGACTGGTATATAATAAAGAAGTTCCTCGGCACTTTCGTGTTCTCGATAGTGCTGATAATGAGCATTGCCATAGTCTTCGACTTGACAGAGAAACTTGACAACTTCTATGACAACCAGGTGCCCTGGCATGAGATAATATTCGACTATTATCTGAACTTCATACCATATTATATGGATATGTTCATCCCGTTGTTCATATTCATATCCGTCATATTCTTTACCTCAAAGCTTGCCAACAACTCGGAGATAATAGCCATCCTCGCATCAGGAGTGAGTTTTCACCGGCTCATGCTACCCTACTTCATCTCCGCCACTCTGCTGTTTCTGCTCTCTTTCTGGCTTGGAGGCTACGTGATACCACCGGCGACAGGCAAGATGCTTGACTTTCAAGACCGCTACATACAGAAGTTCAAGAGTGAGAACGCGCGCAACATACAGTTGCAGGTGGAACCAGGTACCATACTGTATATAGAAAGTTTCCAGATGCGGCAGAAGTCAGGTTTCCATGCCTCATTGGAATACTTCTCGGGCAAGGTGCTAAGCGAGCGTATTACTGCGGAGCGTATACGCTACGACTCGCTCAACTACTGGCATCTGGAGAAATACCAGCGCCGTGTGTTCGAAGGCATGAACGAATACTACACCATAGGCGACCGCTATGATGTGGAGTTGCCTCTTGAGCCCAAGGAACTGTTTATCACAGCAGAAGAGGCACAGAAGATGACCAACACGGAGCTGAAACAGTATATGAAGAAACAGCGTGCACGCGGAGCAGGCAACCTGCAGGCATTCGAAGCAGAATGGTGGGGACGCTGGGCAGCACCTCTCGGGGCATTCATCATGACGCTGCTCGGAGTGACTATCTCTTCAAAGAAGGTACGCGGAGGTATGGGCAAGAACCTCGGTGTTGGTATCACGCTGTCAGCACTGTATATCCTGTTCAGCACCGTCAGCACCACCTTCTCGGTGCAGGGTGTGATGTCGCCATTCATGGCAGTGTGGCTACCCAACTTCGTATTCCTCGCCATAGGCTCAGTATTGTACTGGAGGGTACCGAAGTAAAATAAGGAATAGGGAATATATTCATCACATCCTCTTCATCAGAAGGGGCATCACAGAGTCTTTCCACTGTTTGAAATCGCCTGCGAGGATATGCTCACGGGCAGTGCCGACAAGTTGCAGATAGAAGGCGAGGTTGTGCTCAGAGAGTATCTCCAAACCGAGCATCTCCTGTGAGTGTATCAGGTGCCGCACATAGGCGCGGCTGTACTCATGGTCAACGAAACTGGTGCCTGTCGGGTCGAGTTCGGTGAAGTCGTCCTCCCATTTCTTGTTACGCATGTTCATCACTCCCTGCCACGTGAATATCATTCCGTTTCTGCCGTTGCGGGTGGGCATCACGCAGTCGAACATATCCACACCGAGTTCAATGGCATTGAGTATGTTCCACGGCGTGCCTACGCCCATTAGGTAGCGGGGTTTGCTCTGCGGAAGAATATCGTTAACCACCTCAATCATCTCATACATCTTCTCCTCGGGTTCGCCCACTGCCAGACCTCCTATGGCATATCCGTCGCGGTCAAGGTCACTGAGACGCTTTGCAGCCTCCCGCCTCAGGTCGGGATAGACACAACCCTGCACGATAGGGAACAGGTGCTGCTTGTAGCCGTAGATATCCCCGGTGCTGTCGAAGCGGGCGATACATCTGTCAAGCCAGCGGTGGGTACGCTCCATAGACTCCTTGGCATAACGGTAGTCGGCTGTTCCCGGTGTACACTCGTCGAATGCCATCACTATGTCGGCACCTATCTCACGCTCAATGTCCATCACGTTCTCGGGGGTAAAGAAGAGTTTCCTGCCATCTATATGCGAGGAGAAGTGCACCCCTTCCTCTGTCATCTTCCTCAGACTTGTCAGTGAGAACACCTGATATCCTCCTGAGTCGGTAAGGATGGGTCTGCCCCAGTTCTCGAACTTGTGCAGTCCGCCTGCGCGGTGAAGTATCTCAGTGCCAGGACGCAGGTAGAGATGATAGGTGTTACCGAGAATTATCTGCGCATGAATGTCTTCTCTGAGGTCACGGAAATGAATGCCCTTCACGGTGCCCACAGTGCCAACAGGCATGAAGATAGGAGTAAGGATGTCGCCATGGCCGGTGTGTATCACTCCGGCACGGGCATGGGTGGCACGGTCTGTATTTTGAAGAGTGAAGAACATCATGCAAGACGGTTGTTGACAGGGAACACTATCTTCGGACGGAATGCCGCAGCCTCCTCAGGGGTCATCAGAGCGTATGCCATGATGATGATTGTGTCACCCGGGTGGATGAGGTGTGCAGCAGCACCATTCATACAGATACAGCCGCTGCCGCGTCTGCCGGTAATCACATAGGTGTCAAGCCGTGCACCGTTGGTATTGTCAACAACCGACACTTTTTCGCCGGCAACAATGCCCGCCGCCTCCATCAGTTCTTCGTCGATGGTGATACTACCGATATAGTCCAGATTAGCCTCTGTCACCGTCACGCGGTGTATCTTTGATTTCAGTATAGTGATGAACATATTTGTAATGTTGCAGACTTATGCCCGTTTTCGCCTGCAAAGATAGTGCTTTTTATTTATATGGTAAAATTTAAGATAAAATATAGATTTGTACATCTCGCGGGAAAGGAGTATCTTTGCAGCATGAAACTGAAGGAAGACCTAAGACATCTGTTTGGGGAAATATTAGACTTTGTCAAGGAAGATTTCAACCCTTGGGCATACGGTTGGGCGGCAGTCTTCGTGGCGGCACTTGTTACTGTGAGCTATGGTTTCGACGGATATGAGAAATACATCCTCCCGCTGTTCTACAACCACAGCTCATGGTACATCATGCCTCTGTTCTATGTTGCCGTATGGTATCTGGTGGCTGTACCGAACCTGCTGATACGCAGGGAGTACGACAAGCTGCGCAAATGGCGCTTCTGGGTGAAGCCTGCGGCGTTCATCATACTTATGAGCATTGCCATTAGTTACCGTCTGCCCTACAGTTGGTTCCGTTATGAGGGGTTGGACAATATCGACATCTCATTCCTTCGCAACTGTTGGATATACTTCGACGGTATAGTGCTCGTGGTGTTGCCGCTAGCTATATACAAATATCTCTTTGACCGTAAGATAAAGGGTGTTTACGGACTGTGCAGCAACAAGCAGTATCTGAACGTCTATCTGACGGCGCTGCTGTGCCTGCTGCCTTTTGTTGCAGCGGCGAGTTTCCTACCAGACTTCCAGAGTTACTACCCGCGGTTCCGTCCGGACTATATGGAGGGTGCGCTGGGCATGCCCATGTGGGGAGTGACATGTGTCTTCGAGACATGCTACGGACTCGATTTCATCACCACAGAGGTGTTCTTCCGTGGCGCCATGGTGATAGGCCTGGCAGCTGTTCTCGGTCCGCGTGCTGTATTGCCGATGGCAGTGTTCTACTGCACTGTGCACTTTGGCAAGCCGTGCCTGGAGAGCTGCTCCGCCATCTTCGGAGGCTATACGCTTGGCATCCTCGCCAACCGCACACGACATATATGGGGCGGTGTATGTGCACATCTCGGCATCGCCTTCATGATGGAGATAATGGGTTTAATACATTTATTCGCACGACTATGAACATAGCTATCGTTGGTGCCAGTGGTGCCGTAGGTCAGGAACTACTGAAAGTGCTTGAACAGCGCAATTTTTCTGTCAGCAACCTCCGCCTGTTCGGCTCCAGAAGGAGTGCAGGATGCAGTTACACCTTCAAAGGAAAGCGGATAACAGTGGAGCTGCTGTCCGACGAGGCAGACTTCAGCGGAGTGGACATCGCCTTTGTTTCGGCAGGGGCTTCAGTGTCGAGGCAGTATGCAGAACTCATCACCCGTCATGGCACACTCATGATAGACAACTCCAAGGCATTCCGCATGGACGATGATGTACCCCTGGTGGTGCCTGAAGTAAACCCGCAGGATGCCTTCAATGCACCGCGCCGCATCATAGCCAACCCCAACTGCACCACCATCCAAATGGTGGTTGCCCTACAGGCGATAGAGAACATCTCGCATATACGCCGCGTACACGTAGCCACCTATCAGGCAGCCTCAGGCGCGGGTGCACAGGCTATGAAGGAACTGAAGACTCAGTACCGGCAGGTGCTCAACGGAGAACAGCCAACGGTGGACAAATTCGCCTACCAACTCGCCTTCAACCTCATCCCGCAGATAGACGTCTTCACAGACAACGACTATACTCTTGAAGAGATGAAGATGCACAACGAGACACGCAAGATAATGCACTCCGACATATCGGTCTCAGCCACATGCGTGCGCGTTCCTTCACTAAGAGCACACTCCGAGGCTGTTTGGGTTGAGACGGAGCAACCCATAACCACCTTGCAGGCAAAAGAGGCATTCCGTAATGCCAAGGGCTGCATACTGATGGACAGAGACACCACCTCCATCGCACCTACCCCTTATCCCATGCCCCTCTTCCTTTCGGGCAAGGACGAGGTGTTCATAGGAAGAGTACGTCAGGACATTACCAACCCTTGCGGACTGAGTTTCTGGTGCGTAAGTGACCAGATTCGCAAAGGCGCTGCACTCAATGCCGTACAGATAGCTGAACTCATCATAAAAAATTGAACCCTTGAAACCTGAAACCATAGAGATAATGGCGCCTGTAGGCTGCTGGGAGAGCCTCGCTGCCGCACTTCAGGCTGGTGCCGACTCAGTATATTTCGGCATCGAGCACCTCAATATGCGTGCCCGCTCGTCCGCCAACTTCACTACTCAGGACATGCACGAGATAGCAAGCCGCTGCCGCCAGGCGGGAGTGAAGACCTATCTCACCCTCAACACCGTCATGTATCCTGACGACCTGCCGCTGATGCGTGAGATAGTGGATAATGCCAGGGAGGCCGGCATCACTGCCATCATCGCCTCCGACATAGCAGTGATGCAGTATGCCGTCAGCCAGAGTGTAGAGGTGCATCTGAGCACGCAGCTCAACATAGCCAACACCGAGGCGCTGCGCTTCTATGCACAGTTTGCTGACGTGGTGGTGCTTGCCCGCGAACTAAACATGCAGCAGGTGGCACAGATCCACCGTGACATCATTACGCAGGACATACGCGGCAGAAACGGAGAACTTGTACGCATCGAGATGTTCTGCCACGGGGCACTCTGCATGGCTGTCAGCGGAAAGTGCTACCTCAGTCTCAACAACCTCGGCATGTCTGCCAACAGGGGTGCATGCGCACAGATTTGCCGCCGCGGATATATTGTAAAGGACAAGGATTCCGAACTCGAGCTGGAGGTGGACAACCAATATATCATGTCACCCAAAGACCTCAAGACCATACGCTTCCTCGACAAGATGCTTGATGCAGGAGTACGCGTGTTGAAGATTGAGGGCCGTGCCCGCGGACCTGAATATGTGAAGACTGTCATCGAATGCTACAAGGAAGCCGTCGCCGCATGGCAGAAGGGCGAATACCAACTGCCTGATATCAACAATAAACTTGACATATGGGATGAGCGACTCAGCCGTGTCTTCAACCGCGGCTTCTGGGACGGCTACTACCAAGGTCAGACACTCGGCGAGTGGAACGACTCACACGGCAACAAGGCGACACGCCGAAAGATATACGCAGGTCACTGCACCAATTACTTCAAGAACATCTCTGTTGCCGAGTTCCTGATAGAGGCGCATGTCGTATGCCGTACCGATGAGCTGCTTGTCACCGGCGAGACCACCGGCGCCTATGAATGTTCCGCCAACCTAATGCGTGTGTATCACAGCGAGGGCAAGCAGGAGGAGATTACCGCCACCGACACCGCCCTGCAGGGACAACTACTCTGTATCCGCACCGACACCGTCATCCGTCGCGGCGACAAACTCTACATCATGGAGCACACCCTCTAAAACACCCTCTTTTTGCCTGTTTTACGCCCCAAACACCCCACTGCATAAGTGAGCACTTTTGTTGCGCCTGCAACTATCTGATTATCAGTATGCGCATATAGCACTTTTTTCACCACTGCATAACTCAAAAAACTTGCAGGTATGATTATTATGCCATAACTTTGCACTGCAAACCAATAAAAAAACATGCTTATGAAAACTTCCAAATCAACAACCGTCATCCTCGTAGCGATGATGATGGTAACGGCAAGCTTCAACGCCTGTATGAATCAAGCAGCTGACCCCATGTCTCCGGGTATATATGACTACTATGCAGCCGACGGGGATGTGAATGGCGGCGAATATCTGAAGCCAGAACAGCAGAGCGGCGACAATTTTGAGGAATTCACCGACAATCCCTTCATCGATGTTGCCACAGAACCCAAGTCCACCTTCTCTGTTGATGCTGACGGCACTGCATACGCCTACATGCGACGTATGGTAACAAGTGGCAACCACCTCAACAAACAGTCGGTACGCATAGAGGAGTTCCTCAACTACTTCACTTTCGACTATCCTGACCCGACCGACGGCAACGAGGTTGCTATCAACGGCGAGTTGGGCGAGTGCCCATGGAACAAAGAGCACAAACTCCTCCGTCTCGGGCTGAAAGGCAAGTCACTCAGCGAGAGCGAGATGCCAAAGTCCAACTATGTCTTCATGGTTGACGTGTCAGGCTCGATGTACGGTGCAGACAGACTGGACCTCCTGAAGAAAGGTCTCCTTGAACTCGTTGACCACATGAATCCTGACGACCGCGTCAGCATCGTAACCTACTCAGGTGCTGTCAGTCTCGCACTTGAGTCAACACTCATCAAAGACAAAGACCAGATTAAGAGGGTCATCAATTCTCTTGATGCGAGCGGCTCCACAGCAGGCGCAAAGGCGCTCGAGATGGCATACGCAGAGGCTGAAAAGAACTTCATCGAAGGAGGCAACAACCGTATCATAATGGGCACCGATGGTGACTTCAACGTGGGCGTTTCATCCACCGAAGGACTTCTCGAGATAGTAAAGAGTCATGCCGACAAAGGTATTTACATGACAGTATGCGGCTTCGGCATAGGTAACTTCAACGACGGCATAATGGAGCGTGTATCGAACGCAGGCAACGGCACCTATGTCTATGTTGACTGCGAAGAGGAAATGCTCAAGGTCTTCAACTATGAGCGCTCTCACCTTATTTCAGTATGCGCAGATACCAAGGTGCAGATTACCTTCAACCCGAAGAAGGTGAAGCAGTACCGACTTATCGGCTATGAGAACCGCGTGATGGCTAACGAGGACTTCGAAGACGACACCAAGGACGCCGGTGAGATTGGTGCAGGACAGACCATCACTGCACTATACGAACTCGTACCTGCCGACGACTGGGATACAGAAGCATCCGCCGGTACGTTCGACGTGCGTTACAAGAAGAAACTCGGAGACAGTTCGGTGGCACTCACACTCGACATCGACAAATGGAGTGCAGACCAGTCGGAGAACCTCAACTTCGCCGCAGGTGTGGCAGCATACGGCATGGTGCTACGCGAATCGGAATACAAAGGTGATGCCACTCTTAAAATGGCAAGTGAACTCGTTGCCAAAAACCGCACCTTCGACCCACAGGGATATCGAGGACAACTGCTGCAACTTATAGACAAAGCAACAAATCTAAAATAAGCCAATATGAAACACAGCATTGGGGGCATAGCATTATTATGTTTCGCCATCATCCTTGCTTCTTGCGAAGGCTCTTCTGTCACACCCAAGTCTCACATCTCCGACTGCAATCCCGACCTCGAATCTGTCGTTGCACCTGCACGCATGAAAGCTCATCTTACCGGTGAGGAAAAGGATTCGGAAGAGTATTTTATGAGACTACAGCATTCTGAGATTCTCACTGTGCGGTGCACAGGAGAGAAAGAGATGTACATCATGCGACATGACCCCGGTTTCACATGTTGCCTCACACCTCACAGTAGTATCACTCGTCTTGGCTACACCATATCCATGAACGATTGGACTACAGGTGTTATGCCATGCGAATGTATGTGTCCGCGCAACATTGAGACTACCCTACGAGACCTGCCGTATGGCACTTACACATTCTCTCTTAAGTTCGACACTAAAGAGAAACATTCTGTTGACCTTGATTTCATTCCGGAATTTGGATACAACCATAGTTTTGGATGCCTACTGAGAAACACCTAAAAGACGGCAGAATGTCTTTTACCTTACACGCAAGCGTTGTCCTATACGGATGACGCTTGTTTCTTTTATGCCGTTCATGCGGCACAGGGCGCTCACGCTCGTACCATGACGGCGCGCGAGGACTGACAGGTTGTCACCAGACTTGACAGTGATATACTTCGCCTGCTGCATCTCCTTAATCTGCTGCTGATGATAGAATGTAGAGTGTTTGACGATAGTATATACAGAGTCTTTCATGCAGAAATTCGGGTAGTCAACCAGCAGTTCCGAGTTGATGGCATTGCCCAAGTAGCGTATCTCATAGTGCAGGTGCGAGCCTGTGCTTCTGCCTGTGTTGCCGCCCAGACCGATAACCTCACCCGCGGTGATGTGCTCATTCTCCTCAACAAACACACGAGACATGTGAGCATACACCGTCTCTAATCCGTTCGGATGACGCATCACCACGTAGTTGCCGTAGCCCCGCGGGTCGTAGCGCACTATACGCACCTGACCATCCCAGCTCGACAGGATGGTGTCCCCCGTCTGCACTTTGATATCTGTTCCATAATGATAGCGATACTTGCGCGGACCGAACTTGGAAGTTATGTGCCCACGGGCAGGCATCACGAAGCCCTTGCAGTCTATCTTTATCGAATCCTGAATTGAGTCTATCGGCTGCCTGTAGGGATTCACATCATAAGAGTTCCAAATGGAGTTGTATATGTCATCGGCAGGATGGTCCTCCATCAGGTCATCGGTAGCGTCGTTCAGCACACGCTTGTAGATATTGGCGCGATCCTGAGCCTGAACTATCACGTGACGCGGCAGTTCGTCTGCATTGCACGTAACGAACAGGGTGTCGTTACGTATTTCCAGATGCAGGTCCTCCGGTAGCGTCTGTGCCTTCAATGCACAACACACCCCACACAAAAACAAAATAAACAATCGTATTTTCATACTAACTTCAAGCAACAAAGTGTGAATAAAATGAACTTTTCTGTTATCGGTTCACTTTTTCATTTAGTTCACTTTTACAACTCACTGATTTTCAACAACTTTTTTCTACTCGTGGAGCTGGAGGGAGTCGAACCCTCGTCCAAACAAGGAACCAATACGCTTTCTACATGCTTATCTCCGCCTTCGGTTTTCGTGTCTGGGCAAGACCGGAGCCACCAACTCAGACCTTATCTGCTTAAACTTCATCAGCGTATCGCAGCTTGCACTGACTATTCTGTGTATTTCTGCGCCTCATACTCCTTAAGCCCACAGACCCGGCTTGGTGAGACGTCCCGTTCATCCGCCTTGCGGACGAAATAAGCTGACCTACTGTACTTCGATCAGGCAGCGAGAGCATAGCTATTGTTGCCAGTTATTATGTCACAGACCATGTTTTACGGGCGTCATCTGCAGTGCCCGGCATGCTTACATACCTGTTCTACCTGCTGTCAAAACCAAGCAGCCCCTTGAAGGTATTGACCATTTAGTTATTTACCATTTACGATTAGGTAATCGGCAAAAATCGTGCAAAGGTAGTGCAATTTGAGAAAATATACAAATTCAACTGAACAGACGCATGAACTCACGCGGCACAGGGGTCTCGAAATGCAGTGTCTGTTCAGTGACCGGATGAATGAACTCCAGCACCATGGCATGCAGTGCCAGACGGTCAACAGGAGGCTCTGCCCCCGAACCGTACTTGCGATCACCAGCCACAGGATGCCCTATGCCACGAAGATGAACACGTATCTGATTCTTGCGCCCTGTCTCAAGATTGAGTTCCACAAGAGAATACTGACCGACAGCTGAGTTGTTCGTTTCCTTTATCACTCTGTAATTGGTTATTGCAACCTTGCCTCCGTCATCAACAGGAGACGAATAGACCACAGTAGTATTCTCATCCTCAGTGAGCCACGTCTTTATCTGCCCTTCTTTCTTGTCGAATATGCCTTCTGCCACTGCCACGTACGTACGCTTTGTCACCAGTTCACGCCAGTACTCGCGCATGTAATGCTGCAGTTCAGGAGTCTTGGCGAACACCAACAGACCGGATGTCTCGCGGTCGAGCCGGTGCACGACGTAGATGCCCGCACGTGGATTCTTCTGACGGACGTAGTTCTTCAGAAGCGAGAAGCAAGTCACCTCGCGACTGCCCTGACAGGTGGCTACAGTCAGCAGACCAGGCTTCTTTTCCACCACCACCAGACTGTCGTCCTCATACACGACACTTAGTTTGGGATGCGTCAGTTCTCTGGCTGCCACGCCTGTGGTGACGACCACCTCATCGCCGCTGCTGAGCAAATAGTCATGTCTGGTTTGTATAACACCATTGACGCTCACCTGACGGTGACCGAGCATCTGTGAGACGGCATTCTTAGTCATACCTCCCATCTTGCTCAGGAGGAAGTCGAGCAGAGCCTGGGCAGCAGACACATGCAACACGGTCTGGCGCTGCTTGGGCATAGGTTTCTTCATAGTGGTTATCTGTATATAATTACGCTGCAAAGGTACAAAATATTTGTGTATGTACAAATAATGCAGTAATTTTGCATTCCCAAACAAAGGGTGCTACTGTTTTTCCACCCTGTAACAACAAAAACACTGAAAACAATGCGTACTGAAGAAGAACTGGCAGGTGTCAGCCTGCTTGGCGACAAGCATACCGTATATGCTTCCGACTACAACCCTGGTCTCCTTGAGACCTTTGTCAACAAACACCCTGAGAACGAGTATCTCGTTACATTCAAATGCCCTGAGTTCACCTCTCTCTGCCCCAAGACAGGTCAGCCTGACTTTGGCAAGATAACAATCTCGTATATCCCACGCGAACGTATGGTGGAATCGAAGTCACTGAAGCTGTATCTGTTCAGTTTCCGCAACCACGGCGACTTTCATGAGGACTGCGTGAACATCATCATGAAAGACCTTGTGCGCCTGATGGACCCCAAGTACCTTGAGGTGAGAGGCGACTTCATGCCACGTGGAGGAATAAGCATCATACCTTTTGCAAACTATGCCGATGCAGAGCACGAGCAACTGCGTGCTGCACGGATAGCGGAACAACTAAACAATGCTATAAGATGAAAGACAGTCTGCTTGTATTATCCGGCGGGTTAGATTCGACCACCATGCTCTATGAGTACCGTGAGCGGATTGCCATGGCAGTGAGTTTTCACTACGGCAGCAACCATAACGACAATGAGATAGCCTTTGCCGCAATGCACTGCAAGCGTCTGAACATCAGGCACCTCACCATCTCGCTCGAGTTCATACGCCGCTTCTTCCGCTCTTCGCTTCTTGAGGGCGACGCTGCAGTACCAGAAGGCAACTACAACGAACAGAACATGCGCTCCACCGTTGTGCCTTTCCGCAACGGCATCATGCTCTCTGTAGCTGCAGGACTGGCTGAGACATTTGGCTTGAAAAACGTGATGCTTGCCAACCACTCTGGCGACCATGCCATCTATCCTGACTGCAGACCCGAGTTCGTTGACTCGATGGACCGTGCCATACAGGCAGGGACATGGGATGGCATACGTCTGCTAACGCCATACACCAACCTGACGAAAGCCGACATAGCCCGAAGAGGCAAGACTCTTGGGATAGACTACTCCGAGACATGGAGCTGCTACCGAGGCGGAGAACACCAATGCGGCAGGTGCGGCACTTGCCGTGAACGCCGCGAAGCACTACGTGAAGCCGGCATAGAGGACACGACTGTGTATGATGATTGAACAACAAACAACAAATAACCTAATAGTATATTCATTGTGTATTACGTACAAAAGACCATAGAGATATCTGCTGCTCACAACCTACAACTGAGTTACGAGAGCAAATGCGAGAACCTGCACGGACATAACTGGAAGATAGTGGTGTACTGCAAGGCGGAGACACTCAACCGTGACGGCATGGTGACCGACTTCACGCATATCAAACGTGTTGTAAAGGACACCTTTGACCACAAGTACCTGAATGATGTGCTTGACGTTAATCCGAGTGCAGAGAACATGGCACGCTGGATATGCGACCACGTAGAAAACTGTTACAAAGTGTCGGTACAGGAGTCAGAAGGCAATATAGCAATATATGAGCGAGACTAAGACATACCGAATCAACGAGATATTCTATTCTTTACAGGGGGAAGGGTTTCATACAGGCACTCCTGCCGTATTTGTACGCTTCTCAGGCTGCAACCTGCGCTGCCGCTGGTGCGACACCAACTTCAGCACTTACACACTGATGACACAGGAACAGTTGACAGGTGAATGCATGAAACTGCATAAGGGCGGCATGCTTCTACTAACAGGAGGCGAACCCGCACTGCACGCAGACGAAGCACTGGTAAGCGCACTGCATGAAGCAGGCTACGACCGCATCGCCATTGAGACCAACGGCACCAGACCGGTACCTAAAGGGATAGACTGGGTGACGTGCTCGCCAAAAGAGGGTACGCATGTGGTGCTACATAAGGCTGACGAACTGAAGATAGTCTATACAGGACAGAATGTGGAGAAGTGGCTCGGCATAGTGAAGTCAGAGAACAACTATCTGCAGCCGTGTTCGCTGAAGAACACCAAGCGCATCGTCAGATACATACTGAACCACCCGTGGTGGCGCTTGTCGCTGCAGACGCAGAAATACATCGGCATGAAGTAGGGAAAGCTCTGTATTCACATTCTTCTTTCAACCAATCTTTTGTATGTACGCTTGACCTTTCTCACATAGGAGAGAGTCTCTGCAGGGTTGAACGTGCCGTAGAGGACAACAGAGTCTGCAGCAACATCTTCGTACTGCAGTTGCTCAAGCCAGTATTCCGTATTGTTGAACCACCTATAAGGCGACCTACCGTGGCGTTTTGCCAGACGACGTGCATCCATAATGTGCGCCGGCCCTGCGTTGTAGGAAGCAAGGACAAAATGCTGGTTTTCCACCGAGTCAGTTATAAAAGAGAAAGTGCCCTGCAACAAACGAATGTACCCGGCTCCAGCGCGTATGTTATCCTCAGGCAGACAGAAGGTAGAGTCGTTCAGCCCGAAACGTCTGCCCGTTGCCGGCATCAGTTGCATAAGCCCACTTGCGCCCGTGCAGGAGCGTGCCTCGGGATTCCAATGCGACTCCTCCCAGCAAACAGCAGCCAACAACTCCCATGGCCAGCCTATATGAGCAGAGTATTTGCGGAACAGCGCCTCGTAAGGCACAGCGCCCGACACCTCCACCGTCAGTTCTTCATCAGGCTGCTCCTCACTGAAAGGGGCTCTATATGAACCATATAATCCCGCCATAAGCAGGATTATAAGGCATATAAAATATGACAAAGTCTTTTTCAACGACTGATTATGCATTAGTTTCTTTATCAGCGATCTGCTGTTTAACAAACTTAACGAGCATATTGATAGCAGCATTATTATGACCTCCCTGCGGAATAATGACATCCGCATAGCGCTTACACGGCTCAATGAACTGCTCATGCATAGGCTTAAGGATGCGGCTGTAGCGTTCTATGACAGCCTCAGTGGTCCTGCCGCGCTCCACTATGTCACGGCTGATGACGCGAATAAGACGGTCATCGGCATCGGCATCAACGAAAATCTTCACGTCCATCTGCTGGCGCAACTTCTTGTCGCACAAGGTCATGATACCCTCAATGATGACCACCTCCCGGGGTTCAATATGGATAGTTTCGGGCTGGCGAGTGCAAGTGAGATAGGAGTAGGTGGGTTGCTCGATGGGTTTGCCTTCCTTGAGGTCGCGAATGTGCTTCTCAAGCAGAGGCCAGTCGAAAGCATCAGGATGGTCGAAGTTGATGAACTGACGCTCCTCCATAGGGACATGAGAAGAGTCCTTGTAGTATGAATCAAGAGGAATTACCACTACCTCTCCTTTAGGAAGACGCTCTGTGAGTTTTCTGACCACCGTTGTCTTACCCGAGCCGGTGCCACCCGCGATGCCGATTATGAACATTGATTTGGGTATTTGGTTAAAATATTAACTATGAGACGAATGCGACCTCGTCAGTACGAATATCAACTTGTGAATTATTCCGGTGCAAAGGTAGAATAAATCCGCGAAACGCACAACAAAAAATTAAAAATTGCACATAAGTAGCGCAAGGTAGCGGAATATTAACATTTTTATAAAAATCTTGCGTATCTCAGAAAACAGCACTACCATTACGCGCTTAATTTGTATATATACCCATTGGTTATCGCAATGTGACTTGGTATTGGAGTTTGACATCGCCACCTTTGGAGTCAGTACCGACACCGATATCATCCATGGTAAGCGTTTGGGTCAGTCCGTCTATTTCTGACAACCAATCTATCACCACACCATAGTGATTGACATACCTGGCGGTGAAATCGAACGCACCCTCACCGCTATAGCGGATGTCATATTCAACGGTATCCTCAACCTTCCTGCGCTTGATGGTATATTGGCATGCGATCTGGTGCTTCACCGAACCGCTGAGCAGTTCCTGAACGCGCTCCCAGAGCTCTGCCTTGGGGTTATTCCATGTATCGAGAAATTGTTGGGCAGTTTTGAGGAAGAACTTATAATCCGTGTTGATGGTAAACTTACCCGAAGCGGAATCGCCGACGAACTTACCGGCAATGTCATCACCAATGGTGAAGTTATCCAGCGTATCCACGGTAATAAAGTCATGAGCATTGAAGTATTTCTCCAATTCCGTACGCCAGCGCGCCGGTTTGAAATAATTCAATGAATCATCCATATAAACAAACAGCTCTTGTACATCCCAATAACGTTCCTCCAGATCGTATCCGCTGATAGGAAGTCGGAGCGTATCCGGACTGTGCTTTAACTTGAGGTTGTCAAGATGTTTGGTTGTTGCCCTGACGCCTTGGGTAGCCGGGTCGATGTCGATGATGGTCTTTTCGCCCTTTCCGTCCAGTTGGAAGTCAAACACTTTCTCGGGTTCGCCGTTCTCATCAAAGAGCGTAATCTGGAACGGCATCATGTTGCGCACCAAGGCATAGGTGGTAAACCATCCCAGCGGCACTTTACCATCCTCACCTATCGGTTTTCTCCATGACTCGGGATCAACGAGATCGTCCGGAAGGTTGTCAAAACCAATCATGCGACCTGCGAACTGCGATTTCCCGCCTTCCTTGCAGGACGAATCAATGATACGGAATGCCACTTTCTTATTCATCCATTTCGCCATGCCGTTGATCTTTGCAGCAGCACGGTTACCTGCTTGCACAATCTGTTTCTCCCGCAGGGCAGCAAAGACGCTCACCATCGTTCCGTTCATCAGTTCGGCAAAGTACTCGTCGGATATCTGCTTACGCAGTTCCTCGGTGGAATCCCAGAACGACTGGAATCCTTGTCTGCGCGCTTCGGCAAACGCCCAGGTCTGCAGGTCGGTCGTCTCATCCCAAAACTGGTCACAATAGACGCGGACGGACTGCTCGATATAGGACTGCAGGCGTGTCTCGTTCATATTCGCCTCCACGAAAGCAGGATAGAAATAATCGTACCAATCTTTGGTAGTACGGAAATAGCCGTGCGGTTTATCTTTGCCGTTGATATCCTTGTTGTATCTGGAATCGGGACTCAAGGCGCGATAACCTTCCATGCTGTAGTAATACCGGTAAGCGGAACGGAAATAGTCCATCTTGAAGTTCTGCACGGCCGTTCCAAATTTCTCAAGGGCGACGCCGATGAAAGCCACCAGACTCATGGACGCCGCCATGACAGGTGTACCGATATAGGAAGCCGCAGCACCTGCCGTCTTCGCCATAATAACCTTGAGAGTATTGGCTGCCACGCCTATATTATCGCCTTGGAGGTCCGCCCGCACGACATCCAGAATGGTCATTGCAGTACCTATCTCACCCATGATGCTGACGGCATTGTCGATGGCTTCTGGTTTGAAGTTAAAGAGCGGTTCGGAGATGCTGACCGCGCCGTTATAGAAACCATCAAGGCCTAATGACTGCCAAAGACTCATCTCGTTCTTGAACTGCAAAGCTTCTTCCACTTTCGGGTCATCGGACTCGAGAATCTTGAGCAACAGTTTCGTTCCTTCATCCCATGCATACAACGCCGGAATCTCCCTCAGCGCCTCAAAGAGTTCGCCTTTGGAGCGCTCGTTGATAAAGGTCACCAGCGAATAGAAGGAGAGATGGTCGGTCTTGATTGTGGCGATGCCTGTCTCACGGCTGTACTCCAAGAGGACGGGTTCCCATTCGCCGGTCTGTTCGTTGTAATAAGCCGCTCCCACAGCCTGATCGGCAGGTACTTGGAAGGGGATGGTGATCTTTGCTATACCGCTCATCTCATGTACGAGTCCAGCATCCGTCAACATGCTGATGTCGATACCTATACCACCTGTGACACCTTCCGACGGACGGGGCAAGAGGACAGAATTACGCACACAAATCTGCACGCTGTCGTCGAAAGTGGTGGCATCAAAAGTGATGGAGCATTTCTGCGCTTCCACCGTCAGGTTGCTGTCATTGAGCGTAAAGATCTCTGCGTTCTCATAGACAAAGCCGGGTTTGAACGTGATGCTATCCACGCGGTTGGCAGGAACAGAGATGTCCTCCCGACCGTTTACACTCAGCGTTACCAACGGATTGCCGTTTGGGTCTTCGGTCATACGCATTTTGTTAACATCCGAGACAGCTGCAGAAGTCTTAACCGAATCGCCATGCAGTTGCATGTGATAGTTCAGGTCCTGCGGCGGCAGAGGAGTGAAATCAGCATCGTACATCGCGAGGATACGTGCGTTGTCCTTCATAGCGAACTTACGCCATCCCGGAGCCTCGGCATAGAGTTCTTCCGTACCGGCAGGGACGTATAGATAGATCATCTTTGACTCATCGGCAAACATCTCATCCGAGAAAGTGGCATCGGATATAACCGGCGGCACCAGAATCGGGCAGGTGATATCCGCATAGTTGTATTTCGGCTCCGGACAATCCTTGAACGCACCCTCCATATCCACGACGGTAGGCGGAATCCAAAAACTGCATCTTTCACGTACGCAACCCGGCTCCATCTTAAGGATTCTTCCGGGCCATTCGCGCGAACCCGGATAGGACAGCGCGATGATGATTTTGGTCGTATCTTTATTGTAGATAATAGGATAGAAATCATCCGAGAAATACGGGTTGAGTGTATCTACAATCAGATAAGGAACAGCGGATCCCGAATACAAACCATCAAAGGCAGTATGCGCTATCTCTCGCACTTTAGGACCAATGCGGAAGAACGGCGAACCACCGCCCCAACGGCCTCCAAACGTAGCTGAATCGCATAGCACTTCAAGATTCTTAAAATAGGTATCCGCACTCAGTGTGGCGCCATAGAAGGCTTTCTTATTGATTTTCACAATGCCATTCTCCCAATCGCCATGTACGGGTTTGGTATGCGCAAAAGACTCCGTTTCCAATTCAACATGGTCGCTCTTGCAGACAATACCCCTATTCAAATCACACAGATAGAAAGCCCGTTTGCCTATTTTTTTCACGTTCTTGCCGATAACCAAATATTTGACATAGGTTACCTCGAACGCCTGATCCGGCACCACTTCCATCTTATCGCTCAGCACCACGGAATCAATCTTGCTATATATAAACGTATAAGGCGCAATCGCTTCTATATTATCGCCCAAAGTAATCTTCGAGAAATGACCCTTGCGATAGAATGACATCCGTCGCATTGCCGTCACGGCATAAGTCTTACCTGTCTCCGGATCAGTTACTGAATCAGGAATCACCACTGCACCATTCTCTTCATTCATCCCGCCGTGCAGGTAGTCCAATATATCTGCCTTACCATTGGGCAACAAGCCGTATTTGTAGTCCCCAATCTCTTTTTCCTCGGCATCATACGGACGGACATTAATCCACATATCCACATTATTGATATAGAGGGGTACCGATGAGAGACGATAGAATCCGTTTGTTTGTCCGCCCCAACCGTAGTTGAAATGGAAATAGTCATTGGACGTATAGCCGTCGCATACCATAGCATGCCCGTCTCCTTCCTCCGGATACCCGGCATAGAGTACAGGACGCTTGGCATCCAGTTCGGCTTTCAAGGCTGCCTTTACGTTGGCAAGAGTAGCGCCATACACACTCTCTATCCCCGGCTCGTAGCCAAAATTCTCTATAAGCGCATTGGAAGCCCACCCTGTGGGACTGCCATTCGGCTGGCAATAAAGGGTAGCCATCGCTTTGCCTATATCCGCCATCAGATAGGCGACAGCAGTAGCCTGGGTGTTGTTATAACTGATATATTCACTACTCATCCCGTAACTCCAACCGTAATAATCAAGCATGTTGTCCCAGTCATACACGTGCCCCGAGAAATCCTCATATATATTGCCGTTCTCTTGCGACCAACCAACATAGATCTGCCCTTTGCTCTGTTTCGGCCACTTCCAATAGTACATCACCTGCGCCACGGCTGTCGGCACACAACCGGTGTAGCATTGACCCGGCGTGAGCATATTATACGGACTTATCTGATTCCATTTTGCGGTCAACAGCGGTTCTACAATCATATTGCCGAGATATGACGGCGTATATCCCCAACTGTCCTCTACACCCCCTATGCGCCTGGGGCGTGTGCGCGCCAAAGAAGGGTCGTTACGCAAGCTATCGATACCATCGGAATACTCCTTCAACAGGTCAAGGAACTGAACCGGCGCATTGTCGATATCAAAGGAACCATGGTCGCAGTAACCGAGGATCTCCGATACTGCGCCGGACTCACCGGACACTACCACGAAGCCCTGATTATCGCCGAAGTTGACGATATACACATTATCCTTGTCGGCGGCCACGCGCGATGGCATCTTATGCGCGATAGAAGGCGCAATCTTTGTGCCTTTTGGCGCTTTGCGGATGGCTTTCTGCGCCGTCTGGTCATGCTGCACAAAATCATTGGCTATCCGGATTGCCTCTTCCGGCATAATGTCCGCTGCCATCAAAAAACTGAATACTGACAGCTGAATACTGATAGCTAAAAGAAACCGTTTCATTGTGCGATAAATTTAAAGGTGATACTTCCGTTAGAGAGGATGTACGCATGACCGCTGAGTCCCTGCGTAGAGATGATAGCATCGCCGTTTCCGTCCAACCGGTATTGCGCAGTGAGCGTACC
This sequence comes from Paludibacteraceae bacterium, assembly GCA_905234685.1. GTDB lineage: Bacteria > Bacteroidota > Bacteroidia > Bacteroidales > Paludibacteraceae > Colicola. The sequence goes on from CAJOIR010000004.1 coordinate 48,265, forward strand.
TGATACCGTGTAGATATTGACCAGCGAGTTCGGCTCTCCACCTTCGACGACGAGACTACCATCGCGGAAGGAAAAGCGTTTGTCCTTGACCACCTCGTCAACACCTTCCGGCATATTGGCCTTCTCGAACTGGAGTTTCTTCAACTGCGAGATCGGGTACTGCACCGTGGTCTTGGTGGTGGTTAATACCAGGTCCGTGGCTGTGTACGTCACTTCGGGCTGGTCTGCAAATGCAAACAGCGCCTTTTGTCCGTCCGTCTGATAGACGGCTACTACATTCTGCTCCTCTGCTGAAACATGCAGTACGGCAGCCAGTAAAAGGGTGAATAAGAATACGATCTTTCTCATTGTTTTATGTTATTACGTGATTTTGCTAGCAAAGAGAGAGAAGGGGAGATTTGCTCAAATTGCTATTTGAGGGTGACTTGGTATTCGAGGGTCACATCTCCACCATCAGAGGACGTACCGATACCGATATCGTTCATAAACAAAGGGTCGGGTTGGTAAGAATTACTTTCTTCAAACATCGTTTCCCAATCAATACTTTTATTGTATTTGTTGATATGCCGTGCGGTCATATCAAAGGCTCCTTGTCCGGTGTAAGTCACGTCATACTCATCTTGGTCACCCGTCTGTCTGCGTTTGATCTTATAGCTGCAGGCAATCTGGTGTTTGCACGAACCGTTTAACAGTATCTTTATTCTCTCTAACTTATCTGTGTTCGGGTTATTCCACATATCGAGGTACTGCTGGGCTGTACGGATAAAGAACTTATAGTCGGTATTGATAATGAAGGTTCCCGAAGCCGAATCGCCTACAAACTTACCGGCTATGTCATCACCGATGGTGAAATTACCGGTGGTATCGACCGTAATGAAATCATGATTATTGAAGAAACGCTCCACCTCGGTACACCAGCGAACCCGATTCTGGTATCGATTGGTTTTTTCGTCCATATAAACAACCTCTCCATTCAGAGGATCCCGATATATGTCATCCATATCAATACCGGCGAAGTAGAAGGACACGGTTTCCGGTTTGTAGGTTAGATGAAGATCATCCAGATGTTTGTTCTCCACCTTCACACCATCCGTAGCCAGATCGAGGTGAATGGTCTTTTTCTCTGCCTCACCGTCTATCTCGAATTCAAAATCTTTGACTGCCTCACCGGCACGGTTATAGAGCGTGATCTTGAACGGCACCATATTGCGCACCAACGCATAGGTGGTGAACCATCCTAAAGCGACCTTACCGTCGTTACCGATTGTTTTACGCCATTTGTCCGGATCCGCTACATTCTCGTCAATGACAGGGAAACCGATGGAATATCCGGCGAAAGAGGACGGTTGATCTTCCTTAACAGAAGAGTCAACAATCAGGAATCCCACTTTCTTATTCATCATCTGTGCCAGGTTGTTGATTCTTGCCACAGATCGGTTGTAGGCTTGTACAATCTGCTGTCTGCGCAGCGCCGTAAAGACACTCACCAGTTCGCCGTTCATCAAATCAGCAAACAGTTCATCGGAGATCTGTTGCTCTTGTGCGTCTGTCAGCTCCTGCGCGGGTCGGTTCCAACCACTCTGTTGGGCAATCATCATGCAGTAGTCTTGTACGGCAGAGTTCTCCTCCCAGTACTGGTCGCAATACATGCGTACGGATTGTTCTATATAGCGCATCAGACGGTCCGCATCCCAGTCCGTTTCCAGGAACACGGGATAGAAATAGTCGTACCAGTCTTTGGCTGTACGGTAATAACCGTGCGGTTTGTCTCTTCCTTGTGCATCTTTATTAAACTTCGAATCCGCCCTATTAGCGACACTGCCATCCAAGCTATAGTAATAGCGGTATGCCCGGCGGAAATAATCCATCTTGATGTCTTGGATATAGGTGCCGAACTTATCCAACGCCACACCGATGAAGGCTACCAAAGACATCGAAGCAGCCATGACAGGCGTGCCGATAGCTGTAGCCGCTACACCCGCCGTTCGGGCCATGATCACTTTGAGTGTACCCGAAGCGACGGCTATCTGATCGCCGTGCAGGTCAGCACGAACGACATCCAGCACGGTCAATGCCGTACCGATATGTCCCATGAGGGTAACTGCATCGTCGAGGGCTTTGGGTTTGAAGTTAAACAACGGATCCGCAATAGCTATCGCACCGTTATAAAAACCGTCCAATCCTACCGACTGCCACAGACTCATCTCATTCTTAAACTGGAATTTCTGCTCTATTTCCGGATCGTCCGAACTGAGTATCTCTAACAGTTTCTTGGTGGCTTCGTCCCAAGTGTACAGGATTGGATATTCTCCCTTCATGGCTTCCATCAACTCATCTTTCGTGCCTGTTTTGAGGACGGATACAAAGGCATAGTAAGAGAGGTGGTCGGTCATGATCGTTGCCACACCTGCATCTCTGTCGTATTCCACATAAACCGGCTCCCATTCGCCTGTCTGCTCATTGTAGTAAGCTGCTCCAATAGCCTGATCTGCAGGAACTTTGTAAGGAACGGAGATAGTTGCCACGCCGCTTAACTCATGTACTCGTCCTGAGTCATTGAGCATACTGATGTCAATGCCGATACCACCGGTCACGCCTTCCATCGGACGAGGCAGCAGTACAGAATTGCGTACGCATATCTGCGCATGTTCATCAAAAGTAGTGGGATCAAACGAGATGGAACATTTCTGTGCTTCGACCGTCAAGGACGAATCATTAAGTTCAAAGATCTCCGCTCCTTCATACACAAAGCCGGGCACGAAGATGATACTGTCTATGTTCGATACAGGTGTCTGCAAATCCACCCGTCCGTTGACGCGCAGCGTCACCGTTGCTTCACCGTTCTCTTCGGTCATGCGCATACTGCTCACATCGGCAATCGGCGCTGCAATATGAAGAGAGTCACCGTGAATCTTCATCTGATATTGCAGATCCTGCGGAGGAATCGGGACAAAATCTTCCTCATACATCGCTTCGATATGGTAGGATCCGAACTTCCGCCATCCCGGAGCTTCTGCATAGAGAGCCTCCGTACCTTCCGGCACCCGGAGGTACAGATGCGCTTCCTCGCTCGTGAAAAGTGCATCCGGGAACGTGGCATCCGAGATAGCAGGCGGCACCATATGCTGACAAATGATTGTGGTGGTGTATTTCGGAGGCATACAGTCCTTGAAAGCACCTTCCATATCCACCACCGTAGGCGGAATGGTCATACTGCTTATTGCGCCACGCATACAGCCTGGTTCCATCTTGAGCACTTTGGTCATATTGAGGAAATCAGCGCGTTTTAATACCAAATGAACGGTAGTGGTGTCTTTATTGTAAATGATCGGCTCTTGATCCGAAGTAAAATACAGGTTGTCGTTATGGACACGCAGCATAGGGATATTCCATCCTCCGTCAAAGCCGTCAAAAGCAGAAGGCGCTATCTCACGCACTTTGGGACCGATAGTGAAATCCAGCACACCACTACTTCCCCACATAACACCGCTGATAGCCGAGTCACCCAGTACTTCCAGATTCTCGAAATAGGTATCCTTATCCAACTTTGCTCCGGCAAAAGCCCGTTTGCCGATCTTCACAATACAGTTTTCCCAGTCGCCACGATTGAGACGTGCATTGACGAAGCATTCCCGCTCCAGTTCCACTCTCGGACTCTTGCAAACAATATCCTTGACCGGACAGGCATAAAAAGCACGAGCACCGATTTGCTTGATATTGGCTCCTATGGTCAGATGTTTGACATTCGTTACCTGGAAGGCCTCTTCCGGTACAACTTCCATCTTGTCGCTTAGCACCAAAGTGTCGATATTCGTATATACGAACGAGAATCGGTCGATTGCTTCGATATTGTTTCCCATCACCATCTTCGTGAAGTCGCCTTTGCGGAAGAAGGCCTGCTTGATGATATGCGTTACGGCATAAGAGATACCCGTATCTTCATCCGTGACGGAATCCGGAATGACCAGTTCGCCGTTTTGCACACCGATTCCTCCGCCCATATATTCCACAATATCTGCGGTGCCGTTGGGCAACAAACCGTATTTGATGCCGTCTATCTCTTTCTCGATCGCATCATACGGACGGACGTTGGTCCATATTTCCACATAATGGATAAAGGAAGGTACCGCCGACAATTTATAGAAGCCGTCTGTCTGTCCGCCCCATCCGTAATTAAAGTGGAAATAGTGATTCGCTGTATAACCGTCGCAGACGAGTGCATGACCGTCGCCTTGTGCCGGATCTCCGACATAGAGAACAGGACGCTTCTCATCCAATTCCGCGATGAGCGCACTTTTTACATTGGCGGCCATATCTCCGTGAACATATTGTATTCCAGGCTGAAAACCGAAATTCTGTATTAGCGCATCGGCTTGAAAAAAGGTAGTACTTCCCTTCTCTTGGCAATAACTCGTACGCATCGCTGTTCCCACATCCGCCATCAGTTTGGCAACGGCATTCACATGTATGTCGTCATAACTCATAACCTCATTGGTGACGGGACTCCATCCGTAATAATCCAGCATATGGTCCCAGTCATAGACATGGCCGGAGAAATCAATCATACCTCGCGTTCCGTCCGGCCGTAAACCATAGACAGAGTCTTTGCTCATTTTCGGCCATTTCCAATAGTTCATCACCTGCGCTACTGCCGTCGGCACACAACCTGTTGGGCAATGCCCTCCGTAAGTGCCGATATAAGCCTCACCGGAATTAGTGGGACATTGGTTGTTGTATGGTGCCCACTGGTTCCAAGTAGTCGTGAGCAGCGGACCAACCACGATATCGCCGATATACGAAGGATAGTTGGCTTTCACACGCGCAGGCGCTTGCTGACGTGCCAACGACGGATCCTGACGCAAGCTGTCGATACCATCAGAATATTCCTTTAATAGGTCGAGGAACTGAATCGGCGCATCCTCGTAACTGAACGAACCATGGTCGCAATAACCGAGAATATCCGATACAGCACCGTCTTCACCCGATACGACTACAAAGCCTTGATCGTTACCGAGATTGACAATATAGACATTATCTTTGTTGGTTGCTACGCGTGAGGGCATACGATGCGCGATAGACGGCGCAATCTTTGTGCCTTTTGGCGCTTTGCGGATGGCTTTCTGCGCCGTCTTATCTTGCTGTACAAATGTATTGGCTATCTGAATTGCCTGCTCCGGCAGAATATCTGCGGCTTGAATCGAAAAGACAAGAGCTAAGAGCCCAGAGCCCAGAGTTAAAAGACGTCTCATGGTAACATGAATTTAAAAGTGAGACTTCCGTTAGAGAATATATACGCATTGCCGCTAAGTCCATGCATCTGGATGATGGCATCACCATTCCCGTCCAACCGGTATTGTGCAGTGAGCGTACCTGATACCGTGTAGATATTGACCAGTGAGTTCGGCTCTCCACCTTCGACGACAATACTACCATCGCGGAAGGAAAAGCGTTTGTCCTTGACCACCTCGTCAACACCTTCCGGCATATCTGCGGTCTCGAACTGGATCTTCTTCAAGTGTGCAATAGGATACTGCACCGAGGTCTTAGTGGTCGTCAGCACCAAGTCCGTTGTGGTGTACGTCATTTCGGGCTGGTCTGCAAACGCAAACAGTGTCTTTTGTCCGTCCAGCTGATATACGGCTACCACGTTCTGCTCTGTCGCAAAGGCAGAGAGAGTAACCGACAGGACGGTTGTTGCGAAAAAAAAGATTCGTTTCAATATCATAGGGATGTAATTTTCAAAAAGTTCATGCAGTCTGTCTATTTTACTTCAGCGCCTTGGGCAGAATATATCTTGTCTCCACGGAGGATGTATAGTTGGCCGTCATAGATGATTTTGTAGGGTACTGTGCCGTCCATACGAATATCTTCGACACCCAAAGGATTTTCAAACTGAGCAATGTAATGTCCTTCTGCATCTTGCGTGCCGGTTACCTGGACGTAGAGAGTATGCGGGTCCGTTTCTTGGGCGGATATAGACATCGGAGCCGATTGCTTCACACCATCGTTTATGACGATACCAAATTCTTCGGATGGCACATAGAAATCCAGATAAAGCCATTCAGCCCCGTTAATCGTTTCCGTTTCCGTCGCTAATGTGCCGGGATAGTCACCAAGGATGGGGTTGCCGTTATCGTCATACGCATAGAAATATACGGTACTCGCCCATTCTGCTGCAGGGTCTATTTGGGCATACATACGGAAATTCGGCTCAACAGGATTGATCGTCAGGTGCATGGTAACAACACTGTCGCAGCCTGCAGAATTGGTCAGCGTGTAATTGTAATCGCCGCTTTCCGTATAGGTTATGCCGTCAATCCACTCATAACTGCCGTCAGCCACAACCGTTTCCTCACCGGTAGTTGAATAGTTGATGGTCAAGTGCAAAGTAACGACACTGTCGCAGCCGTTAACGGCTTTGAAAGTCTCGGTGATGGTGCCGCTTGAGGTGTAGGTAACATCATTCCAAACATATTTGTCACATGCTGTCTCCTCAATTTCTGTCAGTGGAATGTTGCAAGATTCAGACTGGATAGCCTCGATGATAGTTGCATAAGCAGACCATCTGTTAGCAGTCTTATAGGTTGCAACTGACTCCGCAGGTACATATATATGCTCGAGAGCGGAATTACTTACAAAAGCTTTATTACCCAAAGTCGGAGGATTCACAGCCTCACAGGTCACAGAGGTCAAAGCTGCACAATAACCGAAAGCATACTCTCCGATACTGGTAACACCGGTACCGATTGTCACAGAAGTCAAAGCAACATTTTCGCGGAAAGCAGCGTTTCCAATGCTTACAACGCTATTGGGAATCTCAATAGAGATTAATGCTCTGCAACTATAGAAAGCAGAGTTCCCAATACTTGTAACGTTATTACCAATCGTCACAGAGGTCAAAGCAACACAATAACCAAAAGCATGCTCTCCAATACTTGTGACGCTGTTGGGAATTTCAACAGAGGTCAATGCGTGACAACTATAGAAAACCTGGTCTTCAATACTTGCGAGGCCATTCCCGATCGTCACGGAGGCCAACGCAGAACACTCTGAGAAAGCCTCCCGTCCAATGCTTTCAACGGAGTTAGGAATGACGACAGAAGTCAATGCGCTGCAACTGGCGAAAGCGTAGTATCCTATACTTGTGACGTTATTACCAATCATCAGTGAGGTCAAAGCAGCACAATAAGCGAAAGTATTATATCCAATGCTTTCAACGGAGTTAGGAATTACAATAGTGGTCAATTGGGAGCAATCATAAAAGGCATAGTCTCCTATATTTGTGACGCTATTACCCAATGTCAGCGAGGTTAGATTATGGCACGCATTGAAAGCATAGTTTGCAATACTTGTGAGGCCATTCCCGATAGTCACGGATGTCAATGCATAACACTCAGAGAAAGCACCAATTCCCATGCTTGTAACGCTGTTGGGAATCTCAATAGAGGTCAAGTTATAGCAATTATAGAAAGCTTCATTTTCGATACTCGAGACGTTGTTGCCGAATGTCACTGAAGTGATATTGTAGCAATATTTAAAAGCAAATTCTCCAATATTTGTCACACCATCACTAATGATGACATGCTCGATCTCTGTGTTGTCATAGTACGCACTTTCCCCCGGATTGGAGTTGACGGTTAGGGTCTTGGTTTCCTCATCCCACGAGTCACCAGCCAATACCCATGACGGTTGGGCGGGAGTAACATCATGAATCAAGCGCACAGAACGTCCTTGACTGATATTAGTTTCGTTCATATTAGAGAGATCCTCTCGGAAATACCAGTATTTGGAACTACCCTGATTATACGGAGAGGAAGACCAATAGTAACCGTAGGACGATACTAAGTCGACCTCCTTGACAGACTTCCCGTCATGCTGGAAAGCACAACCCGCAGTAGGCAAGAAAACCGCACCTGCAGTCTCCATTAGAGACCAGTCATCTCCTGCGTATTGGTTCGATGTCCAGTTATTGGGGCTGCCTTGGAAAGACAAACCACTCGGAATACTCCAATCATCAGGAAGAAAAATATAACCATGTACTCCGTTCACAGTAGCTTGACCACGCAGTTGTTGAGCGTTCGTACGCGTGCTAAAAAGATAAGACCACTCATCTGCGCTCATCGTACGCCAACCGTCAACCATATTGTTTCCCCAATCAACAAAGTTTCCGGCATAATCTGTGTACATAATACTATTATGAATTCCGTAATAGGTAGCATTGGTACTCCAACCGAAAAGATCTACTGTTCCATTCTCAGACACAGAACCATTTCCATTGATAGCGTTGTTTGCTACCGCATCGCCGATGTAATCCCACTGATTCTCGGCAAATGACCAAGTCCAAGTTTCACCAAAATTAGTTGTTGTTGCCTGCAAGTTACCTTGCGAGAAGACAACTTGGTCACCATTAGAGTTGATGGTGAAGCGACCAGAAAGGGCACCATCTGTAGCCAGCATGCTGGCGTAGCACTGCATAGCAGTGAATAGTGAGAATAATTTTCTTGTCATAATTTGTATTGTTTTTAGTTTGGCATGAATGAAACTACATATATTTGCAACTTTCGGCTACAAAGTTACTGCTTTTATTCAATTATACAAGTTTTCTTAGCATAAATCGTACATAGACCGCTGCGCTGACAGAGTAAAGACCTCCGTCAGTTGACGGATGACAGAATAAAGAGTCAGAGAAAACAATATCAAAGCATTTGTGAATTATGATTTCTTTTCGTAACTTTGCAGCCAAAACAGAACGGGATATAACCAACAAAACAAAATAACATATAATGAAACTTACAGACAAAATTGTAGAAGCAATCCAGAACAAGAAAGGACAGAACATAACCGTCATTGACATGCGCAAACTTGACGTGAAGCCTTGTGACTGGTTCGTCATAGCAGAAGGCGGCAGCAACGTGCAGGTGACAGCAATAGCCGATGAGGTGGAGGACTATGTACGCAAAGAACTGAAAGAGAAACCTCTCGCCTATGTAGGCAGAGACAACGCACAATGGATAGCAGTGGACTATGGAGACGTAATAGTGCATATATTCCAGCGCGAGGCTCGTGAATTCTACGACATTGAATCATTATGGGCAGACGGAAAACAGACAATGATAGACAACAATTAAAAAGGAATAAGGAATCAGGAGCAAGGACAGAATTAGCATTTTAGACTTTTCATCTTTAGCCTTTTCACCTTAACCTATATAACATATAACAGCACTGCATCCAAAGTTAAATGGACAGCAACGACTTTTTTCACTTTACAAATGACACATCATGGCAAAAAACAGGAAACCACAGGTTAACCCAAACGGCAAACAGCGACCGGACAAGAAAGGCGGATTCGGCTGGGGTTGGCTATATATGATAATCATTGCCGTGCTTCTCGGCAGTTATTTCTTCTCCGACGGCATACAACAGAAAGACATCACCTACACCCAACTTCAGTCGTATATTGAAAATGACGTAGTAGAGTCGCTTACCGTATATGACAACGGCACCGTGAAAGCCGTTGTGCGCGAGGCGGAGAAAACTGTAGTGTTCGGCGAGGCGGCAGACAAGCACCCAGACAGGAACATTACCGTGGCTATTCCCACTGTTGAGGAGTTCAACAAGTATATGACCGACATCAATCAGAAACGCAAGGCTGACGGGAAACAGAATATAGACATGCAATTTGAGAAGTCGCGTGACTGGTGGTATCTGATACTTGTGAACGTGCTTCCTTTCGTGCTCATTATATTCTTCTTTGTTTGGATGAGCCGCGGCGTGTCCGGCAGTATGGGAGGCGGAGGAATATTCGGTGTAGGCAAAGCCAAGGCAGAACTCTTCGACCGAGACAAGAAAGACAAGGTCACGTTCAAGGATGTGGCAGGACTGGAAGGTGCCAAACAGGAAGTTGAGGAGATTGTCAGTTTCCTCAAGAACCCCAAGAAATACACCAACCTGGGCGGCAAGATACCCAAAGGTGCACTACTTGTAGGTCCTCCGGGCACAGGCAAGACTCTGCTTGCAAAAGCCGTGGCCGGGGAAGCCGATGTGCCTTTCTTTTCGATGTCAGGCAGCGACTTTGTGGAGATGTTCGTTGGCGTAGGTGCGAGCCGAGTGCGCGATTTGTTCCGCCAGGCAAAAGAGAAAGCACCGAGCATAATATTCATTGACGAGATTGATGCTGTGGGACGCGCCAGAGGAAAGAACATCATATCAGGAGGCAACGATGAACGAGAGTCCACCCTGAACCAACTGCTTACAGAGATGGACGGCTTCGGCACCAATTCCGGGGTCATCATACTTGCCGCCACCAACCGCGCCGATGTGCTTGACTCGGCTCTTCTGCGTGCAGGACGCTTCGACCGACAGATACATATCGAGCTGCCAGACCTTCAGGAAAGGAAGGAGATATTCGCCGTACATCTGAAACCCTTGAAACTGGACGCATCTGTTGACGTGAACCTGCTCGCCAAACAGACCCCCGGCTTCTCGGGTGCCGATATAGCCAACGTATGCAACGAGGCAGCACTCATTGCGGCGCGTAACGACCACAAGGCAGTAGGCAGACAGGATTTCATGGATGCCGTTGACCGAATCATAGGAGGTTTGGAGAGAAAAACAAAGATAATGACAGAAGAAGAGAAGCGTGCCATAGCCTATCATGAAGCAGGTCATGCCACCATCTCATGGATGCTCCGTTGGGCGAATCCTCTTGTCAAAGTGACCATCGTTCCACGCGGTATGGCACTCGGTGCAGCATGGTATCTGCCCGAAGAACGGCAGATAACCAACCGTGAGCATCTGCTTGACGAGATGTGCGCCACATTAGGAGGTCGTGCTGCAGAAGAGAAGTTTCTCAACCAGACAGGTACGGGAGCACTGAACGACCTTGAGCGCGTAACGAAACAGGCATACGCCATGGTGGCATACTACGGCATGGGCAAGACGATGCCCAACCTCTCGTACTACGACTCGCAGGGCAAGTATGAATACGGCTTCACCAAGCCTTATTCTGAGAAGACAGCAGAGAAGATGGACAAAGAGGTTGCAGATATCATAGCAGAGCAGATGAAACGTGCCAAGCAACTACTGCAGCAGTACGCAGAAGGTCACCATCAGATAGCCGAACTGCTGATAGAGAAAGAAGTCATCACTGCCGAAGACGTAGAGAGGATTCTCGGACCTCGTCCATGGAAGAGCAGACAGGATGAGATAATCAATTCATAATGTGTAGCAACACATGAGAACAAAACACATATAAATAAAAATTCAAATGAAAAGAATATTCTTTTTTGCAGTTATGGCTGCAACAGCACTCAACATGAGTGCCCAGATGCCCGAGAAGCTACCTATTGACAGCGGTGTCAGAATAGGTCATCTTGACAATGGACTGACTTACTATATCCGTCATAACGAACTGCCCAAACAACGTTGCGAGTTCCATATTGCCCAAGCTGTAGGCGCCATATTGGAAGAAGACCACCAGAACGGCCTCGCCCACTTCCTTGAGCACATGGCATTCAACGGCACAGAGCATTTCCCCGGCAAGGGTATAATCAACTATTTCGAGTCGATAGGTGTGAACTTCGGAGGCAACATAAATGCATATACAGCATTGGACGAGACAGTGTACCGTCTGTCAGAAGTGCCCACCATACGCGAGGGTATCATCGACTCTGCCCTACTCGTGATGCACGACTGGAGCCACTCGCTTCTGCTTGAAGGTGACGAGATAGACTCGGAGCGCGGAGTGATCCGTGAGGAGTGGCGCACACGCGGCACAGCAGAACGCCGGATGTGGAGCAAGATGAATCCGCTCATGTTCCCTGGCAGTCAGTATGCCAAGAGAGACGTGATAGGCGACACTGCCGTTATCAACAACTTTTCATACGATGCATTAAGAGACTATTACCATAAGTGGTACGGTCCGGACCTGCAGGCGATAGTAGTTGTAGGCGACATAGATGTAGATGCCATTGAGGCAAAAATAAAGAAACTCTGGGCTGACGTGCCTGCACGTGAGAACCGCGGTGAGAGACCCATATACAGCGTTGAGGACAACAAAGAGCCTATCGTGGCAGTGGTGACTGACAGCGAAGGGCAATTGACACGCATACGCATGGACTTCAAGAAGAACCAGTTGCCGGAGATGCTGAAAGGCACCATAGTGGACTATCAGCAGGACATGCTCAACAACCTCATAACAGCCATGATTGACCACCGATTCGAGGAGCTGTCGCAAGACCCGGCGGCACCGTTCATCGGAGGCGGAGCAGGTTATATAGAACTCGTGAAAGCCAAGGACTCGTTCGTGAGCCTTGTTGTTGCCAAGGAAGGCAAAGAGAAAGAAGCGTATAAGAGTCTGCTTGAACAGATGGAGAAACTACGCCGTTACGGATTCACCGCAGACGAACTGGAACGTGCAAAGACAGACATGCTCACCTCTTATGAGAAGAGTTACAACGAGCGTCAGTCCGTGCGCAACATACAATACACCCGTGAGTATATCCGCAACTTTCTTGACGGCGAGCCTATACCCGGAATAAGATGGGAGTATGACTTCGCAAAGCAGGTACTGCCCATGATAACTGTTGACATGGTAAACCAGCTTGCGCAGACACTGCCTTCTGAAGAGAACCTGATAATATCGTTTACCGCCCCCGAGAAAGAAGGCGTAGTGCTGCCTACGGAACCGGAGATACGACAGATGCTGGCAGACGTTCGCAATCAGGAGATTACAGCTCCTGTGGAGGAGAAAACAGACATGACACTGGTAAAGAAGGCTCCTAAGGCAGGCAAGATAAAGAAGGCAGTGAAGAACGAGGCACTCGGCACAACTGAGATGACCCTGAAGAACGGCGTGAGAGTGATAATAAAACCCACAGAGTTCAAACAGGACGAGATACTGATGTCGGCATACTCGGAAGGAGGTCTGAGCATGACAGACACAGAAGACCTGCCTTCAGCGACATACGCTGCCGCTATTGTAGAATACGGCGGTATTGCCGACATGAACAACATACAGTTGCAAAAGGTGCTTACAGGCAAACATGTGAGCGTATCGCCAAGCATAAACCAACACGCGGAAACAATGGACGGCAACAGCAATGTGCGCGACTTTGAGACAATGCTGCAACTGACATATCTCTACTTCACCGCTCCGCGCAAAGACCCGCAGACTTATGAAGCTCTCATGTCGATGATAGAGACACAACTGAAGAACAAAGAGACCAACCACAAGGCTATTTTCCGCGACTCTGTGTCGATGATGGCTACCTCCTACAGTCCACGTACAGTGCTCTGGAACACTGAGACCCTGAAGAAAGTGAATCTGGACAAAGCATTCGGCATATTCCGCCAAAGATTCGCCGACCCTGCTGATTTCACCTTCACCTTCACCGGCAACATCAACCCTGACGACCGTCAGACACAACGACTGATAGCCCAATGGCTCGGCGGTTTGAAGACAGGCAAATGCAAGAAGCAGAGAGAACATTTCATTGACCGAGGCGTGCGTGCCCCCAAGGGAGTACAGAAAAACTGGTTCGAGCGTCAGATGACCATACATCAGACAACCAATCGCATACAATACTCGGCTGAGATGCCCTACTCGCTTGCAACCGACCTGAACATGGAGGTTATAGGCAGAGTGCTTGACATGCGATATCTTGAGTCAGTCCGCGAACGTGAAGGAGGCTCCTACGGAGTAGGTGTGGCAGGTTACCTGAACCGTCTGCCAATACCACAAGCAACTCTACTCATTCAGTTTGATACAGACCCCGAAAAAGAGAACCGTCTGCTTGAGGTCATCTATGAGGAGATTGACACTATCATAAAGAATGGTCCACGAGCTGACGACCTGCAGAAAGCAAAGGAGTCTATGCTTAAGGATTTCGAAGAGGACAAGGAAAAGAACTCATGGTGGGACAACACTGTATTGCCAGAGTACTACCGTTACAATGTCAACTATCTTGCAGACTATGAGCAGGCAGTTCGCGGTATAACCGGCGAGACTGTGCAGCAGACTCTGAAGAAACTGGTTGATGCGGGCAACCGCTTTGAGGTAGTGATGTCACCTGCAGAGTAAGACAGACAACAAACGAAGAGAAAAAGCCTGATTACGATTAGTAACAGGCTTTTCTCTTGTCAGGGTATTCATTCTGTTTTATCCTTGCAGAGCCTTACGAATGTCGGAATAGTCGGTGAGCATCTGCTGACGACGTGCAGTATTGGTAAGAATATCATGCAGGTCTGCAGCCACATTGCCGACTGTAAAGCGGTATGCCAACCACTCCTTTATCACCTCACGTCCTGCTATGATATTGACAAGTGTAAAGAACGGTATCTTGAAGACCAGAGACCTCAAAGTATACAAAAGCGGACCAACATACAACTGATAAACGGCAGTCTGCGGTGTGCCAATCAATGCAGTTTCAAGTGTTGCCGTACCGCTGTTGACAACAGCAACAGAAGCATAACGGAGGACATCGAATGTCTTGTCAAAGACGATATTGACCCGGGCTGGGTCTTTGCAATCATCAATAACCTTCATATAAAGAGAGCGGTCAACAGTGCTGATGCCAGCCACCACCACTTCGTAGCCAGTTTGCCGCAATGCAGCTTCAAGCATACGAGGCAGGCAACGGGTTATCTCATGCCTGCGGGAACCAGGGAGAACAGCTATATAGGGAGTTTTGCACACTCTCTCAAACTGCCTGACAGAATCAACAGTCTCCATAGTAGGATTGCCAACATACTCCGCTTTATAACCATAGCTACGATAGAACTCCACCTCGAAAGGAAATATACACAGTATTCTGTCGCAAAGCCTTGCGATACGATGTACACGCCAAGTCTTCCACGCCCAGACTTTAGGAGGTATGTAATATACTATCTTCGTCTCAGGTAACACACGACGGCACCATGCGGCGATCTTGAGATTGAAAGTCGGATAATCAACCAGAACAAGTACATCAGGGTTCTCTTCAAGGAGTGCCTGCTTTGCCACCCTGATGTTCTTTATGACCTTGTCAAGATGCATTAGCACATCCGCAACACCCATAAATGCCATATCGGAAATATGCCTTACAAGCCGACAACCAGCTGCCTGCATGTGGTCACCTCCGAGACCTACAAAACAAGTATCCGGGTATTCTGTACGTAAAGAGCAAATAAGTCGTGCAGCATGCATGTCGCCTGAGACTTCGCCCGATATGAAGAAATATTTGGTCATTGGGAGTGTGGAAGTGTGAAATTGTGGAAGTATGGAATTGGCTAACTGGTTAATTGTGAAACTACAAAGCAATTATCAGTGCTGCGAGGACGTATGGTATCATACCAACTATCACCCCCTTAGCCAAACGCCACATACCGAGAGTATAGAACACAAACAAGAATGCAGCATCAGGGAATACCGCCACCACAGTAAGTTTGCCAAGCATACCTGCCAAACTCTTCACGCCGAAGGTGGAGATTGAATACCACAAGTTCATCCGGTCAATATAAAGATAACCAAAGACTGCAGGCAACAGAAGACCGATGACTATGCCAATCCAATATTTATCAAATGCTTCAAGTTTCAATGTTGCAAAGTTTCAAGTATTGTATAGTCTGTAGTGTCGAGAGTAGCAGGAGTAACGGAAATATAGCCGTGTGCCAAAGCCCATTCGTCGGTATCTTCCGCATCAGGTTCACGGTTGACAAAATGTCCTGTGAGCATATAACATGTGTTGCCATCCGCATCGGTCTGAGGAGGAAACTCATCCGCCCAATTGCCTTTGCACTGCCGTGTAAGTTTCACTCCCTGAATATCTCCTACAGGAGCATTGATGTTATAACTTATACCATATTTATGCGGCAAAGACATAATTTTTGTTGTCAGAGACAATATATAAGGCTCAAACTGTGAGAAGTCGGCATCCAGATTATGGTCGCAGATAGAGAAACCTATTGCAGGTATTCCCTGTTCTGCCGCCACAAAACAAGCTCCCATAGTTCCAGAGTAAATAACATTGACAGCGGCGTTGCTACCATGGTTGATACCCGAAACAACCAGGTCAGGGAAGCGCTCTTTGAATACGGTATTGACAGCAAGTTTGATACAGTCGGAAGGTGTGCCATTGGTTAAATACACATCCACATCCTCATACCCCTCAGACGGTTTCTGACGGTTCATAAACAGAGGTATGCCTACACTTATGGCGTTGCTCTGTCCGCTTCTGGCAGAGTCAGGCGCTATGACAGTTACATGGCCTAACTGCCTCATAAGCCTAACAAGAGTGAGTATTCCTTTCGCACCCCAACCATCATCATTAGTAACAAGTATCTCCATCATACGAACTCCCTGACAACATCAATAATACGTTGAGCCAGTTCGTTGGCTTTGTCTTCCGTAGCAGCTTCGGAATAAACGCGGATGATAGGCTCCGTATTACTCTTACGAAGATGAACCCAGCCCTCGCTGAAATCAATCTTCACACCGTCAATATCGTTAACCTGTTCATTTTTGTAAACGTCTTTCACTTTAAGGAGGAGTGTATCGACATCTACTTGCGGTGTAAGCTCAATGCGGTTTTTAGAGATATAATACAATGGATACTGTTTCTTGAGTTCTGAAGGTTTGATATGCCTGTGTGCAAGCTGACTGAGGAAGAGCGCTATGCCGACAAGTGCATCTCTACCATAGTGAGAAGCAGGATAGATTACTCCGCCGTTGCCTTCACCTCCGATGACAGCATCGGTACGCTTCATCTCAGCTACCACATTGACTTCTCCTACAGCACTTGCCGAATAGCTACCACCATGACGGAGAGTGACATCACGCAGTGCACGAGTACTACTCATGTTGCTAACTGTGTTGCCAGGAGTATGAGTAAGAACGTAATCTGCCACGCTGACGAGTGTATATTCCTCACCGAACATATCACCATTCTCGCAAATGACAGCCAACCGGTCAACATCAGGGTCAACAACAAAGCCTACATCAGCCTTACCATTACGAAGCAGATCGCTAATCTCTGTCAGATGCTGAGGCAACGGCTCAGGGTTATGTGCAAAATCGCCATTGGGAGTATCGTTCAGGAAGAATGTTTTCTTCACTCCGAGGGCCTTGAGCAAAGCAGGTAAAGCAATACCTCCAACAGAGTTGATACAATCAACAGCAACAGTGAAATCAGCAGCTTCTATAGCAGTTTTGTCAACGAGTTCAAGACCAAGCACATTGTTAATATGATAAGGCAAATAGTCCTTCTCAACGAGACTACCCAACTCACTGACTTGAGCAAACATGAAGTCCTCCTTTTCGGCAATACCTAACACATCCTTGCCTTCTTTATCGTTGAGGAACTCACCATGCTCATTGAGGAGTTTGAGCGCATTCCACTGACGGGGATTGTGACTGGCAGTAAGTATTATGCCTCCAGCAGCACGTTCGCCTTGTACTGCCAGTTCGGTAGTAGGCGTTGTAGCCAGACCGATGTCAACAACATCATAGCCCATTCCCATAAGTGTACCACAGACAACAAGTTCACACATTTTGCCCGAAATACGTGCATCACGACCAACAACAATAACATTATTGTCCGGCAAGCACTTACGACGTTGCATAGCATAAGCAGAAACGAAACGGGCGATGTCAACAGGGTTAAGACCTTCGCCAACAGAGCCACCTATAGTGCCCCTTATACCTGAGATGGATTTAACTAAAGACATATATGTATTAACGATTTAGTTTATTTACTATTTGATATCCGAATTATTTTCTAACCTTTATTTTGAGATCATACACATAAGGAATTACCGAGTTCGTTGCATCAGAGAAGCCAAGTTTACTCGGGCAGATGATGCGACATTGGGCATTGTTGTACATCATATAACCCACAGCCTGCAACCATCCTTCGCAAGTCTTAGATGAAGATGTACCCATCCTGAATTCAACAGGACTGGCGGAATCGCTTGTTGTCCAGGCACTGAGAGTGTCGGAATACTCGTTCAAGGTATAGCGACGATAACGAAGTGAGATATTATCACCATAAGCAAGCGGTGCTGATGTGGTATCACCAGGATCGACGAGGTGATAGTAGAGATAGTCATCTATCTCATAATAGTCGTTCTCACCCCATTCATTAATCAAAGGCTCTATTTTTACAATGACGATATTGTTACGCTTGATATAGTCCTCTATCAGTTTTTTTTCCGCCTGCAGTTCGTTGCCATAGGACTGCTGGTTGTTGCACGAGATGTTGAATGCAGCAAGTGCAAGTATAAACAAAAATGTCAGTTTGGTTTTCATAACGGATATGTTTCAATGATTATTCTCAAGTTTGTATATGGCGGCACATCTGCATTACCTGTGCTCCCATAGGCGGCATACCACGGCGTGAGAAGTTCAGCCTGTTCACCGATATTCATATCAAGCAGTGTAACACGGACAGACGGTATGAAGTCTCTGTCTTTTATAATCAGTTGTTCTCTGGAGTCAAAAAGCATGGAACCAGACAAATCGTAAACGACCAATCTCAAGTCAAGAGGTGTGTTATCGGTTATCTTCTCATTGTCAGTACGCACTAAAATCCTGCTCCACGTCCTCAAAAACTCAAATGCAGCAAAAGTCTCAGGATTGTTAGCCTTGACATAATCCAGAATTTCCCTGTCAGCCTGTTCTGCCATACGCTGATGCATAAGTACAATAGCTACAGCGACTGAGTCCTCTTGTGAACTACCATGCCTGTTGGATGGTGACTGCGGCTTTGTCCTGTTGCATCCCGCAAAAAGCAAGGCTCCAGCTGCAAACAATATCATAATGATGTTTCTCATACGTTCTCCAACTTCTGTCTCTTATATTCAGTCGGAGTCATACCATACACTGCCTTGAAGCATTTGGAGAAGTAGCGTGAGTCATTCATACCCACCATGTAGGTCACCTCTGTCACGTTGTATGCTCCCGTTTCCAAGAGTTGTGCAGCACGTTTGATACGCACTTCACGAATAAACTCAACAGGTGACAAGCCTGTCAGGTTTTTGAGTTTATTGAAAAACACAGTCCTGCCCATTGCCATGTCGCTAACCATTTCTTCTACGACCAACTCGTTGTTATCCATGTTGCGCTCCATGAAATCCAGCAACTTTGCAAGGAATATCTCGTCAGGTGATTTCTCTTTCTTGAGCGGTGCAGCCTTGAGAGTAAGCAGATCGTTACGATAACGTTCACTGAGGCGTTCACGCTGTTTCAGGATATTATCAACACGCGCTTTGAGGTATTCAGCTGAGAATGGTTTAGTGATATAGTCATCCGCTCCGAACCTCATTGCTTCCAAACGGCTCTCTATTGCCTCTTTGGCGGTAAGCAAGATTACAGGTATATGACTTGTCGGTTCCTCTTTCTTAATGTGGTCAGTCAGTTCCAGTCCATCCATATTGGGCATCATAAGGTCAGTGACTACGATGTCAGGGCATGTCTCACGCACTATACGCAGACCTTCAAGACCGTCTTTTGCAGACAAGACAGTGAAGTTTTGAGAAAAGATGTTTCCGAGAAAAGAACACATGTCTTCATTATCCTCAACAACAAGCATCTTGGGCAGTTTCTGTTTGATGACCACATTGTCGAGTCTGGGTTGCATGACATCGTTGGTATGAGGCAACAACTCACTACTCATTACGAAGTCCACCTCATTACCGAAATGCTCTTTACCTTTACGGAACATGACAGTGAAAGTCGCTCCGTTGCCTGTTTCGCTTTCTACTTCGATGTAGCCTTTATGCAGGTCAACAAGTTCCTTAACAAGATTGAGTCCGATGCCTGTACCAGCTTTACCTGCCAAATTCTCTATCTCATTGTGTGAAGAGAACCGTTCGAAGAGTATATTGCGTTTCTCATGAGGAATACCCACACCTTCGTCAACGACTTGCAGAAGGACGAAATCCTTCTTCTCACTCACTCTAACCGTGATACTCTTGCCTGCAGGAGTGAACTTAAAAGCATTGCAAAGTAGATTGTAAATGATAATATCCACTTTCTCACGGTCAATCCAAAGTTTAGCATCAGGCACATCGTTCTCAAGCCGGAAGTTTATATGCTTGTCATACGCCTCTTTGTTGAAGTTGCCACATGTTTCTTCAACAAGCAGACGAAACTCAGTCTGCTGGATTTTAAGACGCATCTTATGGTTCTGTATCTTGCGGAAGTCGAGTATCTCGTTTATAAGTCTGAGCATGCGGCGAGCGTTACTATGGACTATCTCCAGTTGAGTACGCATACTGTTGTTGAGTTTCTCGGTCTTCAAGATATTTTCCACAGGTCCGGATATGAGAGTAAGAGGAGTGCGCAGTTCATGAGATATGTTTGTAAAGAAACGCAGACGAAAGTCAGTCACCTGCTGTTCAACCTGCATTTGCTGCTGCAGACGGTTGTAGCGACTGACTATGAGATAGACGACAAGCAATACCATTGCCGCTATCAGCAAATATAGCAACCACGCCCATCCTGTCTGCCAGAAAGAAGGAAGAATATGCACCGTGAGAGTACGCTCATTCGCCACCCATACGCCTTCTGCATTAGTACTTCTAACGCGAAATACATATTTGCCAGGAGGCAGATTGGTATATGTGGCCTTACGTTGCTTGTGTACATAGTTCCAATCCTTTTCGAAACCATCAAGTTTGAAAGCATAGTCAATCTTGGCAGCATTGAGGAAGTCGATGGCAGCATACTCAATGCTCCATACAGACTGTTTGTATGTGAGTGTCAATTCGTCAGTAGCAGATATGCTCTTCTTCAACGGCGAACCGTCACCCAATCCAACCTCTGTATTGAACAGAGACAATCCTGTAAGATGCAACGGAGGCACACCTTCAGAACGCAATATTCTTTCAGGAGAGAAAGTACAATATCCGTTGCTATAGCCGAACGATATATCACCAGAAGGGAGTGTCAAAGCCTTGCACTCCGTGAAATAACCATCGTGAACGCTCTCAAAGGGGAAGAAGTGCTGAAAGATGTGTGACACCGGATCATAGCGAGTGACATTGCTTTCAGAAGTAAACCAAATTCTGCCGTTCTTATCTTCTGCAATACTCAGCACTATATCGCTACGCAGACCGCTCTTCACAGTATAAGCCTCAAACTGTGCAGGACTATCATCATCCGCCAATTTGAGAATCTTGTTTAATCCACCTGAGAATGTACCCATCCAGATGTCGCCACGACTATCCTGCAGCAGACAATGTACATCACAATACGGGGTAAACCATGTCTTATGGTCAGAAAATCGAACCTGCAACAAACCATTGGTGGTACCTGCCAAAAGCATAGTGTCACTTACATTAAGCAGACAACGTACACGCGAACAGGTATTCACAGGATAGTCTGTCCAACCATTCAACGGACTGAATATTGTATAATTTGCAACATCAGAACCTCTGCGAATCAGGTTTATGCCACCACCGTAAGTTCCTACATAGATATCACCCCAAGGCATAGGCAGAAGGTCATATATAGCTTTATTGGTTATCCGGCTACCATCGGAAGCGACATTAATATCCTGTAATTTGTGCTTATTCAGACGGAACAATCCGTTATAGCGGGTACCAAGAAGGAGAGAACCATCCAAGTCTTCGAGCATGCAATAGACAGTCATATCATCCTTTGACTTGTCGGTAGTCAACAGGTCCTCGTTGTTGATTGAAGCAAGACGGTTATCCTTGTTGGCCAATACAGTATTTCCGTCAGAAAGCAGAAGCATTGCACGAACCTCTCCTATATCGCTTGCTGACTGACGCATGTCACAAAGTCTGAACTGCTGCTGGCGAAGCGAGAGACAGTCAATACCAGTCTGATAGGTAGCAAGCCAAATCTCTCCATTACGGTCGGCATAGGCAGTATGAACCATGTTGGTTATCCCTGTGACCGGATTTTCCAGTTCATCAGTCTCATGATTGTATCTTGACAGACCACCACCCAGCGGGTTGACCCATGTATTATGGTCGTTGTCTTCAATAAGAAGCATATTGGCATGCAGCGGACCATAACGCCGATCAATCTGCTGTTTGAGATGCTTGAGCGATCTGTCGGCAGGACGGAAACGCCAGATACCGAGGTCATCTGTCTCAATCCACACCATACCCTTCGAGTCGCTATAAAGAGCATTTATCTGTCCGATAGTCTTAAAGTCAGCAACATGAACCAGACTACCTGTCATGGAATTATATACAAAGAGTCCATGATTCCGTGTTGCTGCCATCAGTTCATAAGCCGACAAGCGAACCATATCAACGACTTCAGCATCAGAAGAGAGAGACACAGGTTCAAGTGTTTTGTTGGCAAGCGAACGACGCCACAACATACCATGGTTGCCGCCAAACCAGATGCCGTCAGAGAGCATAAGACTGACATTGAGTTCCGCCCCCGTCTCAATCGACGAGAGGTCAACAGAGTCACATACTCCGCTGCCGATATCAATACTACACAACAGAGAACGGTCATCATACCACACGCGACCCTTGTTGTCATGAGTAATAAAATGAGCGATATCAGAAGTCTTGTACGGATAGACCCTGTCGGTGAGTATGCCGTTGTCAGTCTCAGACACATGCACAATACCCTGATAAGTACGCAGATACAACTCACCGGAACGAGGTTCAATAATCAAATCCTGCGCATCGAGTCTATGCAACGGCATGGTGTATGACAGCGTGTGAACTTGTTCAACAGACTTGTCGAAACGATGAAAGCGACCGTCATAAGTCTGGAACCAGATATATCCTAACGAGTCCTCAAGGATGTACTCGATACGGTTATTCTGAAACACCTCTTCTCCTGGTCGAGACTTGTAGGTAACAAACTTATAACCATCAAACTTGTTGATACCGTCCCAAGTGCCAAACCACATGTATCCGTCACGGTCTTGCAGGATTGACATCACAGTGTTCTGACTCAAACCGTCCTCAACACTATAATGACGAATATTATACTGCGCTGAGAGGGGAAAGACTGCAAGCAATATCAGGTATATGGCAAACAACAGACGATTCATAACGGAGAGGAGAATGGAATGATTCAAGATTAAACTTCCAAGGAAAGGATATACTGACCATACGCAGTCTTGCTCATCTGCTTTCCGAGATTATGCAACTGCTCCTTGCTTATCCAACCGTTGCGCCATGCTATCTCTTCGATGCAACTAACATAGAAACCCTGTCTGTTCTGGATAGTGGCGATGAAGTTGCCTGCGTCAAGGAGACTATCAGGACTACCGGTATCAAGCCATGCGAAGCCCCGTCCGAAGAGTTCACAACGCAGTGAACCTTCGGCAAGATACACCTTATTGAGGTCGGTTATCTCATATTCGCCACGGGCAGATGGTTGCAGCCCTGCCGCCTTGTCGCAAACCGTCTCATCGTAGAAATACAAACCGGGCACCGCATACTGGCTTTTAGGGTTCTGCGGTTTCTCTTCAAGCGAGATGACGCGAAGAGAGCTCTCATCGTTGGCATCGGTCTGTTCAAATTCCACCACACCGTAGGCACGAGGGTCTTTTACATAATAACCGAAGATACAAGCACCATGCTCAATGGCAGCAGCACGGCGGAGCATACGGGTGAAACCGCGGCCGTAGAAGAGGTTGTCGCCGAGAATAAGACACCCCTTGTCACCAGCAAGAAACTCCCTGCCGAGAACAAAAGCCTGAGCAAGACCGTTGGGCACATGCTGTACCTTGTACTCAAGCCTCATGCCGAGACGAGAACCATCGCCAAGCAGTTCACGGAACATAGGGAGGTCACGAGGAGTGGAGATGACAAGCACTTCCCGTATGCCCGCAAGCATGAGTGTGCTGAGCGGGTAATAAATCATAGGTTTGTCATATACCGGCATTATCTGCTTTGATATTGCCATTGAGAGAGGTTGCAACCTTGTTGCACTGCCGCCTGCGAGAATGATTCCTTTCATGGGTTAAAGTATAAAAGGTGAATTGTTAAGAAGTTAAGGCTTGAATTCTCCATTGAAATCAATGATATGGTGAATTGAAATAATGCCAATAATCTGCTGAGTCTGTTCGTCAGGTATTACGGCAAGAGTGGTGATGTTATACTTGTCCATGATGGCAAGAGCCTCCGTAAGAAGCGCATCCTGAACGATATGCTTGTAAGATGGTGTCATCACGTCCTTAGCTGTAACATGAGAGATATCCGGATATCTCTGTATGGCACGACGCAGGTCTCCGTCGGTGATGATACCTGCACAACGTTCACCATCGTAAACCATGGTCATGCCAAGATGCTTGGCAGACATCTCCATTGCGAGGTCACGGAAAGAAGTGGTAACAGACACCTTCGGCACATTAGTCGTCATGCGGTTGCGAACCCTGCTGAGCAACTGTCTGCCCAGAGCACCACCAGGATGATAAGTCGCGAAGTTGTCAGCACGGAAATTGCGCTGTTCCATCAGACACACCATCAGAGCATCGCCCATCATCAAAGTGGCAGTAGTACTTGTCGTTGGAGCGAGACCTAAAGGGCAGGCCTCATGATCAACATGCGTAGAGAGAACAAGGTCGCAGTCGCGAGCAAGCGCTGAGTCGGGGTTCCCTGTCAGCGCAATCAGACGGCAGCCTATAGTGCGAAGTGGTGCTATCACATTCAGTATCTCGTTCGTCGAACCCGAGTTGCTCACGAGCATCACCACATCGTCGGAACTAACCATGCCTAAGTCGCCATGCACAGCTTCTGCGGCATTGACGAAGATAGACGGAGTGCCCGTAGATGCAAATGAGGATGCCAACTTGTGTGCAATGATACCGGTCTTGCCTATTCCCATAAGCACCAGTTTGCCACGACAAGAGTAAACAGCATCAACCACACTGTCGAAACTTGTGTCTATGCGATGCGACAAAAAAGTCAGTTCGCGTATCTCTTCCTCAAAAATTTGTTTTGCACGTTGTGAGTAGGTCATGATTTGGGAGAATTGGGGAAATATCTTATTCAAAATACAGTTGCTTCGCTACCTCGTCAACAGCTATTGCCTGACGTAGAACGGCTGCAATGTCTGCGAGTCGCAACTGGTTGGCGGCATCAGAGAATGCATTATCGGGATCAGGATGCACTTCAAGGAACAATCCATCAATCCCCACAGCGAGAGCGGCACGCATCAGCACCGGTACCATCTCGCGGTTGCCAAGAGTGACACCTGAGAGCGACGAGGGTTTCTGAACCGAATGTGTAGCATCGAAGACCACAGGGAAACCTATGCGTTTCATCTCTTCCAAGGACGTCATATCGACAACAATATTACCGTATCCGAATGAGGAACCCCGCTCGGTAAGCAGCAGACTCGGTTCGGCAATGACCTCTTTCACCTTCTGCACCACTCCCTGCATATCCCACGGTGCCATGAACTGACCTTTCTTGACATTGAGCACTCTTCCTGTGAGTGCAGCAGCTTGAATGAGGTCGGTCTGACGTGAGAGGAAAGCAGGTATCTGCAGAATATCCGCCACCTCTGCCACAGGTTTGCACTGCCACGACTCATGCACATCAGTAAGCACAGGCAGTGAGAACTGCGTCCTGACCTCTTGAAGAATCTTCAACCCTTCTTCCATACCCACACCTCGCGGAGAACACGAGGTACGGTTAGCCTTGTCGAACGAGGACTTGAACACAAGTTCAACGTCAAGGTCATGACAGACATTCAGCAGTGCTTCAGCAGTAGAGAGGACCATGTCGCGACTCTCTATCGCACAGGGTCCTGCAATAAGCACGAAGCGTTTGCTACCGCCAAACTGTATGTTTCCGAGTGTCACCATAAATTGTGTTATCTCTTGTAAACCCTTATCCAGTCAACTTCAAGTTTGCCTTCGTACGGACGCTGTCTGGCGGCGATGAACGAAGACAAGGCAAGATACAACGCCTCACGGGGAATGTTATGCTTAGTGCGGTAAACCTCTACATTGTTGACATACCAAATCAACTCCGAACGATTCCAGCGGAGAGAATAGATATAGAACTGCGAGGGGTTGATGCCTGTCACCCTGGTACCTTCAAAACCCTCGTTGGTGGTGTTGCCCATAACTATATTCTTTCCGTTGAAATGGAAGAGAGTGAGGAGCGGCAGTTTGCTCTCTGCGCCTAACCATGCAGCATGGTGTATGCGTCCGGAGCAACGCAGTTTGACCATGAAGAGACCTTCCTGCTGACGGAAACTGTCAGCAGTATTCACCACATCAGATGTATAGGAGAAATCCTTGTTTATAAAACCTTTCTTAGTATCCCATGCAGGTGCGGTGATCTGTTCACGCTTGGTGAGGATGGTGAAGGTGCCATTGATAGTACCTGTGTTTCTGCCACCGTTGTTAGCCTGCTGTTCGTTGGCAAACGAGTGCTGTTGCAAGAGATGTTTGTTCTTGTAGCAGAAACCAGGTTTCCATTTCGACTCGGCAAGATGGGTCCACTGGAACTCCTCTCCAAAGGTGAGCACATACTTTTCCATCTCTTCTATCTTCTTTGCGTCTTGAGCGAGATAGAACACAATGTCTGGCAACTGCGAGAGTTGCTGGAGACGCACCTCGTCTATATGCTCTTCCGTTGTAAGCCAGCGCTTGGGGTTAGCCCAAAAAGCGTTCTCACGCTGGAAAGCCTCGTCGGCGACCTGAGCGCGCAGACGCTCATATTTGTCAGGCACAAGGCTGGTGCTGTACTGCACGTATGCCTTATAAGCCTTCGACTGTTCAAAACGGAGCATGTTCTTCAGGTCGGGCGACTTCTTGACAAGCGCTTTGTCGGAGAGTTTGATATAGTCGCCGCTTGCACGGAATGCCTTATACTCTTTCAGTTGCGACGAGTCCTTCACCTGCTGGTAGAGCTGCAGAGTCTTGTCTTTCTGCATAATGTGAAGCTCGTGGTAAGTCATGTAGTACTTTGTGGATTTATACTTGGTCTGAATCAGATTCTGCTTCTTCTGACAGAACTCTTTAGATGCGACCTTTTCTTTCAACTGTTTGTACTCTGCCAATTCAGGAGACTGCTCCACAGCATGATAGCGTGCTATATCCTGCTCCATTTGAGCGATATACTCCTCCATCCTGTCGGTGGACTGCAGTTTGCCTGTGAGGCGTTTGAATAGAAGGTTCATAAGTTATAATTTAGTGTATTATATTGTCAATCTGTGCTATGAGTTCTTCAATTGAGTTCACAAACACAGGCTTGTAAGTCTCTTCATCGGGTATGAACCGCTTCTGCTTCATGAGTTCAATCTGTCTCATCAGCGGTTCATAGAATCCTTTGTAATTAAGAATGAACACAGGTTTGCAGTGTTCTCCCACAGTTCCGGACGCTATGACATCGAACATCTCATCGATGGTACCGTAGCTGCCTGGCAGACATACGAAGCAGTCCGCGATCTGTCGCATCGCCTGCTTGCGTTCATTCATGTTCTCCACCTCCGTAGTCTCAGTGCACCAAGGCGAGCGTCTACCGGCACGCAGTATGCGTTGCGGCACTATTCCAACCACTTGTCCGCCCTGCTCGAACACGGTACGACTGACTTCGGTCATCAGCCCTCCCGTAGCGCCTCCGAAGACAAGGGTGTGACCCGTGGAGACAATCCAGTTTCCAAGGTCACATCCCAATTGCTTATATTCGTCAGCAATCGAATCCTTCGCCGAGCAGTAGACACAAATATTCATCAGGCGTCAATCCTTGCGTATGTAGCGTTTTGCTCGATGAACTCGCGACGCGGAGCAACATCTTCACCCATAAGCATAGAGATGGTGTAATCTGCTTCGGCAGCGTTCTCAATTGTCACCTGTTTGAGCATGCGGCGCTCCGGATCCATAGTAGTCTCCCAGAGTTGCTCGTCAGACATCTCACCAAGACCTTTATAGCGCTGTGTCTTCACCTGACGCTCATCGCCTCCCGCATAGGTCTCTATGAAATGCTTACGCTGTATATCGTTCCAGCAATACTCCTTGTAATTGCCTTTTGAGCACTGATAGAGCGGTGCCATAGCGATATAGAGATAGCCTTGTTCGATGAGTTCTTTCATGTGGCGGTAGAAGAATGTCATCACAAGAGTGGCTATGTGTGCACCATCGACATCGGCATCCGCCATTATAATGACTTTATGGTAGCGTATCTTGGAGAGGTTGAGCGCCTTGGGGTCGTCCTCCGTGCCGATAGTAACACCGAGTGCGGTGAAGATGTTGCGTATCTCCTCCGACTCGAACACTTTGTGCGGCATAGCTTTCTCAACATTAAGAATCTTACCACGCAAAGGCAGAATAGCCTGATGACGGCGGTCGCGTCCGGTCTTTGCGGTACCGCCTGCGGAGTCACCCTCCACAAGGAAGAGTTCGCACTCAGCAGGGTCTTTGGACTGACAATCGGCAAGCTTACCCGGCAGCCCACCTCCCGAGAGGGGATTCTTACGCTGCACATTGAGTCGCGCGTTGCGTGCAGCGATACGCGCCTGAGCCGCGAGAATGACCTTTTCCACAATCTTCTTTGCATCATCAGGATGCTCTTCTAGATAGTTGCCGAGCGCCTCTGCTACCGCCTGTGACACCATGCCCGCAACTTCGGAGTTACCGAGTTTGGTCTTGGTCTGGCCCTCGAACTGAGGTTCAGCCACCTTGACAGATATGATAGCCGTAAGACCCTCGCGGAAGTCATTAGGGTCGATAACCGACTTGCCGTCTTTGTCTTTAAGCTTGGCCTTCTCGAGCAGTTTGCTCTCTTCGGCGTATTTATTCATCACGCGTGTGAGTGCCGCGCGGAATCCCTGCACATGGGTACCACCCTCTATGGTGTTGATATTATTCACATAGGAGTGCACGTTCTCGTTGAAGTCGGTATTGTAGATGAGAGCCACATCGACAGGAGTGCCGTATTTGTCAGTACTAAGGCAGATGACGTCGGAGATGAGCGGCGTGCGAGTACCTTCCAGCCAGCGTACGAACTCAGGGAGACCCTTCTCCGAATAGAAGGTCTCAACGCGCTGGCTGCTTTCGCCGTCCTTGACGCGCTTGTCCTTGAGGATTATCTTCACTCCAGCGTTCAGGAAGGCTAATTCACGCATACGCTTGGCGAGTATGTCGTACTGGTAGACCGTCTCGGTGAAGATCGTGTCGTCAGGCCAGAACTGCACGAAAGTACCTGTCTTTCGCTGCTCCCAGTTGCCAGTGGCCTCGTCTTCAGTAATCACATGTACGGGAGAGAGAGGCTTACCCTTCTGATAGTCCTGGCTGTGAATCTGTCCGTCGCGATACACCTCTACGTGCATGTGAGAGGAGAGTGCGTTCACGCAACTTACACCAACGCCGTGCAGACCGCCCGACACCTTGTAGCTGTCCTTGTTGAACTTACCGCCGGCATGAAGTACGGTCATCACGACCTCCAGAGCGCTTTTGTGCTCCTTCGGGTGCATATCCACGGGAATACCGCGACCGTTGTCCTGAACCGTTATCGAATTGTCTTCCTCTATGTGAACCGCTATCTCGGAGCAGTAGCCCGCGAGAGCTTCGTCTATCGAGTTGTCAACCACCTCATAAACAAGGTGATGCAGACCTTTGACTGAAATATCACCTATATACATCGCAGGGCGTTTGCGCACTGCTTCAAGTCCTTCCAGCACCTGAATCGACTCGGCACCGTACTGTTGTTCTCTGTTTTCTTCCATGTATCTATTGTTTGTTTTCTATAAAGCATGCAAAGATACAAACTTTTTTTCAGTTATGCAATAGCAAGAAGCAAAAAAAACCGTTGTCAATCATCAGCACTCCGCCATGACCAGTACGGCAGTGCAAAGATTTGGATC